>CANGLG010000023.1 GCA_947454395.1 Flavobacteriales bacterium
CATAATTATTGTTTTTTAGTTGTTATTTATTCGAAAGGTTCAAAATTAGAAAAAATTGAAAAGGAGCGCTTGTTAAATAAATTAAATTCAATTTAGAAAATAATCAAATGACATTCCGTTGTTAATTATCTAAAAATAAAATAAATATAAGCTATCGCCCCTCCAATAAGGCTTAAAAATGCAAGATACATTAAGAATAACTTTACAGATTTTGTTTCTGAAATCGAATCTTCAACATTTAAAAACTCAATATTATTTCCATGAACCCCAAAAACATAAATATCGTCCGTTAGATTTAGTTTACTACTTTCCGACTTTAGAACGAACAAAGAAATTTCATTTCCTGTCTTAACCTTAGAATAAAAAGAATTTTGCTTAAAAGCAGAAACAGATTCGTCTTCAATTCTAAAAGAAGCATTAAAATCACTTAGGTGAAAATAATAAAGGTATTCTTTAGTTCGTCCATTCATATTTTCTTTAAAAGAAAAATCCTTAAGGATTCCTTTGACCTCAATCAAATCATTTTTCGAGTTTAATTTAGGAAATTGCTTGTAAAAGAAAAACATCAAGCTACCAAAAGCAATTACAAGTAATGCTTTAATTGCTTTTTTAGAAAAATATTTGGGTTTGTTTGCCATGACTATTGAATAATATTATACTGATTTAAATTTGAATGTTGCAAAATTAGAAAAAAATGAAAGGGAGCATTTTTAATAAATTAAATTCCGTTCTAAATATTTCCTTTGGCCTTTAATTCAAGGTATTTGTTGATGACGCCGGCTGAAAGTTCTTCAGGAGCGGTTAAAATTGTTTGGATTCCATACTGTTTGAGTTCTCTCGCCATTCTAGCCTTCATTGTAATCATTCGCTCAGCAATTACCCCAGTATATAGTTGATTTAATGATGTTGGCGTAGCAAAAGCTAATTTTTTCAATTCAGCATTTTGAAAGAAAACGACAACTAATAAGTGTTTTTTATTGATTTGCTGCAAATATGGTAACGCACGACGCATGGCAAATTCATTTTCAAAATTGGTAAACAGCAACAACATCGAACGCGTTTTTATTTTCTGACGAATTGTTGTTTGCATCAACTCAAAATTGCCGTCTTTAAACTTCGTTTTCTGGTTGTACAAGGCATCCATTACCATTTTCATTTGGGAACTGTTTCTGTCTGCCGGAATTTGTGTCCCAACTTTATCTGAAAACGTAAACAACCCGAATTTATCTCCTTTCAAAAGACAAATATTAGCAAATACCAAGGATGAATTAATCGAATAATCCAATAAACTCAATCCTTCAAATTCGAGTTGCATAGTGCGACTTTTGTCAACGATGCAATATACATGCTGCGATTTTTCATCTTGATATTGGTTGACCATCAATTCCATTTTTCTACTTGTCGCCTTCCAATTGATTGTTTTCAATTCATCACCTTGAACGTAATTTCGTATCTGCTCAAATTCTTTTGCATTACCTAATCTCCGGATTCTTTTAATTCCGGATGAGGTTTTCTGTTGCTGAAAAACAAGTAATTCATACTTTTTCATCTGTAAAACAGAGGGGTAAACGTGAAAGGCGTCATCGTTTTTATAAATTATTCTTCTTTCAACAAGACTCAGGAAAGATTTCAAAAAGAGGTATGCATCGTTGAAATGAAATTTACCTCTTCTTTTCGGATGCAGTACATATTTCAATTCTGTGTCGATCCCATTTGCCATTTTTCCATGAAAACGCCTTGTTCGCTCCTGTGCAAAATCAGGAAATCCTTCATTTAACTCAAAAAACAAGGGGAATCTACTCTCATTTCTTAGGATGAGATGCACCGGATTTTCATCTCCCATGCTCAATCGTTCATTGAAAACTCGTTCGAAAACAGGTTTTTTCCCAATGGTTAACAAAAGAAGTAAATCTAGAACAACTAAAATCAGCAAAGTAAACAACGCATATTCTCCCAACCATTGATAATTTGGCAATACAAAACCACAAGCATATAAAATTACTGAGGTCGAAAAAAACCAGAAAAATCGGCGGGTAAGTAATATGTTATTTACTTCTGTCATTCTTATCTCGGCACTTCGATTGATTCAACAATTTCTTTGATAATTTCCTCCGAAGTAAAACCTTCCATTTCTGCTTCCGGTGTAAGAATCAATCGGTGATTCAAAACAGGAACAGTTACAAAACGAATGTCTTCCGGGGTAACGAAATCCCTGCCACGAATTGCTGCAATAGCTTTGGATGCGCGCAACATGGATAAAGAGGCTCTCGGTGAACCACCTAGAAACAGTTTTCCATGATTTCGTGTTTTGTGCGTAATAGCAGCAATGTATTTGATTAATTGTTCTTCCACAATGACTTCTTCCATTACATTATGGATTTTTTGCAATTCCTGCGCTGAGAATACGGCTTTAACTGTATTTAAATCCGCAGCGCCAATAGTTTTCTTGTATCTTCTCAAGATATCTTCTTCTTGATCAAGGTCCGGGTAACCAATTTTAACCTTAAAAAGGAAACGGTCAAGTTGCGCTTCGGGCAAATTATAAGTTCCTTCTTGCTCAACAGGGTTTTGTGTGGCAACTACAAGAAATGGGAATTCCATAGGGTAGACATGTCCGTCATAAGTAATTTGGCGTTCTTCCATTACTTCAAAAAGAGCAGCCTGCGTTTTAGCAGGAGCCCGATTAATTTCGTCGATAAGAACAATATTTGAAAATACCGGTCCTTTTTTGAATGAAAACGAAGAATCTTTCATGTTAAAAACACTGGTTCCAATTACATCGGAAGGCATTAAATCTGGCGTAAATTGAATGCGTGAAAATCCAACATTTAACGTTTTTGACAACACTTTTGAAGCAAGCGTTTTTGCAACACCTGGAACTCCTTCTAGAAGTATGTGACCATTCGCGAAGATGCCGGCAATAAGTAATTCTAATGTTTCATTCTGTCCGATGATAAATCGAGCCAACTCTTCACGTACCTGGTTTACTTTATCTGCAACCCAGATCAGATCATGGTTTTCTCTTTCAAGACCAAAAGAATTTACATTTGAAGTTTCATTCTCAGATTCCGAAGGAGAATGATTTTCCTGATTTTCCATATTCTCTGTCATAAATTTTTATTTTGATGAATAAATCGTTTTAATTGAGCGATATCGCTATTCAGTGTATCCCAAGTTGGAATAAAAACTTCTTTCCCATTGATTTCCAATTCAATTTTCGTGTTTTCAACTTTTTTCAGAATCGTGTTTTCATCTTTATTTTTTATTCCCAAAACATTGAAATAAATCACTTTTTCACCTTCCACTTTTAGGTGTGGAAATATTATTCTTAAAATACTATAAGCAATAAGCAGGAATCCAATTACCCATAAAATAACTCCTGACCCTTTGGAATTGATAAGTAAATAAAGACCTAACGAAGTGGTTGTTAATCCAGAAATTAAAATCAAGGAAGTAATCCAAATATTTCTGTTGACTTCAAAAATATGACTAGCTCTAATTTCCTCTTTTCCAATGATACCACAGTGTCTGTAAAAATCATGTTGAAGTTTTGAAATACTCTGAACATATTCATTACTGATTGCTTGATTTTCGTAACGCAATTCTTTGATAAGTTTTTGCATTTTGTCTAATGGATAACCTGTTTTTTCCGCTAATACTTCAACGTCTCGTGGGTCATTTTTTCGATGTAAGTCAACGTAGTAATGGCGTAAAACAGTGTCAAAGAAATTCTTTTTTTGAATTTGTTGAACAATGTATGGGTTTTGTTTTGTCAAAAAGATGGAAGCCACGGTTTGAACAAAGGTTTGCGTTATTCCTTCTTGTTTTTGAATTATTGGGATGACCACTTTTCTTCTTTTTGATCTGAAAATAATGAACAATGTTGCTCCAAGAAAAACCAGGATCATGGAATTCATCAATGTACGATTATTTAAAATCAGCTCCATCAAGCTTTGTTCTGCTTCTTCACCATCGTAATTATTTTCCTCGTCCAAATTCAAAGGTTTCACCTGAGCAGTTGATATGTAATAAACTGGATTTTCTTCAGGAATACTATTTAGAACAAAATCGGCATGTCGGAAACCATCTTTTGTTTTCATTTGATAATTCATAAAAGGCTCCGGGTTAGTTTGAAAATAAAGGTTACTTTTCGAACCTTTAATTCGTAGAAAAGTCATTAAACTGTTTTGTTTTACCAAGCCATCTATATTTCCGGTTAATCCAAAAGGTAAATTTTGCAGATTGTAGCCGTTCCATTCCATCGCTAGTGTATCCGTCTGGTATTGGCACCAAAATTTTGATTCTTGACCATCAAATCGATAACTTGTCGACTCACTAAAAGCAAATTCTTTAAATTCTATATCCTCACGAGCAAAGGGTAACAACGTATCCTCAATATTTGAACCCAACACATTGGAGCTAAAAAAGAGGGTGCTTCCCTGGTTATACTTTGCTAAAAGCTGTTTGAGTTCTGAATTTAGAAGCCCTACGGTATCACCAATAAACAAAAATGTTGCATTTTTCTTTTCGTGTAAGACAGAATCGAATTTGTTTGGAGAATTAATTTCAAGAATTTTTTGCTTCGGGTGTTTAAATTTTAACAAAGAAAAAAACAGGTAAAGTCCTTTTGGATCTTTGCTCTGAAAGCCATATTTTTTATCCCAGTTAAAAGAATGAAAATTAGTATCCGAACCGTTTGAATCTACTCCAGTTGATTTCCAGAGAAATAGAAGCAAAGCAGCAAATACGAATGCAGCAGCCAAAACGATTAATTGCACTTTGTTTTTCATCGCTTAATTGCCTTTAATTTTTCCAAGTAGGATAAAAAGTGGGATTGGATTTTCTCAAATCGTGATTTATCCAACAGATATTCTCCATACCAAACAAGGTCGAAAACGCGAACACTCTGCCAAAATTGACTTCTTACCTCATTTTGTTTCAACTCTCTTAAATAATCGTGATTTGTTTTTTCACGTTTCCATTGAATCAATTGAAGAGCAATCAATTCTTGCAATATGAGCGTAAAGTAAACTCGAACAGCTTCTCTATAATTTTCATTTAGCAAAGCACTTTCGAGTCTCAATTCCAGTTCAGATTTGGTAATTATCTCTGGATTCCAATCATCATCAAATTCTTGAATAAATTTTGGATTTGAATTTTGCTTTCGAAGCCAAAAATATAGACCTGCGATTACAGCAACAAAAATCAGCACGAATAGGATCATTTTCCATGTGGACTGTGAGATTTTCGTTGGGTCGGGCGCATCAACATCAATATCTGGTTCATCAATTTCCGGCGGATCAAATTCAGGAGGCTCAATCATTTCAGGATCCTGCATCTGTTTATTTGAAGCTTTTCCTCCACCTTTCCCTTTTCTACTGCGTTCTATGTTTTCCTGAAAATCATTACTTACGGGTTCAGTATTTTCTGATTCTGAAGCTTCTGAGTAATAATGAGGTCCATTCGACCACCAGTCTTTTGGTTCTTTTTGTTTTGGATCCTTCCCGAACTCAATTTCTTTTTGAGACTGTTCCCATTTTTGTTCGACATCGGAACTTTTCTGAGCCATTCCAATGAAGGTCAGAAAAATATAAAGTCCTGATATGAATAATTTAATCCTCAACGCTTGTCTCTTTATAACGGTCTCTTTTTCCGAATTTTTCGTATTCTTTCCACAAAAACTTAGCTTGTTTGGTCTCCTGCATGTTTGAAAAAAGAAAAACAGAAAGAATAGTGTAAAGTGGGATAGATATAAGTAAAATAACTACATAAATAATTTGTCTAAAGACATTTGACCAGAAAACCCCATTCTGACCATAATTTGCTACAATTTTTTCGATAAAATCACAAAATAAATCTAGAACATCCGGAAACATTGTTGGTCCACGCATTTCATTTTCCACAATGCTACCAACGAAAGCAAGAGGCTGCACAAAAACAGCAACCAAAGCACCAAGTAAAATCAAGCATATGAGTGAAATTATATAACTAGATGCACCGAATTTAAAACCTATTTTCAAATTGCTAAGCCATTTTTCATTTCCAAATCCGAACGATGGAATTATTAACTGAATAAATGGAATAACTAAGATTGACGGAAGTAAAATATACCAAGGCAATAAAAGAACGATGGAACACAATAATAAATTCCCAACAAATAGTGCTAAAAAGCGTTTTTTTAGATATTGAATTAAAGAAACAGGTGTTTCCACCAGGCAATAAAAAACATGCAAAACAGAGGCATGAATTAACGTTAATAAGATTAGCCACGATGAGAATGATATTAAATCATATTTTGTTCTGAAGCTGAATCCAAAGATGAAATCAAGTTGATTTGCCCAATCGAAGAAATAAACATAATACTGATCTTCCGGAAACAAATAATCACGCACAAAAATTAACCCAAGAGCTATCGGCAGAACAATTCTCCATATTACTAACATGAATTTTGAAAAGTACTTCTGATAAAATGCCAAAGATTCTCTTACAATTTCCCCAATGGATCGAATCTTTCCTTGTACAAACTGATAATCATTTACATCATTAAAATCTTCTTCTTTATTGATTAATTCAGGATGTTTTTTAGCAATGTAATATGGATAAACGACAAAAAAGAAGATGATAAGCGCAAAGGAAAAAGCAATAATCATCCATTTTGTCCAATCTGGCATTGTGTCATAATTATGCGTCACATAACTTTCTAAAAATCCTGCAGCAATAATAAATGGAACCAATCCGAACATGATTTTTACTCCTCGTTTAGTCGACAATTTCATTGATTGAAAACGCGTATGTGTCCCAGGAAAAAGCCATCCATTTCCTGCAGTTATTCCAGCACCTCCAGCTAAAACAATCGCGGAAATTTCAAATGCTCCATGGATCCAAATGCCTAAAAAGCTAGTTATAAGTAATCCCTTCAGTCTGAAATAATATTGAAAGGCTCCGAGCATAACCCCATTTGAAAAAAGCAGCATGTGACTTCCTACCGTAAAGAAAAATCCTGCAAAAAAAGTGAGAAATGCTACTCCCAAATTATTGGTTGTGATGTTTATAAACATCGCCAATTGGTCGCTATCTTCATAAACTCCTAGTGGATTTCCTGCTTCAATATTTTGGATAGTCATGTCAACATATCCGTCCCCCATAACTATTCGTGGAAAATCGGGATTTATAATCGTTGATACAACACCTATTCCAACGTAAACTATAAATGCAATAAAAGCAGTCATTAAAGTTCTTCTCGATTTGTAAATTTCAATAGGAAGTGATAATGTCAAACCTCTCAATAATTCTTTAACCGAATCTTTTTTAAATTTATTTACACCTATAAAAACCTTTTGAGCAAGTTGATTTAAATAAACACGAACTGTTCTTCTGTGGTAATTTGTCTGAGCGTAGCCTAGATCATCGGTGATATCAAGGTATAAATCGGAAAGTTCTTCGGGATTCGCATGAGAAGAAGCATTCAGTTGTTCGAATCGCTGCCATTTCTCTTTATTTTCCTTAATGAACTGGGTTTCCTTCATGCAAATGTAAAAATATGCTTTTTTTGGATTTTGAAATTATGTGACGAAAATTAATACTTTAAAAAACGAGATAACATAGGTATAGATTTTTTTAATCTATACCCCGAGTGTCAATTTCCAATTTATCAGCATCATAATCTGTTTCTTCGTCATAAATATCGAAGTAAGGCTCTTGAAAAGATTTAGTAATTACTTTTCTTTCGAGTGATAGTAGC
Source organism: Flavobacteriales bacterium (assembly GCA_947454395.1). Taxonomy (GTDB): domain Bacteria; phylum Bacteroidota; class Bacteroidia; order Flavobacteriales_D; family Crocinitomicaceae; genus UBA952. The sequence goes on from CANGLG010000023.1 coordinate 7,742, forward strand.
AAAGATGGAAGAATAATCAAGTTTGTCGCCATACCTACAAGAATTGTAATTGAGACCAACAAGCCCAATCCTTTGGTACCACCAAATTGAGAGAATACAAACATGATAAATCCAAAAAACAAAATTACTGAGGTATAGAAAATCCCCAAACCTGTTTCACGAAGCGAATGTAAAATGGCATATTTGACGTCCCAAGTGTGCTGTTTTAATTCTTGACGATACTTGGCGAGGAAGAGAATAGCATTATCTACTGTTATTCCAAGTGCAATTCCAAAAACCAATAAAGTAGAAGGTTTCAGCGGAATCTGAAAATACCCCATAATTCCTGCAGTGAAAAGTAAAGGAATTATGTTTGGAATCATAGAGATTAAAATGATAGTAAATGATCTGAATAAAAAGGCCATTAACAATGCGATAGAGATTATTGCGAAAACGAGACTTTGAACCAAATTGATAAATAAATAACGTGTTCCTTCAGAAACTACAACAGAGGTTCCTGTAAATGTCAAATCGTAATAATCTTGGTCGATTGCTTTACGAATTAACCCCTTAAAATTGGATTTTGATTTGTAGGAATTGATTTTTTCAGGATCCATATCAAATGCCATTTGTAGGTCCGCGTTTCCATTTGCAATTAGGGCTGTCAGGTTGTTAAAAACAGATGGATATTCGTAAATTATTGAGTCAAGTACATCCTTATTTCCGTTTTCTAATTTGGTTAATAGTCGTTCCAAATTCTCTTTATCTGGATTCAATATTTTATCAACTTTTAAGCGCAATGAATCAACTTTATCAGCCACTTTATACGATCCCAAATCTTTCATTTGCATGCGAATACGAAGTGAAGTAAGTACGGTGTCTACCAAATTTTTAAGTGACAAATTTCCCCCGTTCAAAGTACTTGGATCAAATTTATCAAAGTATTTTTTCAATCGAAGTTTGTCTTTGTTAGAAATCAATTTATATTGATCTGGGTTATTCCCGTAATAGGCCATGTTAATAGCTTTTAGGAAATTAACCATCGAAAGACTTTTTGAGAACATTGTATCACTAGCAAAAAGCGTTTGAATCTCATCAACTTTATTCAAAGTTTCGTTTGAAAACAGCCTTCCTTTTCGTTTATAATTGATTGTAACTTCGAAAGGAATAGCGCCCCCAAAATTTTTCTCTATAAATTTTAAATCCAATAAGATCGGATCATCTTTTGGTAAATCACTTGTTACATTTCCAGTTGCAATGATTTTAGTCATTCCGAAAATACTTATCAATACTAAAACGACAGATGAAATGTAGACCCATTTTCTGTGTTTAGTGATAATAACAACTATATATTCTATGAATCCTTGGGAATAAACGGTGTAAAGGTGTTTAAGGTGTCGTGGTTTTGGTGGTTTGGAAAATGAAGCAATTATTGGAATTATACATATGGATAGTACAAAGACTAACATGATGTTTAAACTCGAAATAATTCCAAAATGAGCGAGTGATTCAGAACTTGTGAAAGTACAAAAACCCACTGCTGTAGTTAAGTTAGTTAAAAAAGTCACCGAGCCTATTCTTCTAATCATAGTAAATAGTGCTCTAGTTTTATTATTGAATCTTACATATTCCTGATGGTAACGCGTTATTAAAAACACGCAATTTGGAACGCCAATAACAATCAAAAGTGGAGGAATCAAAGCCATCATGATTGATAGTTTGAAATCGAACATTGCAATACTACCTAAGGCCCAGATAACTGAAACAAAAACCACAAGATTGCATTGCATTACAACTCTAAAAGAACGGAAGAAAATATATAGAAGTAACGAAGAAGCTAAAATGGACAAACCAAGGAAAATGTACATTTCGTTGACAATCCGCTTTCCAATTACAATCCGCATGTGAGGCAATCCGGCAAAATGTGGTTTGCCAAAGTATTTAGAATATGATTCTGCAATTTCTTCTATTTCAAAAATAACCTTGGATCTTTTTTTATCTGCAAGGCATTTTTCGTCCATTCCAATCATTAATAATGATACTTTTTCAGCATCATTATACAACATGTTCTGATAAATCGGATTTCTGCGAATTTCTCTTTTTATAGAATCAATTGATTTTTTTTTGAAAGTTGTATCAGAGAAAATACGATGAATTTCAAATTTTTTTTTCTTGACGTTATTTGAAATTGTAAATAAAGTTGCTTCTGAAATTACATTTTCAACGCCATCTAACTTTCGTATTTTATTACCTAGTTCCAGCCATTTTTTAAAATTTGTTTCCGTATGTAACGAATCTGCTTTTATTGCTATTACAAGTGTTGACCCGTCTTCTCCAAACTGGTCTTTAAATTTCTGATAGTCCAATTGAACAGGGCTATCTTTAGGTAAAGTGTTGCCGTAACGGTTGTCGACTTTTAAATTGGTCAGAGCAAAATAACCGAAAACAACTGTCAAAACAGAAATTACAGACAAAACAAGTAGTCTGTTGCGTAATATCAAACTAGCTAGGGAATTCCACATATATTAATCCTGCATAATAAGCAAGTTCAAAAGTATAAATTAAATTCATAGGTATTAGTCTCGCTACAATCTTTTCTAAAATTGTCCCTGCTCGACATTTAAAAGCATACTTCTCCGTAAATTTGTACTATGAATAACGAAAGACCGCTATCGGATTGGTTACCTATGTCCTTAAAAGAGGCGGAAAAAAGAGCTTGGGAAGAATTTGATGTTATTCTAATTTCGGGTGATGCATATGTAGATCACCCAGCTTTTGGAACCGCTGTAATTGGCAGAATCATTGAAGATGAAGGATTAAGAATCGGAATTGTAGCACAACCAAACTGGAAAGATGATTTACGTGATTTCAAAAAACTTGGAAAACCGCGTTTGTTTTTTGGTGTAACTGCCGGATGCATGGATTCCATGGTGAATCACTATACTGCCAATAAGCGTTTGCGGTCTACTGATGCTTACACTCCAGGTGGTGAAGCTGGATTTCGTCCAGATTATGCATCGATTGTTTATTCCAATATTTTAAAGGATCTATTTCCCGATGTTCCGGTTTTATTGGGTGGAATTGAAGCCTCTCTCCGTCGTGTAACGCATTACGATTACTGGAAAGATCAACTCATGCCATCTATTCTAGTAGATTCTAAAGCAGATTTATTAGTTTATGGAATGGGGGAACAACCTCTACGTGAATTGTTGCGACTTTTGAAAAAAGGAGTTCCATTCCAGCAAGCTAAAACTTTGAAGCAAGTTGCTTTTTTACAAGATAAAAATCTGGAATTACCAAAAAATAAAAATTGGGAAACTGTCGAGCTGGCAAGTCATGAAGAGTGTCTCAAAGACAAAATCAAATATGCTGCGAATTTTAAAGTGGTTGAGGTTGAATCCAACAAATGGGAGGCAAACCGCATCATTCAGCATGTCGGAAATGAGACTTTGGTTATCAATCCACCTTACAAAACCATGACTGAAAATGAAGTTGATAAGTCATTTGATTTGCCTTACACCCGTTTACCTCACCCAAAATATAAAAAACGTGGATCGATACCGGCATATGACATGATTAAGTTTTCAATCAACATGCATCGTGGCTGTTTTGGTGGTTGTAGTTTTTGTACTATTTCAGCGCATCAAGGAAAATTTATCGCGTCCAGAAGTGAAAAATCGATTTTGGCCGAAGTGGAGGAAGTTGTAAATCATCCTGAATTCAGAGGTTATATCTCGGATTTAGGTGGGCCATCAGCCAATATGTATAAAATGAAAGGGAAAGATGAAGCGATTTGTGCCAAATGTGTATCGCCAAGCTGCATTCACCCAGTAATTTGCAATAATTTAGATACTTCCCACAAGCCGTTGACGGAATTGTATCGAAAGGTGGATGCCAACCCCAAAGTAAAAAAAGCATTTGTTGGTTCTGGAATTCGTTATGATTTATTGGTAGACGATTTCAACAAAAACAATGAAGATGGAAATCATGATGAGTACATCGAACAAGTAATTACTAGACATGTAAGCGGACGTTTGAAAGTAGCACCGGAACATACGTCAGATGCGACTTTACGCGTAATGCGAAAACCATCGTTCAAGTATTTCCATAAATTCAAGGAGAAATACGATCAGATCTCTGAAAAACACAACCTAAAACAGCAACTAATCCCTTACTTTATTTCTTCCCATCCGGGTTGTGAAGAGGAAGATATGGCCAATCTTGCTGCCGAAACAAAAGATATGGGATTTCAGTTGGAACAAGTTCAAGACTTTACACCAACACCAATGACTGTTGCAGAAGTGATTTATTATACGGGTGTTCACCCTTACACTTTGAAACCTGTAAAAACAGTTAAAACTAGAGAGGAAAAGCTGAATCAGAATCGTTTCTTTTTCTGGTACAAACGCGAAAATCAAGCATGGATCAAGCAACGTCTTGAAAAAGCAAAACGACCTGATTTGATTGAAAAACTTCTTGGTTCAGAAAATAAAAAAACTGAAAAACAGACACCGAAATGGTTGGAAGAACGAAGAAAACGGAAATAAGAAACAGAGAATAAGTAAGTTTTTATTGGACCAATTCTTTAAACTTTTCAATGATTGAGAGTTCTTTTTTTGTCACTTTTCCATAGATTCTTGCAACATCTTCCATGACAGTAATTAACACTTGTCTTTGCTCATAACTCATATGTAAATGATGAAATTTAAAATGAGCAGTAAATTCCAATAAGGCATCCTGGACAGTCAGTTCGAATTCTTCAGCCGCTTCAAATGCAAAAGAGGTGTAAAATGCCAAATCGGTTCCTGAAAAGTCATTTTGTGTTTCAATGGTTGCCAATTTATCATGCACTAAATCAATGATTTTTTCTTTTTCGATTTCTTGGAGGTATCCATCACTTTTCGCCAATGCATAAAGCAACTTTCCATAAGTAATATAAAAGTCTTTATTCAACATAATTGCTTGTTTAACAATAAAATTAAAGCAATAGTCAGTGAAAATTATTTAATGAATGTTAATCCCGTTGAAACTTGAAAAATTCATTTTTACGGTGTAAAATTGTGCCTTCTTATTTAGATTCATTCTAATATACCACTTTTTTGGTATTGCAAGGCTCTTTAATCGATAGTTATTTTGCACTATGATTCATAAAATTACATTTTTTACAGTATTGCTTGTTTGTCAGGTTGCTACAGCGCAGCATGTTTCAAAAGACAGTGTTCGAATGAAACTTCATAAAGAAATGATTATCTCAGAAAAGACACCCAATTTTTTACCTTCAATTTCAGGTACAAATATATATGCTGGAAAAAAATCAGAAGTAATTCAAATGAATCAATTAGATGCAGATTTGTCATCCAATAATTACAGACAAATTATGGCAAAAGTTCCAGGAGTATCTATTTGGGAGAGCGATGGCTCCGGGATACAAACATCTGTCGCAACTAGAGGCTTGAGTCCGAATAGATCTTGGGAATTAAATGTGCGTCAAAATGGTTATGATATTTCTTCGGAGGCCTATGGTTATCCGGAAGCTTATTACACTCCTCCAACGGAAGCTTTGGAAAAAATTGAGGTCGTTCGTGGCGCGGCATCTTTACAGTATGGTACGCAATTCGGTGGTTTATTCAATTATGTCACTAAAAAAAGTCTTGGCAATAAAACGTTTACATTCGAAACCCAACAAACGATTGGGAATTATGGCTTATTCAATGCTTATAATGCAATCGGAGGAAAAATTAAGAAATTCTCATATTACGCTTATTTACATCATCGAAGTGCTGACGGGTGGAGACAAAACAGCCAGTATAAAACAACTACCGGTCATATCTCTTTGACGTATGCATTTTCTGAAAAAATTAACGTTACTTTGGAATACACACACATGGATTTCTTGAGTCAACAACCTGGAGGCTTAACCGATGCGATGTTTATCACTGATCCTCAACAATCTGTGCGAGCAAGAAATTGGTTTAGTACGCCATGGAATTCCACAACATTAAACGTTGATTATTTGATTAATAATTCTACCAAATTGAATTTAAAGATTTTCAATACGTATGCGCAACGAAACAGCATTGGTTATCTCAAAGATATTTTTGTAGCAGATTCTTTAAACGGTAATTATTACAATAATAGACAAGTAGATCGCGATTGGTATAACAATTTGGGTTCGGAATTACGTTTCTTAAAGGAATACAAATTATTTGGACAAAAATCAGCATTTTCATCAGGGTTGCGTGCTTATCTTGGAAAAACAACACGAAAACAAGCAGGAACTGGTTCTGTAAACAGTGATTTTGACTTGGATATTATTTCACAACAGAATAGTATCTATGGAAGTTTTGATTACAAAAAGGATCTTCATTTGTCAACAAAGAATGCTGCCATTTTCGCAGAAAACATGTTTCAACTTTCAAAACGTTGGAATGTTACCCCAGGAGTTCGTGCTGAGTTAATAAACTCGAGTGTTTCGGGAACGATTGATAAACCGGTTGTTGGAGTCTCTCTTAATGTTCCTGAACAAAAAAGATCGGTTATTTTGATGGGTATTGGTACAGAATTTAAAACTACCAATAACACAAATCTATATGCAAATTTCAGCCAAGCATTCAGGCCGGTGACCTTTTCAGAGTTAACACCTGCAGCTACAACTGATTCCATTGATCAAAATTTGAGGGATGCCAAAGGATATAATGTTGACTTTGGATATAGAGGTTCATTGAAAAACTTGGTAACTTTTGATATTGGAGTGTTTTATTTGTTCTACGATAATCGCATTGGAACAATCTCTACAAATGGAAAAAATCTAAAAACTAACATCGGTTCATCCGTTAGTCAAGGAATTGAATCATATGTTGAACTGGATTGCTTTAAGTTGTTTACTACAGAGAATACATTAGGTAGTTTAAAATTATTTACCAATGTAGCGTTAATAGATGCTCGATACACGCGTTGGGACGATCCCGCTGCTGTAGCAGATAAAACAAAGGATTTTAGTGGAAACTTTGTTGAAAATGCTCCGAGAAACATTAACCGTTTTGGTTTAACCTATAAGTATAATCGCTTTTCTTTCACTTTTCAATATAATCAAGTTGGTGAAATATTTACGGATGCTCTTAATACAGAGTTGCCAAATGCGAAAGCAACTATAGGAAAAATAGATGCTTATGATGTTATGGATGTTTCAGGAACCTATTTGATAAACGGTAAATACAACATTAAAGCGGGAGTTAATAATTTAACGGATGAAAGCTACGCAACACGACGGTCAGGAGGATATCCCGGGCCTGGATTGTTACCAGCAAATGGTAGAACTTTCTTCCTTTCAATCGGTGCAAAGTTTTAATCTAGTCAAAAAACTTTATATCTTCTTTTTTCATTTTGCAACTCGTGCATATGGAAAACGTTTAATTAATTCAGATTTTGCATAACCATCCAAACCGTTTATTGCAACTATATCACCTTTATCGAGTTGAATCCAGTGGTCGGAATCTAGCATTTCGTCTTTGATAAAAATCTTTTCAATGGCAGCAATTACATGTATGGTACCATTTTCTTTGATTTCATATTCATTTACATAGCTACAAAGCAATTGAATTGGACTTTCCTTTACAAAAGGAACCGCCATGTCATTTTTTAATTCAGGTTCAATTCCTGTTACTTCAAACTCGTTGATTTCTTCGGGATAATTTGCTGAGGTTTGATGCGCTTTTGAAATTAAAGCTGATGTTATTGCATTCAGAGAGAAAAACTTTGTCTCTTTTATATTGGTGTAAGTGTGGCGCGGAACTGTAGTTGGTCGTAGGATAAAACTTAGTAATGCCGGATCACTACCAATATGAGTTACACTTGAAAAAACTGCTAAATTATAGCGGCCTTGTTTTGAGATTGTACCAATCAAATTCGCAGACTTGTATCCCATGCAAGAATTAATCAAATTTAAACGAGGTAACCTCGAAAGGGCTTGGATTTCTTTCTTGTCAATACAAATCATCGTTTGGAAATTTTATTGTTCGTTATACTTCGTTGCCGAGAGCATTTGAAGCGATTAATGTCTTCAGTTCGTGTTTTTATATGTTTTGTTTGACATGCCTCAACTCTTATCCTCCAACGCTTGTATGAACTTGGTTTAAGTTCTTTTCGCATCAAATTTCTAACAGCTTGCTCATTCAAAGCAAATTGTATTTTTATGGCATCAAAAGGTGTGCGATCTTCCCAAGCCATTTCGATAATTCGATCAATATCCGTTTCACTTAACTGTTCGGAATTTAAACTTTGTTGTTTCGCATATGCTAAAGGCGAAGGCAAATTACTATAGTGGCATACTAAATCGTGTTCCATATTTTTTGATAACATTTATCCTTATCGTATTGTTCTTCTTGCTTATCGGTGTTGAATTTGCGACCCGATCGAGGATCGTTTCCAACCCCAGCAATGTAAGCCCAGTTGCCCCAATTGGAAGAAACATCGTAATCGATTAGTTGCGATTCGAAATAGGCAGCACCAACTCGCCAATCTTGTTCCAAATCATAAATTAGATAACTTGCTACAATTTGTCGCATGCGGTTAGAAGTCCATCCGGTTGCTTTCAGTTCTTTCATAGATGCATTCACAAAAGAGTTTGGCGTTTCTCCATTCACCCAAGATGCTAAGACTTCTGAATTTATCTTTGCATTGCGCTCTGAGTTTCCAAGAATCCCATGCAATTGAAAATAGTCCAATGGATGTTTTTTAAAAGAAAATCGAAAAAAGTCGCGCCACAATAATTCAAAAATTAACCAATAGGTAGATTCATTTGCCTTCACCTCTTTTTCAAAACGTTTAACCTCGTGAAAAATAAACTTTGTTGAAAGGCATCCTAAGGATAACCACTGTGATAGTTTAGAGGAAAAATCACAGCCATGAAGCTCGTTTCGGGTATCCTTGTAATGAAGTAAATGTTGATTTTCGAATAAATAGTCATTCAAGTGTTTCAAAGCTGCCGGTTCACCACCCAATTTTGGAAGAGCACTTCGATTATCGAATTTAAAATCAAAAGAGAAATCAGTCGCATTCATTAAATCTTTCGAAATTACGGGACTATTGATTTTGGTGGGTGAGGCCACTGGCATTCTTACCACCGCCTCTTTCTCAACGATTTTTCTAAATTTAGTAAACACCTCCGGAATGGATTTCATAGAAAAAGGCAAATCAGAAGGATGATACATGGTGCTTGTGCTATACTCTTCGAAATCTACACCTTTGGAAATCAAGATCTTTTTTATCTGTTCATTCGCTCTTTTTTCCTCGATTCCCACTTGTTTTTTGGTGTACACTTTAAAAATACGATAATTGGATAACAACTCGTTCAATACATCTAATTGATTTCCTTTTTTCACCAATAAATAGCCGCCGATAGCCTTTAGTTGTATGTGTAAATCATCGAGTACTTTTTTTAAAAAAGCTTTTCGAATTTCACCCATTCTAGAAAAACCAAATTGCGTTCTATTCATAAATACTTCATCCCAACAAAAAAGAGGAATTATCTCATCATTTTCTTTGATTGCTTGTAGAAGCGTAAAATTATCATGCAAACGCAAGTCGCTTGTAAACAATACAATTCCTATTCTCTTCATAGTGCTTCTATTTGATAGAGGTATGTTTTTGCTTGTTCCAATATTGCTATTTGGTCTTCCTTCGGCATTTTTTTCCATAGATTCAGCATCATTCCAAGTCGTGGATTTGATTTCAGTTTTTCTTCATACTCATCGAAAAAATTCCAATAGAGGGAATTAAAAGGGCAAGCATTTTCACCGACTTTTTTTTCATATTGATAATGGCATTCTTCGCAATAATCACTCATTTTGTGAATGTATGCTGCAGAACTCACATAGGGTTTTGAACCAACAATTCCACCATCTGCATATTGACTCATTCCACGCGTATTTGTTATCTCAACCCATTCAAATGCATCGATATAAATTCCTAAATACCATCTATCTACTTCATCGGGATGGATGCCAGCTAGTAAAGCGAAATTCCCTGTTATCATCAAGCGCTGAATGTGATGGGCATAAGCATGTTCTAATGACTGAGAAATGGATTGTTTTAAGCAATTCATCTTTGTATTTCCTGTCCAAAACCAAGTTGGAAGTGGGTGCTTATTTTCAAAAAAATTGAGATTGGAGTATTCTGGCATTTGCGACCAATAAACGCCTCGCATGTATTCGCGCCAGCCCAAAATTTGACGAATAAATCCTTCTATTTGATTGAGTTCAAGTTGTCCTTGATTTTCATAATAGGCAGTTTCAACTTTTCGAATCACTTCGAGCGGACTTAACAGTTTCACATTTAAAGCAAAAGATAGTCGTGAATGGTACAAATACCAATGTTTTTCAGTCATGGCATCCTGCAGTGTTCCAAACAACGGAAGTGCTATTGAAATAAAATCGTCAAGTAATTTTAATGCCTCATCTCTTGTGGTTGTCCAAGAAAATTCCGTTGGAGAAATGGTCCCAATTGTTTTTATCCCAGCTTCTTCAATTTCTTTAACCAAGGTTAAAACATTTTTATTTTCCAAAGGAACTGATAGAATGCTATGATTTTTTGGGACTTTTTTTCGGTTTTCATGGTCAAAATTCCATTTACCACCAATCGGTTTGTTTGAATCATCTATTAATATTAGATGTTTCACGCGCATGTACCGATAGAAGTTCTCCATTAAAAAGGTCTTCTTTCCTTCGAAAAAATCACTGAATTCATTTCTTGAAGTTAAAAAATGAAAGGTGTCGAATGAAACAGTTGAAATTCCGATTCTTGATCCCAATTGTTTAAGTTCTTGATCAAGTCGGTACTCATCTGGAATTTGATAATGCAATTCTTTGGCAGTGTATCGCGCACAAATTTCTTTCAAGTTTTCGGTTATCGTTGTTCGATTTTCTTGATTATTGATTTTTATATAGTGAACATGATGACCATTTGAAATTAATTGTGCTGAAAATTTTCGCATGGCATCGAAAATCGCAACTACTTTTTGTATGTGGTGTTGGACATAATCCGTTTCGCTTCTAACTTCCATTAACACAAATAACACATTTGAATTGACTGTTTCAAACCAAGGATGGTTACAATTCAATTGATCACCAAGAATGAGTTTGACCGTTGAAAATGAATTATTCATGTTTATTCTTTCGACATTTTTCACTACATTATTTAACTTCCTCCCAATTTCTCTCCCACTTTTTTCTCCATGTAAATTCGCGCTTGCACGACAAGCATATTTTGGAAGGTAAATACGATTTGTTTCCTTTACTTGTCATAGTCTCAAGCTCGACATTCCTCCGTCAATTGCTAAAATTTGACCTGTCATCCAAGATGAATTATCAAGTAAGAGAAATTCTAACGCATTCGCCAAATCTTTAGGTTTTCCAATTTTTTTTAATGGATGTCTGTTTGCCATTGCTTCAACTTTTTCTTCTGAATTTAACAAGCGACCGGCAAGTTTCGTTTGTGTTAAAGAGGGTGCAATGCAATTTACTCGGACTTTGGGTGCGAATTCCGCTGCCAAAGCTCGTGTCAAGCCTTCAACCGCTCCTTTTGCAACTGATACAGCGCTGTGAAAAGGCATTCCTGTTTGTACAGCAACCGTACTAAAAAGAACGATGCTGCTGCCTTCTTTCAGCTGTTTAGCATAACATTGAATTGCATGAATTGCCCCTAATACATTTATTTCGAAATCCTGTTGGAAATCAGTTGATTTCAAGCTACGAAATGGTTTCAAATTGATGCTTCCTGGAAAATAAACCAAACCGTCAATTTCGTTACTAATTTCCGGCAACTGATTTAAAACTGCGTTTCCAACAAGAAAATCAGGGTACAACTCATTCGGATTTCTAGAAATTGAAATTACCTTATTGCCTTTTCCTTCAATTAATTTTCTAGCTTCAATTGCCAAATCTGAGTTAGCCCCAATAAAAAGAAATGTTTTCATAAACCTATAACAGATAATTCCCTATGCTTGTTCAATCAGGGAGCAACAATATATTTTATAGCTTCTTATGAAATTTTTATTGTTTAAAAGTTCCAACCAAACATGTTTATTGTTATTCGAATCTTAAGAAATTTGTTAAAATGAATGTTATGAGAAGAATTTCAGGAATTTTCGTGTTGTCAATTTTACTAGTTGCTTGTGTACCCTCGAAAAAGTATAAAGATTTGTTAGAAAGAGAGAAAACATGTGCCGAAGAATTAGCAAAATACAAGCAAAGCAGCAATGAATTTGAAGCCGCATCAAAAGACTTACAGACAAAATATGATATTGCATCAAAAGACGCTACCAAATTGAAACAAGACACAACTATAATTGGCAGTACCTATAGATTGTTAAAGCGAGATTTTGATCTATTGAATTCGCAACATGAGAGTTTGGAAAAATCTTTTGAAAAGTTAAAAAACTTAAGCGCTAAAGAAACGGCCGCTTTACAAGCAGATTTAGAAAGTAAAAACAGAGAACTTCAGAAGAAAGAAGATGCCTTGGTTAAGCTCGATCAAGAATTGAAAGAGAAACAAAAGCTATTAGTAGAAAGAGAAAAGCGTGTAAATGAATTAGAAGATGCAATTCGAAAAAAAGATGCGGTAGTTCAATTATTGAAAGCAAAGGTTGCGAATGC
>CANGLG010000024.1 GCA_947454395.1 Flavobacteriales bacterium
ATAGGAAATTTTCTCCTCCCGAATTATTTGCTTTAATTCTTTCAATAAAGCTCCGCATTTTCGATACATTCGCTTTGACAGATAAGCAAAAGCCAAGCGTTGACCATATCGAATAATTCTGGATTCATTAAAAATTTCTTCCAATACTTCAATGGCTTCATTAACTCGTTTTCCGTTGAGCATATTTCGAGCAATATAGTATCTATTTTCTCTTTTGGCTCGTTCGACTTGTTGTAATTTATCATCTTCTAACTCCTCAATGTATCCTAGCTCTACCAATTGTTGTAGCGCTTCTTGTGCTGCCCAAGGATCTTCACGTAACAATTCATTATGCATTCCATCGTTTCCTTTGATGGCTTCCCATGATTCAATATACTTAACTGGAGTTGGATTTTCAAAGCATTGCATTAAGACTTTTCCTTCCATGTCTTTTCCGACGGACAATCCTAAATAATGTAAAATTGTTGGCGTAACATCTAAAATACTTGCACCCGAAATTTGTTTCCCTCCAGTTCGAATGCCTGGTCCAGCCATAACATAAATGCCATAAGGACTATGTTCAATTGCTGGTCCTGAAGGTTCATTCGGAATGTTCAATGGTCTTTGTTCATCGGAATGAAAACCATGGTCTGAAACTAAAATTATTGTGGTATTTTCATCTGCCAATTCCAAAGTTCGCTCCAACATCATGTCATGAAATCGATATCCAGCCTCTACTACTCCGTTAAAATCTTCGAATTCTTTCTCATTAACTTCCGGTCTTCTTGGTGGAAAATAACGCATCGCTAAATGACAAAAATGGTCGATAGCATCATGATAAACAGCCATAAAATCCCATTCTGTTTCTGATTGCAAGTAAGTTGAAGCCGCATGCACTGTTGCAGCGTTTGCTATCGTTTTTAAAACACCAAAAGTTCGTTTTTCTTTCCTTAATTCCTGATCCTTATTTAAATTAGGAATGAATGGATAGGCCATTGACATGGTTATTTCATGTGGATGAACACGAAATTCTTTTAAAATATCTGCCATTTCAGTTGGATGTATCGTTCCGGAAGGCATTACCCATTCTTCTGAAAGCGATTTTTTGGCAACCTGAAATAGATTTGAAACCATTACACCATTTATTGGTTCAGCTGGATTACTGGGCCACCATGCAACTACATTACTTCGAAATCCTTCTTGATTTAAGATATTCCACACAGCCTTCACTTTTCTTGAAGTGGAAGTTACCGGTCTTAATCCTTCTCCATTTGGCGTTGGTTCAATAAAACCACCTATTCCATGCTTATCAGCTCTAACTCCTGTCGCAATACTTGTCCAAAGCATTGGCGATAAAGGGGGATCAAGCGTTTGAATACGACCATAAACGCCTCTATTTATAAGTGCTGCCAGTGTAGGCATCTTTCCTTGCTCAATGAGAGGCATTATTACCTTCCAGTCTGCAGCATCCCAACCAATAAGAAGCACTTTATTTTTTTTCATCCCCGTCCTTGATTTTATTCTTACCAGAAGATTTATTTATTTTCTCCTGAGCAACAACTTCTTTCCATTTTTTTATTCCAACATGTCCTAAGGCTAATAGACCTAAAGAACCCTGAGGTGTAATCGTATATTCTTTACTCATGACTTTTTAAATGATAATCTTGCTAACTAAATACAAATGTAAATTTAGTACAAAAAAAAACTGCCACTGGAAACCAATGGCAGTTCTTTGTAAGAAAGTTATCTTAGTTTTTAACGAAATTTCCTGTAGAAACTTTACCGTTAGCAGTAACTTGATAAATGTACAAACCTGCAGTTAAAGAAGCAACATTTACAGTAGAAGTAGCAGTTGAAGAAACAACTTTACCATCTAAAGTAGTAATTGTAACATTTGAAATTTCACCATCAGCTTTGATGTTCAATACATCATTTGCTGGGTTTGGATATACTTTTACAGTTGAAGCTGCATTTTCTTTAACACCTGCTAAAGAAAGTTTCAAATCATCAAGGTAAAAAGCATTTCCTAATACTGGAGTAGAAGAACCAGTTAAACCTCCGTAAGAAGAAGTAGCAAGGATGAATAATTGATTAGCTGTTCCAGTAGCAGCAGGATCAGAAGCGATAGTAACAGACGCATCCGTCCAATTTGCAACAGCATCAGTAATTGCAAAAACACCTTGAGCCAATAAAACATCATCCGTTGATCCAGCCAATAAAGTATCATATACCTCAACAAATAAAATTGCAGTATCTAAACCGTTAGAAGTATTTTTAAATTTAAAATTTAAAACACCATCTAAATATGCAGCAGTGTTACCATCTACAGACTGTTGAATAAATCCAGGTAACGTATCTGAAGCAAACGCACCACCGAATGCTGAATTCAATGCAGCATCATAAACTGTCTCCAATTTAGCAGATTGCAATAACTGACCAGGAAGTGCAGCTTCTGATTTATAGATACCACCACCCCATCCTTGTGTTGAAGAGTAATTAGGAAAAGTTGAATTGGCTGTAATTGTAGCCTCAAAATCACCATTTACTAATGGAGCAGTTTGAGCAGAAGCACTATAAATGCTTCCAAGGGCAAAAATAGAAAGTAAAAGTTTTTTCATAAAAATAAATTTTAGTTAATATGATGCAAAATTAACTAAAAAATTTACGAAACGAATAATTATGTAAAAAATCTATTTGATTTAATTTTACTTATTTCTGTAAAGCTCTTTTTTCACACATTTTGATAAGCAATCTACTGAAGCCTCAACTCCAAGGAAATCAATCAATTTTGAAATTTCTGCTTCCTGCTCCTGAACCAAACTTGAATATGAAATATCAATAAAAGGAATTTGATTCATTAGAAAGAATTGATAGGTTTTTTTTAAATGTAAATCATAAATTGTCCTGAATTTTTCTCTTTCCGATGCTTGGTCCTTATTCAACATTATTTCTTGCGACCTCAAAATCTCTTCCATGTCTCGGCGCATAAAAATAACTCTGTATGAAAGATTTAAATCTAAAAATTGAGGTAATGGCGCAACTACTTTGATTGCTTTACCTTGCGCAGACTTTAAAAAGTCATTATTTCGAACTATTCCTTTAACAGCCTCCAATTCATAATATCCTTCGGGATTATTATCATCTTTCTCACGTTGGTTATCAGTCAAAATCTCAATTGGGACTTGTTCTAAAATTTGCATCATAAGCGACGTTCCCGAACGAGGAAGCCCAGTCACTATTGTAATTACGGACATTTGTTTTTTGTCCAAAATTAATTTAAAATTGTTTCAGAATGATGTTATTGCGATGCAATTCAATGATTCCCTTGTTCTCTAATTGTTTCAACAGCCGAGAGATTACGACACGTGAAGAATGTAAATCATCCGCTATTTGCTGGTGTGTATGATGAATTTCCAAACTCCCTAAAAGTTTTGCTTGGTCGTTTAAATATTTAAGTAATCGTTCATCTAGTTTCATGAACGCCATGGCATCCACAGTTTCCATCAATTCCATTAAGCGCATATGATAACTTGAGATAATATATTCACGCCAGCTTTTATATTTATCCATCCAATACTCCATCATTTCGGCTGGAAACATAAACATAACAGAAGGTTCCATTGATGTTGCTTTTATCTGGCTATTAGTCTTTACAGTGCAACATTGCAAGGTCATCGCACATGTATCTCCACCTTCGATATAGTATAATAATAATTCGTTAGCATCATTATCTTCTCTCGAAATTTTAATTGAACCAGAAATAAGAATGGGAATCATTTTTAATTGATCACCAACATGAACAATTATTTCATCTGTAATCGTCTCTCTAAACCTTGCCACGTCACTCATTTCTGAGATAAGTTCCGGTTCAAGAACGTAACCCAGAACACCATCAATTAGCTTTCGCTTATCCTCTTTGTTTAGCATAATTTTTATCAAAATGAATGAAAAAATTAGCCCATATTATTTTAGATAAAGCAAATAAATACGGACCTAGCACAATGGAAAAGAAAACGACTAATCCGATTTGAGTCCAGACAGAAACGTTATCAAAAAACCAATTGCATGATGCCCAAATTGTTACAAATAGAGCAACACCTAAAGCATAAGAAACATACATTGCTCCGTAGTAAAACCCAGGTTCTGGAGCATACTTCAAATCACACACATCACATCTTTCTTTAACATCACCAACCTTTTTTAAATCATAAGGATGTGAAACCAAGAACTGTCCCTCGTGACAACGTGGACATTTGAATTTTGCGATGCTGTATATTTTAGATTCTTTCAAAGCCATTTCTTTTTTTGGACAAAACTAAATGAAAGTGATAGTATAAAATGTAACTAATGTCACTTTTCTAAATAATTATTACTTTTTTTAAATGATATGTCAGTTTTTATGTCAAATAGTCACTCTTTTCCGATTTATTTTGGAGTTTTTGTCATTTCAATGAACAAATAATTGAGTGGCATATAAATTGACTTCCGGGAAGTATTCAAATTGAAAATTATATCAAAATGGGAAAAATAATAGGAATAGATTTAGGAACAACAAACTCGTGTGTTTCTGTGATGGAAGGAAATGAACCGGTAGTAATTTCTAACTCAGAAGGAAAAAGAACAACTCCTTCGGTTGTTGCTTTCATCGATGGTGGCGAAAGAAAAGTTGGTGACCCTGCAAAACGTCAAGCGATTACCAATCCAACAAAAACAATTTACTCGATAAAAAGATTTATGGGTACAAGTTTCGATGAATCAAAAAGAGAAATCGCGCGCGTTCCATATGAAGTTGTTAAAGGTGATAACAGTACGCCTCGTGTAAAAATTGACGATAGATTGTATTCGCCACAAGAAATTTCGGCAATGATTCTTCAGAAAATGAAAAAAACAGCTGAGGATTATCTAGGTCAAGAAGTAACTGAAGCGGTTGTAACAGTTCCTGCTTATTTTAATGACGCTCAACGTCAAGCAACAAAGGAAGCCGGTGAAATTGCAGGTTTGACAATCAAAAGAATTATCAACGAACCAACTGCTGCTGCATTAGCATATGGTCTAGACAAAAAAGGAATTGACCAAAAAATCGTAGTTTTCGACTTTGGAGGTGGTACGCATGATGTATCAGTTCTTGAACTTGGAGATGGCGTTTTTGAAGTTTTATCTACAGATGGTGATACGCACTTGGGAGGTGATGACGTGGATGATGCAATTATCAACTGGTTAGCTGAAGAGTTTAAAAATGATGAAGGAATTGATTTACGTAAAGACCCAATGGCTCTTCAACGTTTGAAAGAAGCTGCTGAAAAAGCGAAAATCGAGTTGTCATCAACAACTTCCTCTGAAATTAACTTGCCATATATCATGCCGGTAAATGGTATTCCTAAACACTTAGTTAGATCTTTACAACGTTCAAAATTTGAACAATTGATTTCTGAAATCGTAGAAAGAACTATCGCTCCTTGTCGTTCAGCTTTGAAAAACGCAGGTCTTTCTCCAAGCGACATTAACGAAGTAATTTTAGTTGGTGGTTCAACAAGAATTCCAATCATACAAGATGCAGTTGAAAGATTTTTCGGAAAAGCACCTTCTAAAGGAGTTAATCCAGACGAAGTTGTCGCTGTTGGTGCTGCAATTCAAGGAGGCGTGTTAACAGGAGAAGTTAAAGATGTATTGCTTTTAGACGTAATTCCTCTTTCTTTGGGAATCGAAACAATGGGTGGTGTATTTACAAAATTGATTGACGCAAACACGACGATTCCAACAAAAAAATCTGAAACTTTCTCAACAGCGTCAGATAACCAGCCAAGCGTTGACATCCATGTATTACAAGGAGAGCGTTCAATGGCGAATGATAATAAAACTTTGGGACGTTTCCAATTATCTGACATACCACCAGCACCGAGAGGAGTTCCTCAAATTGAAGTAACATTCGACATCGATGCAAACGGAATCATGAACATTTCAGCAAAAGATAAAGGGACCGGAAAACAACAATCAATTAAAATCGAAGCATCTTCAGGTCTTTCTGATGAGGAAATCCAACGCATGAAAGCAGAAGCAGAAGCAAATGCAGAAGCTGACAAGAAAAAACGTGAAGAAGTCGAATTAGTAAACAAAGCAGATTCAACAATTTTCCAAACAGAGCGTCAATTGAAAGAATATGGCGACAAACTTCCTGCAGATAAAAAACAAGAGATTGAAGATGCTCTTGCAGAATTGAAAAGAGAGTACGATTCAAGAAATATCGAAAATCTTGAACCTGCAATGGAAAAATTAAATACCGTTTTCCAAGCAGCATCTCAAGACATGTATAATGCAGCAAATGCAGATGGAGGAGCAAATGCAGGAGGAAATGATCAAGGTCAACAATCAGGAAATGCAGAAGATGAAGTTACAGATGTTGATTTCGAAGAAGTGAAAGACAAATAAAATTCAAAATGTAACCAAATATCAAAAGACACTTGTACATTTGCAAGTGTCTTTTTCTTTTTATGCTGTATTCTAAAAAAATAAATCATCCGATAAGTGACCAATGGGTAGTTTTTATCCATGGAGCAGGAGGAAGTTCAGCTATTTGGCATAAGCAAATAAAGCCATTTTCAAACCTATACAATATTCTATTGGTTGATTTAAGAGGACATGGGAAATCCAAATTAAAAAGCGAGAAATCGGAGTATTCATTTGAAGTTATCTCGAAAGATGTAATTGAAGTAATGCATAGTCACAACATTTCACAAGCACATTTAGTGGGAGTTTCAATGGGTTCCATTATTATAAAACAAATTTACACCACAAATCCTGAATTGGTAAAATCTATGATATTTGCCGGTGCTGTGACAAAACTAAATATCAAATCAAGAGCTCTGTTGAAGTTAGGCAGAATGTTAAATCGATTTCTTCCTTACATGACGCTTTACAAGCTTTTCGCACGGATTATGATGCCTAAAAAGAATCACGACCAATCCCGAAAAATGTTCATTCAGGAAGCGAAAAAGTTGATGGATAAAGAATTCAAAAGGTGGTTTAAGTTAACAGCACGTTTGACAGCTTACCTTAGCATTCTTGAAAATAACAACTACAGAATTCCACAATTGTACATTATGGGAAGTGAAGACCATTTGTTTCTAAACCCCGCAATTGAACTGACTAAAAAAAATAAATTATCCATTTTATCTGTTATTGAAAATTGTGGACATGTTGTTAACATTGAAAACTCCGAAAAATTCAATTCTTTGTCTATCGCTTTTATTGAAAAAATTAAAAGTGAATAACTTCCTCAATTAATTTTTGATTTTTATCATTGAAAAAATTGTGCCCGCATGGAATTTCAACAATGCAATTCAGCTTCGCAATTCTTTTTGAAAATGCATAGGCTTGTTTTGGACGAATCACCTGATCGTAAGTGCCCATTATAATTTGAAATTTACCTTTATAGGTTTCAAGTATTTCCTTCAAATGCTCTTCGTTCGGCTGAATTTGTCGAAAACCACGCCATGTAAGTGATGCGCGTCTGAAAGTTTCCTTTTCACCTGCGAATTTTTCAACAAATGCTAAGACTTTAGGTCGCATCAACTTTAAACGTTTCGAGATTTTTGAATAGGTCACTAATTGTTTAGGATTTTTTTCCCACTTCAAAAACAAACGCCTCGCCCATTTTTTTCGAGACATTCTGTTGTAAAAACTCTGATTATCCATTCCATCTGGAGATATCAAATTTACCGAAGATACTTTTTGAAAATACTTTTGAAAAATGATTATCGCAAATCTGCCACCTTGTGAGAATGCAACCAAATGAAATGTTGAAATATTTTCTTTCTTCAGAATTGAATTAAATAAATCCAAAAACTCTTCTTGAGACAATGGATTCTTTTCAATTCTTTCCTCTGGAAAAAATGATTGTCCATGGTGAAAGAGAACAATTGAAATTATGGTTCTTTTTTCATTTGCTAAAAACTCAAAATCTTCCGGTTGACGACCATGTCCATGTAGACAAACAACAATTTCATCACCTTGCCCAAATTTCTTGTATGACAGCAACAACTCTCCACTTGAAACAAAACTCAAGTTACTGCTCATAAATTAAGAAATTACAAGTTTTTAAGCGTATAATCAAACATCATTTGAAATAAGTGATTTCTAGTATTTCCACCATAAATGCCATGATTTTTATTTGGATAAATAAACAAATCAAATTGTTTGTTTGCTTTGACCATTGCTGAGATCATTTCCATTGTATTTTGGTAGTGCACATTGTCATCTGCCGAACCATGAATCAATAAATATTTTCCTTTGATTTTATCTACATAATTAATTGGTGAATTTCGGTCGTACCCATCTTCGTTTTCTTTAGGTGTTCGCATGAAACGTTCTGTATAAATATTATCATAATACCTCCAATTCGTAACTGGTGCAACAGCAATTGCCATTTTAAAAACATCTGCTCCTTTAGTAATTGCCAAAGACGCCATGAAACCACCGTAACTCCAACCCATGATTCCGATTCTGGAACCATCAACATAAGCTAATTTTTGTAATTCTTTAGCTGAATTAATTACATCTTCGATTTCAAGTTTTCCTAATTGCAAATATGTTGATTTTTTGAAATCAGCTCCTCGATACATGGTTCCACGTGGGTCCACACAAAAAACGATGTACCCTTTTTGATTTAACATCTGATAATACATATAATCTGAACCATCCCAGGAATCCAATACTTCATTATGCCCAGGACCGCCGTAAACAGTCATGTAAACAGGATATTTTTTTGTAGTGTCAAAATTTACCGGCTTCATTATCCAAGCATTCAGTTTTACACCATTGGCATCAATCGTCAAAAATTCCTTTTTGGTTAAGCTGTAATTTTTTAGTTTTTTATTCAACTCAGCATTCGTTTCCAGATCCCTAAGAACAGTGCCATCATTTTTACATAAGCTAATAACTGAAGGTTGGTTAGCATTCGAATAATCAAGGACATAATACTTCATTCCTGTCAAAAATTCAGCCTCATTATATCCTTTTTGTTTTGACAATTCAAGTTTGTTCGTTCCATCCAATTTAATTGAGTAAACTGATTTCTGAGTAGAAGCCGGTTCAGCTGAAGAATAATAAATTGTGTTGGAGTTCTCGTCAATTCCAAGAAATTCAATCACGTCCCAATTACCTTTCGTAATTTGAACCGATGAACCATCAAATCCAAGTTTGTAAATGTGGTTATAGCCATCTGCTTCACTTGTTCTGAGAATTGTTTTACCATCTTTTAATATCAATAAATTATCATCAACATCAATATATGTTTTGGACTTTTCTTGAAAAATAACTTTATGTGTTACTTTGGAAGAGGTATAATCATACAAATGGTATGACAATTCATTTTGATGGCGATTCATCGTTTGTAAAATCAAATGATTAGCTGTTGAAGACCAGTTTAAACGAGGTATGTACTCATAATCCCCTAAATCTAAATTTGAAACTTTACCTGATTTCACATTTACAACATGGGCAGTCACTTTACTATTGTCCTCTCCTGCTTTTGGATATTTGTATTTGTAATCTTGAGGGTACAATTCTCCATACATTTCCATGGTAAATTCCTTCACTTCTTTTTCATCAAATCTTAAAAAAGCAATCATTTTACTGTCAGGAGACCAACCATACGCTTTTGTAATTGAGAACTCTTCTTCATATACCCAATCCGTTGTTCCGTTGATTACTTTATTTCGCTTTCCGTCTTTTGTTAGTTTGGTAACTTTCCCTGATTCAATGTTTTTTACAAACAAATCATTGCCATGAATGTAAGAAACTGACTTCCCGTCAGGAGAATACTCTGCCAAAGTTTGTGGTTGATTCACCTCATCCAATGGTTGTAGTTTTTTAGTTCTTAAATCGAATAAGTAATAAACAGCGGAATAACTCCTTCTATATATGGACTCAACATTCGTCAGCAATAGGATTTTAGATTCGTCAGCATTGAACTCATAATCATCATAAGCAATTTGCTTTCCTTGATAAACCATCAACCTTCCATCCATCAAAAGCTCACCTTTGTCGTTCGGGTCAGCAATTGAAAATTTATAAATGGACAAATCCTCAATTGGTCGAGTAAAATACTCACCATCATTCATAGACTTGAAGCCTTCAACACTTTTGGGATAGAATTCGTAGTTTTTCCAAATTTTCTCTACAGTAATGTCTTGGGCCTGAGATAAACAAGAAATAAAAATGAAAATCAAAGTTAAATAACGCATATTTTATTTTTTAGAAAATCGAAGATAATAATTCTTATTAATTCATTAGTGAATATCACATAGCGATTGTCTTTTCAACAAAGTAGAACAAAATATTTTTACGCTGTTAACAAAATGATAATTTAAAAAGAAAAAAATTAAATTAAATTTGTAACAAGTTTTTGAATGATATCCTTGAAGCATGCATGCCGAAACCATTCAAAATCAAAATTCAATTGTAATCTCGCTTTTAAAAAGCAAATCTTAATAAATCAAATGTTTATGAAAAAACTTCTATTCACTTTAACTTTATTTTCAAGTTTAGCAGCAAACGCTCAAAATTGTAGCCAAATTTTCATTTCTGAATACGTTGAAGGTTGGTCAAACAATAAAGCTTTGGAAATTTACAACCCAACTTCAAATCCTGTTGATTTAAGTCAGTTTTTTGTAGCTCGTTATTCAAATGGAGCAACGACAGCTAACACTATTACGAATTCAATTCAATTATCTGGCACAGTTCAACCTCATGATGTTTATGTCGCTGTTTTAGATCAAAGAGATACTGCTGGGACAGGTCAAACTGCACCTGTTTGGGATGAATTACAAGTCAAAGCTGATGGGTTTTACAGTCCTGTTTACGCTACTTGTGATGCGTTCTATTGGAATGGTAATGATGCTATTTTATTGGGGAAAGGAACTCTTCCTGCATCCAATGTAACAATTAATTCAACAAATGTCCCTGGTTTTCAAATCATCGATATTTTTGGTAAAATTGGTGAAAACCCCGGGAATGGTTCAGATCCTTTAACAGGGTGGACTTGTACATTTCCTTATGTTCAATCAGGAGCAGGGGCAACAGTAGATCATTCTATGATTCGTAAATTTGCTATTCAAAAAGGAGTATCTTCTCAAGTTTCTTTCTTCGATCCTTTATTAGAATACGATACAATTCCCGCAGTTATTCCCAGAACAGATTCATTAGGTAACATTTTATATCAAAATGACGGAGTAACTCCACAATGGATCGGAAATTGGAATTCACTTGGAACACACGATTGTCAATGTAATCCTGCAAGTGTAGATGAAGTAGCCAAAAATTCATTCATAATTTATCCGAATCCAAGTAATGGTGCCTTAAATATTAAAAGCGATGGTTCGATTAAATCAATTCAAATTATTAATGCTTTAGGACAAACAATATCAACTTATAATAATTTAAACAATAAACCTTTAGTATCTTTTGATTTAACAGGGATGAGTGGCGTTTACTTTGTAAAAATAAACACAGTAAATGGTGGTAACACTTTGAGAAAAGTCATTTTAAAATAAGAAAAACTATTATTTCAGAAAGGTCGAGTAATCGGCCTTTTTTCATGTTAAAAGACCTTTATGAAAATTATTGTTAGTTTTTTTATTTTATTTTTTTTCACTTTCGCTTTCGGGCAAAAGGCTGAAATAACAGGTATTATTACGGATGAGGTAAATCAGCCTATTGTAGGTGCAAAAATTGTTTTAACAGGTAAAACTATCGACGGCACAAAAAAAGCTGCATCTGATAATGAAGGTAAATACCAAATAAAAGATGTTCCATTCGGAAAATATATCCTGACAATTTCGATGTTTTCTTACGATACAGTATTTAAGCAAGTTAACATTGAAAAATCATTGGTTGTACAAGACATAATTTTGGGCGGAAGTCAGGAACTTGAAGAAGTTAAAATTATTGGAAACATAGTCACTAAAGAGAGGAATGTCCCCATTGCTGTAACTAAAATTCCTTTACAAAAGATTAAAGAAGAGTTAGCTTCTCGTGATTTACCTATGTTATTAATGGGAACAGCCGGAGTTTATGCCACTCAAAAAGGTGGTGGAGATGGTGATGCAAGAATCAATGTTCGAGGTTTTGACCAGCGAAATGTTGGAGTACTTATTGACGGCGTACCTGTTAACGACATGGAAAATGGATGGGTGTATTGGTCAAACTGGTTTGGTCTTGATGCAATCACATCTACTGTGCAAGTTCAACGCGGGTTAGGCGCAACTAGATTGGCAATGCCATCCTTGGGTGGGACAATTAACATTTTAACCCAAGGTGTTGGAAATAAAAAAGGTGTTTCATTCAAACAAGAATATGGAACAGGAAATATGTTAAGATCAACATTTTCCTATAATTCCGGTATGACAAAAAAAGGATGGGGATTGACATTTTCTGCATCTTACAAACAAAGTGATGGTTGGGTATACGGTACTCCTTCGCAAGGTGCTTTCGGATACATTAAAGTTCAAAAGAAAATAAATAAGCATTTACTCTCACTTTCAGCCTTCTCAGCACCACAAAAACACGGCCAAAGATCTTACAATCAAGCAATTCAATATTGGAATACAGATTATGCAAGAACTCAACCGGGGATGATTATTGATAGTACAACTAATTTCTTTAACAAGGGGATTCGATATAACCAACATTGGGGATACAGAACTGTAGATGGAAAACAAACAGTAATGAATGAGAATTTGAATTATTACAACAAACCTCAAATTACATTAAAAGACTTTTGGAAAATTAATGATAAGTTGTCAATTTCAAATATTGCATATATTTCAATTGGTAGAGGTGGTGGAACAAGACTTTATAATACTGGTAATGGGATAATTCGTGATTCGAATCAATTGATTTACTGGGATGCAATTATTGCTAACAATCAAGTAAATTCACTTTTTGGGGGACCAAATGTTGATCCTGCCTATAGCCCAACTTTAATTAAATCGAATCAATGTCTTTTATCGACAGTAAACAACCATTTTTGGGCAGGTTACTTAGGTCAGTTTAACTATGAATACTCAAAAAGTTTGGTTTTTTCGGGCGGGATTGATTACAGGTACTATAAAGGAACTCACTATCAAAAAATAACTGACTTATTAGGTGGTGATTATTTTGTTGATTACTCAAATAGTAATGCAGTTTCACCAATGAAAAAAGTTGGAGATGAGATAGCTCTCAAGCCATACAACAATCACCGCGATGGATTAGTAAATTGGATGGCAGCATTTGGACAGGCAGAATATACAGGTAAAAAATGGTCTGCTTTTGTGAATCTATCTTCTACTGTCAATGGATATAAAGGAATAGATTATTTCCAAAAGAGAGTTTTGGACGTTGGGGATACAACGCTCAGAATAGGTTATGGAGACACAATTACTTATAATGGAAATGTTTATACAGACCAATCTGCCGGATTAACCAATTTTCAAACAACTTGGAAAATGATACCGGGTTTTACATTTAAAGCAGGTGCAAGTTATTCAATTAACGAAAACTCCAGTGCTTTTATGAATATTGGATATTTATCAAGAACGCCTCAATTTAATAATGTAATTGATAATAATTACAATAAATTCTTTGATGAAATTCTAAATGAAAAAATTATCGCTATAGAAGGAGGATATGCCTTTGCAAATAAAAAAATCGGTATTAATTTAAATGGTTATTTTACTAATTGGCAAAATAAGCCTTTCCCTTTTGGAGTCTCTGTTCCTGATCCAAATGACCCAACTCAAACCATTGCGATTAACATAAATGGAATGGATGCGATACATATGGGAGGTGAATTAGATGTTGCATATAAAATCAACAAAAAATTAACTACTGATTTCATGTTCTCTCTAGGAAATTGGTTTTGGAATTCAGCTGAAACAGTTTATGTTCCTCAATATAATTACACTTTGAGTTTTGATGCTAAAGGAGTTCATGTTGGTGATGCAGCTCAAACAGCAATTGCAGCCTCTATTCGATATGAACCAATTAGAAATTTATACTTCAAAATTCAAGGTCAGTATTTTGATCGTTATTATGCTGATTTCAATCCTTTTTATCTTCAAGGTGATAATGGAGGAAGAGATGCTTGGAAAATTCCTTCTTACTATTTAGTTAATGTCTTTGGTGGATATAAAATTGACATGAAAAAATTCGACGTGATTTTTAATGGTTCAATAACGAATGTGTTGAACTCAACCTATATATCAGAAGCAACTGACAATAAAAATACTCCTTATTTCGACTCAGATGCTAAATCAGCTCAAGTAATGTTCGGACAAGGTTTTCGATTTAATTTATCCTTAGGAATACAATTTTAAAACTAGACTATGAAAAAAACAATTCTAACAGGTTTTATAGCTTTTGCCTCCTTATTTGCAAGTGCTCAAACCATTTCTGATGCTCGTAATATGGGTATTGGACAAACAGTTACCGTAAAAGGTGTAGTTACCAATGGCTCTGAACTTGGTAATATCCGTTACATACAAGATGGTACTGCCGCAATTCCAGCTTACGGTAGTAATTTATCTTCTGTTTCAAGAGGTGATTCTATTACGGCTACTGGTGCTTTACTTGACTTTAGTGGATTACTTGAGATTTCTCCAACAAATAGTTTTATTAACCATGGAGCAGGTTCAATGCCAACTCCACTTGTTGTTCCATTAGCAAGTATTGGTGAATCTATTGAAGCTCAATTGGTAAGAGTTGATAATGTTACATTTACCACAACCGGTACTTTTGCAACTGGAAATAGTACAGTTCAAGTGACAGATGGAGTTACTACTTTGGATGTTCGAATTAATGGAAGTACGAATATAGATGGTACAGCAATACCAACTGGACCGGTTTCAATTATTGCTTTGGTGGGACAATTTAATACGAATTACCAAATTGTACCAAGAGACCTGAATGACATTTTTGCTTACGTTGCTCCCGCAAAAGAAATTAATGTTAAAATGAACGGCACAACAGTATTCAATAACGGTAGCTTTGTAGTTGGAAATTCTGCTTCAACAACGATAACAATTGAAAATTCAGGTGTTCAAGCATTAACAATCAGCGGAACCACTATATCTGGAACAAATGCATCAGATTTCTCAACAGCATTAAATACAGCATCAATAGCAGCAACTGGAAGTCAGAATTTCACATTGAATTTTGCACCAGCAGGCACCGGTTCGAGATCAGCAATAATAACAATAGCAAATGATGATTCAGACGAAAATCCATATATTATAAACTTAGTTGCCGTAGGAACAGATAACTTAGCAACGGAGCCGATTTCAAATCCAACTGGTTTGACTTTTCCATTAGTTAAACCGTATACAGTTGGTGGACAATATACAGCAGGAACAAGTGCAGAAAAATATGTTGTGTTATGGAAAAATGGGTCTGCTGTAACTGGTGTTCCTGTTGATGGGACAACTTATAAGAGAGGTGATTGGGTTGGAGATGCAAAAGTTGCTTATGTTGGTTCAGGTACTAGCTTTACTCCAAGAGGGGTGATTGCAAATCAAAATTATTATTTCGCTGTTTATGCATATAACGGGCCTGATGGATTCGAAAATTATAAAACAACTTCTCCGGCTACAGGAAATATAACAAGTCAAGGTTCACAAATAGGAAATTACTATAATGGATTGAATTCTAATTCTACAACTTTCTTATCTGATTTATCAGCACTTATTAATCCTCACACGTACGTTTCTTATTTTAATTACAAAACTACAATGATGAATCAGTTTGAAATTAAGGATACAACTGCTGGTCAATCTTATGTTACTTGTGTTTATTCCGGTGAGAGAAAAGTATTTACAGAACCTTTTGATTGGACTGCTGTTGGTTACTCTAGAGAACACAGTTACTGCCATTCATGGATGCCAACTTATCCTGCTGACAATCCTGAACAAAAAGAATACAATGATCAACACAATTTATATCCTACAAATTTAGCAAATGCAAATACACCTCGCAGTAATTTACCGATGGGTGTAATTACTGGAAATGTTGTTTATACATATCTTGATTGTCAAGTAGGATATGACGCATCAAATCAAATGTGTTTTGAACCTCGTGATGAACAAAAAGGAAATGCAGCCAGAGCAATATTCTATATGGCAACTTGCTACAACGGTCAACTTGGTAACAACTGGGCGATTCCATCTAACCAAGACCAAAATTTATTGAAAAATTGGCATATGAACGATTTGCCAGATAATTATGAAATTGCAAGACACGAATTTGTTTATAGCATTCAAGGAAATAGAAATCCATACATTGACTCTGTTGATTATGCATGTCATGTGAATTTTTCTAATATGACTTATGATGCTTGTCAAGTTGGAATTGAGGAGAAATTACAAAGTAATTTCTCCGTGTTCCCAATTCCAGCAAACAATAAAGTATATGCTCAAATTAACGGAATAAACATCACATCTTATAATGTCGTTGATATGCAAGGAAGAGTAGTGTCTGAAAACAAAAATGTAAGTTTACCTGTTCTCGAATTAAATGCAAGCTCATTTAAAGGCGGAATGTACATATTGAAAGCTGGCACAGAATTTGGCGAGGTACAGAAACAATTCATTATCGAATGAAACTAAAGATTTTCAATATATTAATCGCAGGAGCAAGCTTAACAGCTTGCTCTTCGCATTTGGTGGTTAATTCAAATCTGAATAAAGAACCAATTAGTTCTGAAACAAAATCGGATGAAGAATTATCTGCGACAATTAAGCCTTACAAAGATTCGTTGGATAAAAGAATGAATGAAGTACTAGGAACATCAACACATGACTTCATTGTAGCCCGACCTTCATCTAACCTCATGAACTGGGTTGCTGATGCCATTTTTGTTAATCAAACTAGAAATGTAAGATTGGCTCAGCCTGTAATTTGTTTGCTTAACACTGGAGGAATTCGTTCTTCAATTGGAAAAGGAAATGTTACTCTCGGTGATTTTTACAAATTGATGCCCTTTGAGAACACATTGGTCTGGGTTGAATTACCTGTATCAGCAATCCCAGAAATTGAATCTTATTTACAAAAATCAGGTGGTGAACCAATGGCTAACTGTAAGTTAGTTGATGGAAAATTGGTTATCAACGGAATGCGAGAGAACACAACCAATTTTTGGATTCTTACTTCCGATTATTTAATGAATGGAGGGGACAAAATGGATTTTTTTAAGAAGAAAACAAATTTCAATTCTACTGGAAAACTTTTACGAGATATTTTGATCGAAGAAGTAAAAACTCAAGGAACACTCATTGAGAATGACGAATTGAGAATAACTAATAATTAATTTGTAATTCTAATTTAATGAAAAGAAGAACATTTGTAAAAAACCTGACTTTCACCACTGGCGCCATAGCATTAAGTCAATTTTCTTTTGGTCAGAGTCAATTAAAAAAAGGCAAATCCAAACTTGTCATATTACATACTAATGATACTCATTCTCAAATAGAGCCTTTTCCTACAAATCATTCAAAATTTCCAGGAATGGGCGGTGTCGCTAAACGACATACAATTATTCAAAAAATAAGAAGTAAAGAGGAAAATGTACTGCTTTTAGATGCTGGTGATATTTTTCAAGGCACCCCTTATTTTAATACTTTCAATGGTGTTTTGGAAATGAAACTTATGTCGGCAATGGGTTACGATGCTGGAACCATGGGTAATCATGATTTTGACATAGGTTTAGAAGGATTTTTAAATGCAAAAAAATATGCTGACTTTCCCTTTTTATGCGCCAATTATGACTTTTCAGAAACTATTTTAAAAGATAAAACTCAACCTTATAAAATATTTAAAAAATCAGGGATAAAAATTGGGGTTTTTGGAATTGGCGTTGAATTAAAAGGCTTGGTTCCAGATGAAAAATATGGAAATACAAAATATTTAGATCCTATTGAAACAGCAAATAAAATAGCCAATGAACTTTATGATAAAAATTGTGATTTGATTATTTGTTTGTCACACTTAGGATATGAATACGCCGATTCATCGAAAGTTTCAGATCGCGTCTTAGCTCAAAAAAGTGAACACATTCATCTCATCTTAGGAGGACATTCACACACATTTCTAGAAAAACCAACCATCGAAAAAAATAAAGTTGGGCAGGAAGTTCTGATAAACCAAGTGGGTTGGGCAGGAATCAATTTAGGTCGAATTGACATTGATTTTGAACGTGGAGTATTTATACCTAATTTAGTTGAAATCAAATAAGAATTGAAAAAACTGATTTTCATATTACCCCTTTTATTTTTTTCCTGTACCAAAGCAGTTAAAATTGATATTCCTGGGTATAAAGAACAATTGGTTGTAGATGGAAATATTGAGGCCGGTGGTCATCCCGTAGTTATTCTTTCAAAATCAGCAAATATTTATTCTGAATCATACTTGACCGCATACGTAAATTCATTTGTCTCAGATGCCGATGTTAAAGTTGTTGTAGACAATGATACTTTTAATTTAGATTACATCCTATCAACCGACTTACCTGTTTCTTCTCAAAAAAAATTAGCAGAAATGCTACGAATTGAATGGGAGGATTTGTTACAACTTCCAATTCGTGTTTATTCAAGTACAATATTGATTGCTCAACAGGAAAAGTCCTATGAATTAGTGATAAACTATCAAAGTAAAAAATATTCTGGTAAAACTTACCTGCCTGACCCTACTCCATTGGAATCGCTTTATTGGAAATTAGAACCCGAAACCATTGAGTATGGTTACTCTTGGGCACGATTACATGATCCGGCAGGACAATACGATGCCTATAAATGGGAAGTTAAGCGAATTAACACAAAAAGTGATGGTCAACCAATCGATCAAATTTTCAAAAAAGGAAATGGCGCTTACACTGACGATCACTATTTTGACGGACTAACATTTGACTTTTACTATGAAAATCCATTAAAACGCAAAGATAGCACCCATTTAGTGCAGTATAAAAGATATTACAGATTAGGAGATTCAGTAGTCGTGAAATTCTCAAAAATGGATAAAAAAACCTTTGATTTCTTTGATAAAAAATCTGCTCAATTGGGATCAAGTGGTAATCCTTTCTCTACTCCGATCAATATTCCAACTAACATGACCGGAGGTGCTTTGGGAATTTGGGCTGGATTTACACCCTGGTATGACACACTTTTTTGTGTGCCTTAATTACTACATCCACTTTGATATAAACTCATTGAATTCTTCTCTCAATTTCGCGAAGTTTGTCTCAAAATAGGCAATAGAATCGCTTTCTTCTTTGTGATATTCTGCAGTTCTATGATCGGATGCTATAGGATTTTCTTCTATCTCGTTTACAAATTTGGCTTCGTTGACTTTTATGGCATGTGATAACTCATCAATATTATTTCGTTGAACGATAAATTGATTTTGAAAATGTTCAACTTTCGCTAAAACATGTTCATTCGAATTCTTCGAAGCTACCTCTCCCAATCGTTCTTTCAAGATTTCAATTTCTTCTATGTAAAAACGCAAACGATTCAACCAGTCCTGATTTTCGTGATGCTGATTATATATTAATTCTTTATTTTCCATGATGTGTTATTTATTTATCAAAGGTCATAACTCTTTGAGGTTAAAAACATGACGATTGTCAATCATAGTTATGATTATCATCAAGCTGAAAGTCAAAAAAATCGAGTAAATTCAATTATATTTGCCGAAAATTCTAAGAATGTCACAAAAACCGGTACGCGTCAGATTTGCACCATCACCAACAGGACCACTTCACATGGGAGGAGTTCGAACTGCTTTATACAATTACCTTTTTGCAAAAAAAAACAACGGAACTTTCTTGATTCGAATTGAAGATACAGACCAAACAAGATTTGTTCCTGGAGCTCAAGATTACATCATGGATGCACTGAATTGGTGTGGAATTATGCCAACGGAAGGCCCTGGACTTGGAGGGAATTTCGGCCCCTATGTTCAATCCGAACGAAAAGAGATGTATCGCCCTTACGCAGAACAATTAGTG
>CANGLG010000025.1 GCA_947454395.1 Flavobacteriales bacterium
ACTTCTTGAATGTTACTCACTACTTTTTCATAAGATGTCCCTTTCGTCGCAATAACAAAAACAGGCATTTCTTCATCAATTAAAGCAATTGGCCCGTGTTTCATCTCAGCTGCTGGATAACCTTCAGCATGGATATATGAAATCTCTTTTAATTTCAATGCTCCTTCTAATGCAACAGGGAAAGAACTTCCTCTTCCTAAGTAAAGTGCATTCGAAGAATCTTTATATTTAGCAGCAATTCGTTCAATTTCATCATTTGTCTCCAAAACACGTTTCACTTTTTCGGGAATTGACTCCAATTCAGCTAAAAGCGTATGAAATTGAGATTCACTGATTGTGCCTTTTTTATGGCCAAGAGAAAGCGCCATCAACGTTAAAACTGTAACTTGTGCTGTAAATGCCTTTGTTGACGCAACACCTATTTCCGGACCTGCATGTGTATAAGAACCTGCA
Source organism: Flavobacteriales bacterium (assembly GCA_947454395.1). Classification (GTDB taxonomy): domain Bacteria; phylum Bacteroidota; class Bacteroidia; order Flavobacteriales_D; family Crocinitomicaceae; genus UBA952. The sequence goes on from CANGLG010000025.1 coordinate 454, forward strand.
TCTGTTATTCTTGAAATCGAAGAACCAACTACATTACAAATTCCAAGAATAGTTGCACCTTTTGATTTTGCTAACTCCAAAGCTGCTAATGTATCGGCTGTCTCACCTGATTGGGAAATAGCAATAACAACATCATTTTCATTGATTATTGGATTTCTATATCGAAATTCACTTGCATATTCTACTTCTACATTGATTCTTGCTAAATCCTCAATTAAATATTCTCCAACCAATCCTGCATGCCAAGATGTACCACAAGCGACAATAATCAATCTGTTGGCTTGAATCATTTTTTGTTCGTATTCCCTAATTCCTCCTAAGGAAACCCAACCTTCCGAAGCATTCAATCTTCCTCTAAAACAATCATGAATTGAACGAGGCTGTTCATGAATTTCCTTAATCATGAAGTGTTCGTAACCACCTTTTTCCAATGCCTCCAACTCAAGTTCCAATTGCTGGATGTAAGGGGTTTTTTCTTGATCACCAATATTATAAATTCTCAATCCATCTACAAGATCAACAATTGCTATTTCTTCATCCTCCAGGTAAACAACTTTTTTAGTGTATTCCACAATCGGAGTTGCATCAGAAGCCAAAAAGAAATCACCTTCATTACCTATTCCAACAACCAGCGGACTACTTTTTCTAGCTGCAACAAGTTTATTTGGTTCATCTTTAGAAATTACCACAATTGCATATGCACCAACTACATGATGTAATGCGATTCTTAAAGCTTCGCCGAACCATACATTTTCTTGTTTTCTGATGTCATCAATTAAATGAACCAATACTTCTGTATCTGTTTCACTTTTGAATGTATAGCCTTTATTTATTAAATCCTTCTTAAGAACATCATAATTTTCAATAATTCCATTATGAATTAACGCCAATGAACCATCATTTGAAAAGTGAGGATGGGCATTTACATCATTTGGAGCGCCGTGCGTTGCCCATCGTGTATGACCAATCCCTGCATGACCTTCCACATTATGCTGTGTGGCATATTCCTCGAGATTAGCAACTTTTCCAGATCGTTTATAAATATTTAAATCACCCTGATTTAACAATGCTACGCCCGCACTATCATATCCACGGTATTCTAGTCTTTTAAGGCCTTTCAATACAATTGGAAAAGCTTGTTTTTTTCCGATATATGCAACAATTCCACACATAGATTAGTAGGTTGTATAAGTGAGAATTAATTTGGGTTTATTTTTATTACTTGTGTTTTTTCCGTTAAACACTATTCTTTCCGCTGAATTTATAAAATACCGTGGCGCCACAATTACGCCATTATTTTGAATATTTCCATTAACCACTGCTTGAACATAATTTTTTAGGTTCAATTTAAAATGTTTTTTTGCATCATCAAAATCACCCAAAACACCTAGATTGGTATAATTCAAATCAGTCAAGTTCAATTTGGTAGCAGCAGAAACACTGTAACCAGGTTTGAAACGATAGCCTGTTTGATATTGAACCGGTAAGGTCAAATCAGCGCGATGTATTACAATCTTATCAGATAAATTTTTTAATCCTGGTATTTGAATTACCGCTCGATGTTTGAAGGCTTGTGCATAGTATTCATTATTTCCTTTTGTACTATCTTGAAGCACTTGATATATGGGTTTTCCTGCGTTTTGAATATCAACATGCGTAAAATCAGCACATTCTTTATTTATGAAAAAATCTAGCGTTTTATTTAACCCATCTTGACGAAAATAAATGGTAATCTTTGAGGCCGGATTATTTAAGTCAAAATACAAGATTGCTCCAGAACCAGAACTCTGAGGTGGATTGTTTGTCTGAACTTTAATCCCTTTAAAATAAGATTTAAACACATCATTAGAAGTAAAAGTTGCGTTGCCACTCGTGGCCTCATTAATTAAAGTTCTAGCCAAATTTGTATCTAGTGGAATTCTCAGTTGCGGACTAACCGTGTCTGAACCCACAATCGCATTATTAATTGGATCTGGAGTTATATTACCCTGACCACTAACTACCAAATTCTGAGACTTGACTGCTTTAGTTGTAAATGAATAGTACGTAGAATCTAAAGACAAATCTTCATTCATTTCAAAAACCTCAAATGTTTGTGCACCCAAATCTCCATAGAATCCAACAAAGTTCATTGCCAAAACAAATGAATCTATAGCAATTGTTGAAGGATCTCCCAAATTCGGACTCAACCCTGACAAACGTACTTGAGTATAAAAATAAGATTCAAAGGTTCCGAATTTCGGATCGTTATAACTGCCTAAAATAACATTTACGGGATTACTTGTGATTGTTGAATCATCTGCTATTGTATATGTCAAAATATCAAAGGTATCAACAGTGACACCGTTTAATAATTGTTCCTGATCAATTACATCCTTTCCGTTTAGAAAATTTTTCTTTTTACAGGATGTTCCAAAAAAGAGAACAATAAGACCAAATAATATTAATGGACGAAATATTTTCATAACCTTGTTAGGCAAGAACGCTTTCTTCCAAAACTTTATCAAAAAAAGCATCGTATTCTCGTGATTGATTTTCTTCTTGGACATAATCAAGTTTATGACAATTAGCTGCATTGTCAAAAATAGACCTTAATTCAGGAGTTAAATTATCAACTGCTACTGTCAATCCGTCACAATAATCAATGAATGACTTAGTAACGTTCAAAAAAGAAGTATCAGCAAATTTATCAGCCACTTCTTCTGGGAAACCATCAAATTTTAGTTTTTCAGGAAAACGAATATCCCAAGGAACTTCAAAAGCTTCGTTATAAAGAGAATAAACAACCTTTGTGTCTTTAAAATGCGGATCTTTATTGTAAATATGTTTTATATATAAAGCCATGATGCCTGTCATCCAGCCGTGACAATGAATCACATCTGGTTGCCAACCAAGTTTTTTTACTGTTTCAAGAACACCTCTACAAAAAAACATTGCTCGTTCATCATTATCCTTGTAGAAACTTCCCTTTTCGTCTTGAAGCGTAGTTTTTCTTTTGAAATACTCATCGTTATCAATAAAATAAACTTGCATTCTCGCTGCTGCAACAGAGGCAACTTTTATAATTAATGGATGATCATGGTCATCAATACAAATATTCAAACCAGACAAACGAATTACTTCATGTAATTGATGTCTTCTCTCGTTGATTGCTCCAAATCGAGGTGTAAAAACACGTATTTCTTTACCAGCCTCCTGAACAATCTGAGGTAGTCTTCTTGCATTTGAAGCAATGTCTGATTTCGGTAAGAAGGGGAATATTTCCTGAGAAATAAATAGAACTTTTTTCTTTTCCATTAAATGACGATAGAAAGCAAAGTTACTAAATATTAATGAACTTTCATAAAAAGCAATAGCTTTGTCGCTGCTAATGCAAAACGCAATGCTAATAAAAACTGCCCGAGAGTTGAGCGACTCTCTAAAAACAGCCAGAATAAAAAAGAAAATCGTGGGATTTGTTCCAACAATGGGAGCATTACACAATGGGCATTTATCCCTTGTTAAGAGGGCTTTTTTAGAAAACGACTTTGTTGTTGTAAGTATTTTCGTTAACCCAATGCAGTTTAATAATCAAGAGGATTTAAAACGCTATCCTCGCACATTGGAAAAAGACATTGAATTATTGAGTTCATTTGAAAACCTAATCATTTTTGCTCCCAATATCGAGGAAATTTATCCTGAAAACGAGGTTTTTATACCAATTGATTTAGGAGGGTTAGACAAGGTTTTAGAGGGTGAATTTAGACCGGGACACTTTCAGGGTGTTGTGCACGTAGTTCATAATTTATTCAGACTGATAATGCCAAACAAAGCGTATTTCGGAATGAAAGATTTTCAGCAACTAGCCATAATAAAATTCATGAACAAATATTATGGGTTTCCCTTGGAGATTGTTGCATGTGAGACGTTACGAGAAGAAACCGGGCTGGCCATGAGTAGTCGAAACATGCGGTTAAGCGAAAACGACAAAGAAGATGCGCTGGTTATCTGGAAAACATTATTATTTATAAAGGAAAAAAAAGGAAATTTTTCACCCAAAGAATTACAAGTAAAAGCGATTGAGTTTTTCAAACTTGGAAAACTCGAATTAGAATACTTGGCAATTGTTGATTCAGAGACGTTAAAAGAAGCTGATGACTGGAAGTCTTCGAACGTTTGTTGTATAGCAGCGTATTGTGGTGAAGTTAGACTCATTGATAATTTATTGGTCTAATCCGTTTATTTGCTTTATTTTTGCCCCGCATTTTATCATTTTTATGTTGATTCAAGTATTAAAATCTAAAATTCACAGGGTAAGAGTTACTCAAGCTGATTTGAACTATATCGGAAGTATTACCATCGATGAAGAATTAATGGAAGCTGCCAATTTGATAGAAGGTGAACGCGTTCAAATTGTCAACATCAACAATGGCGAACGATTCGAAACATATGTAATCAAAGGAGATCGTAACTCAGGAATGATTTGTTTGAATGGTCCCGCCGCAAGAAGAGTAGCAGTTGATGACATCATCATCATCATCGGTTATGGGTATATGGATTTTGAAGAGGCAAAATCATTCAAACCATCACTTGTTTTTCCAAATGAGAAAACCAACTTACTTGTTTAATGTCTGCTAGACTCGAATTCGTAAAATCAAAAATCATTACTGCTGAAGAAGCGACACGTCGGGTAGCCATGTATCATTTAAAAAATGAAAAGGTGGTTTTCACGAATGGTTGTTTTGATATTTTGCATCTCGGACATATAACTTATTTAGCAGAAGCTGCTGCTTTGGGAAATCGGCTAATCGTCGGAATAAACGATGATGATTCTGTAAGAGGATTAAATAAAGCACCGAATCGCCCGATAAATAATGAAGAAGCAAGAATGAATGTCATTGCCGCTTTGGGATTTGTTGATGCTGTTGTGCTTTTTAAAGAAAATACTCCCTTTGAATTAATCCAACAACTCTTACCTGATGTACTTGTAAAAGGTGGCGATTACGATGCCCATGAAGAAAATTCAAATTCTAAAAAGTACATTGTAGGGTCAGACCTCATTCGAAAAAATTTAGGTAAAGTTGTAACAATCAATTTAGTGGAAGGCTACTCAACAACAAATATCATCAACAAAAGTAAATCATAGGGAATCACTATTTTCCGCCTCCCTTTCCTACTTTAAATCCTTCGTCATCCTCTTGCTTCTGTTGATCTTTCCAATTTTGTAATGTTTTTTTCAATTTGGAATCCTTTTTCTGTTTTTTAACTTCGTTGAATTCCTCTTTCGTCGCCGGACCAAAATGAATTTTTAAGTCTTCTTTGGGAACTTCTTCCGGCACGTATTGTTTAACCGTTGTATCGTTCTTGTAGAATCCAAACTCAGATTTTAAAATGGATTTTGCGTCTTTTTTTGCTTCTTCTCGGTTTTGCTTTGCCTGTTCTTTTCTGGAAGTTTTATCCCATTCGATTATTGGATGGTCGAGCGTTCCATACATCCGCATAAAAATTTTAATTCCGGTTCCATCATCCACAACTTCACCAAATTCTGAATCTTTTTCAGCATTTAGCAAATCTCTGAAACGAAACGCAAAACGGTAATCAATTTCATTTTCAAAAGAATGCAATCCTGAAACATCCATGTCCAAAGCCGAAGAACCAATGTTCATTTTAGGAATATTGATTATCCCGTTTTTTATCAAAATGGTGTTTTCTAAGGTTTGAAAAGAAATATCCTTTAATTTTTGTTCAAATAAATCAATATTCTTTTTGCCGATTACCAATTTTCCGGAAGTGGTTTTCAAGCTCTCAGTAATGTCTTTAAATGACTGAACGTTTTTTAAATGTCCATCATAAACCTTTAAGTTTAACCTAGATTCTATTGACTTTAAAATAACACCAGAACGCAAGTCAAATGGCGCAAAAAAGAACAAATCCGCCTCTGCCCTTCCTGAAATATTATTGTCAGTAATTACACTTTGTTCAAAATTATCCCATTCTTTGAACATGGGTTTGAATTTTATGTTGTTACTTGCAATCTGAGCTGTGATTGTAAAAATTTCCGGTGATTTTTCTTCAATGACGAGCGCACCACTAATCAATGCTTCCGCATTAACTAAACTTAACTGAGGAAAATGAAGTCGACGGTTTTGGATGTTCATTTTCCCAAGAATATTATCGAAACGGTGCTTGTCGTAATGCAATGTTCCAACTGTCAGATTTACCATTCCGCGAATATCATCCGGTAAAACAAAAACACGGTCTCCTTCAATCTTTTCTTGTTTTGAGGTAGTTCCCAAATCCTCGACTTTCAAATAATTACTTTCAATTTCTACTTCTGTTTGTAAAGGACTTTTGGAGTTTAAATAATTATAAATATTTCGAAAAACGCCATCCACTCTAAGATCCGTTGAACCAATTCTCAATGAAGCATTTTCGATTCCGGCTTCATTACCTCTTAAAAAGACACTCCCATTGATGTTTTCGAAGGTTCTCTTATCGCCTTTTAGTTTAAGCATCATGCGTTTCATCAACACATCACCATCGCATTTTTTCACATCTATTGTACCCAACTTTGTATTATTCTGAACAGAAAATTCTGCATTAACGAGAACTGCTCCTTTAATCTGTTCTACCTCAGGAATATGAAATATCGCATTGGCAACACGTAGATCAATATTTCCACTTGCCTTTCCTTTAACACTTGGGTTTTCAAAATCAGACAGCCTAACATTTCCTCTGAAAGGTCCTCCAGCTGTTTTAAAGCGCATGTTTTTCAGTTCGAGAAATTCTTTTTCAGCTCCGCCTTCATTTGAGTATTTTCCTTCCAAATGAATGTCTTTGATTTTCAAATGCTGATAAGGCTCTGTCAATTCACCCTTTTCTATTCCAAAATCACAATTTACAGAAACAGCCTCAGAGGATGCAACAGCGCCATTGATATCTAAATTAAAAGACACATCACCTGAACCATTGAATTTTTTAACATCATCCATTGCTGCCAGCGAAAATTTATTGACCAAATCTTCTAATCCTATGTTTTTCGACTTAATATTAAAGTTGATGCTGTCCATATCCACCTGCCCATTGATTTCAAATGGAAGACCTGACAAGTTAACAACTGCTTGATTTAAAGCTACAATTCCTTTTTCTTGATTAACATCTATACCAAAATCATAATCAAGTTTCTTGTTCTTTAAAAAATTCACTTGGCCACTTTTTGCCTTTTTAATTAACATTGCTCCCTGAGCAGACATAGTGTAATTTGTAGCGAAAAAGTCACCTTTTAATTCCGATTCTGAAATAGCGGTTGAATAATACTGCTGTGTTGATTTATTCGAATAGACCACTCTAAAATTTTCGAGTGATATGGATTTTAATTTCATTTCAAATTTCTCATTCGACGCAGAAGTATCAGGTTTTAGGATATTGTAATTTCCTTCGCCTTTCTTATTTATTCTTATTTGCAAAGTCCCGGGAGAAATCTCAATTGCTTTGACGTGGTAATTTTTATTCCATAAATCAATCGGATTAAATTTCAATCGAATTCTGTCCGAATAAAGCAATGTGTCTTTTGTTGATTTATTTGGATATGCGTCTTTTATAAAAACATGTTCAAAATCGACTGAAAGATTTGGAAAACTACCCCAAAATGAAATATCTACTTTTTTTACATCAACGGGCGCATTGAGACTGGTATTAATTTTTGAAACGACAACCCCAATTATTTTATCTTTAAAAAGATAGATAGAAATTGTTATCAGCAAAAACAAGCTGATCAAAATTCCGAAGACCCATTTTGCAATGCGAAGGAGGCGCGTTTTCATCAATAACGAAATTACTTTTAAAGTAAACTGAATGTCCGAACTGATCGTGGAATTATCAACGGTGAATTGTCAGTTGGTAACAAGTAAAAGCCCTTTTAATCATAAGTTGCAGCTGTTTGTCCGTTCAGTGTAGCTTAGATATGACTGAGTTTTACAATTAAACCTTAATTTTGCTGAAAAAACAACCATTCAAATGAGTCAAAACGAATTATCTGAGCAAGAACTTCAACGGCGCGAATCACTTCAAAAACTGCGGGATTTAGGAATTGAACCATATCCAGCGGCATTATTTCCTGTAGATGCATACGCATCTGAAATTAAAAAGCATTTTGAAGAAGGGAAAGAAGTTTGTCTTGCCGGTAGAATGATGTCGCAACGAATCATGGGTAAAGCCTCATTTGCTGAATTACAAGATTCATCAGGAAGAATTCAAGTGTATTTCAATAGGGATGAAATTTGTCCAGAAGAAGATAAAACACTATACAATGATGTTTTTAAGAAATTATTGGATTTAGGTGACTTTATTGGAATTAAAGGAAATCTCTTTAAAACTCAAGTAGGTGAAATTTCAATCAATGTGAAAGAATTTACAATTTTAAGTAAATCGTTACGTCCATTACCGCTTCCAAAAACAGATGCCGATGGTCGTGTTCATGATGCTTTTACAGATCCAGAATTAAGATACCGCCAACGATATGTCGATTTAGTTGTAAATAATCATGTCAAAGAAGTCTTCGTTAAACGCACCAAATTGTTTAATGCAATGCGTGAATTTTTCAATGCTGCCGGATACATGGAAGTTGAAACACCTGTACTTCAAGCAATTCCAGGTGGTGCATCGGCTCGTCCGTTCATTACACATCACAATGCACTTGATATTCCGTTATACATGCGAATCGCCAATGAATTGTATTTGAAAAGACTTATCGTTGGTGGATTTGACGGTGTGTATGAATTTTCGAAAAACTTCAGAAATGAAGGTATGGATCGTACGCACAACCCAGAATTTACAGCCATGGAAATCTACGTATCATACAAAGATTACAATTGGATGATGGATTTCACGGAACGTTTACTTGAACACTGTGCTTTGTCTGTAAATGGAACAACAGAAGCGACTTTCGGAGAACATAAGATCGATTTCAAAGCTCCCTACAAACGAGTTACCATGCGTCAAGCAATAATTGACTTTACTGGTTTTGACATTCAAGGGAAAACAGAAGAGGAACTTCGAAATGCGGCGAAAAATATGGGGATTGCCGTTGACGAAACCATGGGTAAAGGAAAATTAATTGATGAGATTTTTGGTGAAAAATGTGAAGGAAATTACATTCAGCCAACATTTATAACCGATTATCCAAAGGAAATGTCTCCACTTTGTAAGGTTCACAGAGACAATCCTGATTTAACGGAACGCTTTGAGCTAATGGTTTGTGGAAAGGAAGTCGCAAATGCCTATTCAGAATTAAATGATCCGATTGATCAGCGCGAACGTTTTGAAGAACAGTTGAGGTTACAAGAAAAAGGGGATGATGAGGCCATGTTTATTGATCAAGATTTTCTTCGAGCATTGGAGTATGGCATGCCACCAACAAGTGGTTTAGGAATTGGGATGGACCGTTTAATCATGTATTTAACAAATAACGCATCGATTCAAGAAGTATTGTTTTTTCCTCAAATGAGACCTGATACAAAGTCGGTTAAACTTGAATTAAACGAGCTTGAACAATCCATTTACAATGTGATGTTGGGTGAAAATGAAATGGAATTATCTTCGTTAAGAAATAATTTTTCTATGAGTAATAAACAATGGGACAACAGTCTCAAAAGTTTAACCAAACAAAACTTATTGAAAGTATCAAAAGAAGATGATGTGTTAATTGTTCGTTTCGTCAAATAACTTGAACAAAGTATTTATTTGAAAATTCAATTTTTTTAATGTTTCTTCGTTCTTAAACTATGAAAAGAATTTTACTTTTCTTTATCCTGATTTCCGTTTATACTGTTAAAGCGCAAGTTGGGACGGGAGAATGGAGGTTTCATGTTGCGACAGCTAAAGCAATAGATGTCGCAACGAATGGTAATCAAATTTACACAGCTTATGAAAATGGGCTTTCTGTACTTGATCTTTCTGACGATTCTCACACACTTTATACGGCATTAACCGGTTTATCTGATATAGAGATTAGTTGCATTTATTTCGATGAAGTCCATGAATCATTATTTATTGGTTATGTAAACGGAAACATCGATAAATTGAAAAATGGTCGCATTTACAATATTCCAGCACTTAAATTAGCTCAGATTCCAAATTCAAAAAGGATTAATCATTTTGAAAAAGTTGGAGATTTTGTATTGGCAGCAAATGACTGTTCCATATTAAAGGTTGATCCCATAAAAAACGAAGTTAAGGATACCTATTATCCAACGGGTGGATTGGAGAAAATACAAGATGTTGTTTTTCAGAATGATACATTATATGCCCTAACACCAAGTCGTTTACTTCGAGGGCTTTATAACAATCCAGCCTTACCAGACCAATCTCAATGGGCACTTGATTCCCGGTTGCCGCTTATTTCTAACAGTTTTTATTCTGAATTAACTCTTTTTAATGACAAATTAACTGTTCTATATAAAAATGAGACTTCTGGCGCGGGAGATTCTGTTTTTTGTGTTACGAATTCAGGAACACAAACCATCACTTTATTGCCGTTTGCGGCGCAAATCAATTCTATCAATCAACTTGAAGAAAAGTTAGCGGTTAACATTAACGGGGGATGCATATTATACAATTCAGCATACAACATTACTGGTTTTTATTCTTCAGCTAATTTTGATAAAAATTTCAACCTTTATCGAAGTGCAATAAATACCAATGGTTTGTGGACTGCAGACGAAAAAAATGGCTTGGTGCATTTCCCTAATGAGGTTGAATATAAGGTGTTTCCGATTTCTGGTAGTTACAATAAAAATTTCTACTCTATGGATTGTCAAGATGGAAAACTAGCAATAGCTTCTGGAAGTTTATCAGGAAAAATGCCGTCATTTACCAGGAATGGTGTCCATTTTTTTGAAAGCGAAACTTGGAGCTCCAAGAATAAGGAAAATACACCTGAATGGCAAAACAAAGATCTTTGGGATATTTTAGACGTGAGCATAAATTCTAAAAACATAAAAAATATTGCAATCAGCACCTATTCACCAGAACCGCTTACTGTTTTCAAAGACAACCAAGCTACTTGTTACAACATTACCAATTCGACGTTAGAATTATCGAACCTTGGAAATGGTTGGGCATTCGTTTCAGATGTTTGTTATGACGAGAAAGGAAATTTATGGGCTTTAAATGCTTATTGTAACAATCCATTGAATGTTCTTGACAACAACAATGAATGGAAAAACTTTGATTGTGGATTCCAAGCAAGAAATAAGTTTACAAAAAAAATGATTGTAGATTTTGATAATAACTTGTGGTTTAGCATACTCGACGAGGGACTTTATGCATATAACTATAACGGCACTGTTAATGATGCCTCAGACGATGAGTATAAACAAATTACAACTGGTTCACTTACTGGAAACTTGCCTTCTTCGAATGTAACAGCGATTGCGGCCGATTTTAACGGAGAAATCTGGATTGGAACCGACGCTGGATTTGCAATACTTTACAATGCGAATGATGTTTTTACCGCCAATTCAGGGGAATACAATGCTCAACGAATAAAAATAAATTTTGAAGGAAATGTTGAATATCTTTTGGGTGCAACACACATTACAGACATCGAAATTGATGGTGGTAACAGAAAATGGATTGCTACTGCAAATGCGGGTATTTTACTTTTGTCTGCGGATGGAAGTGAAATTTTAGAGCAACATACAAGTGAAAATTCACCTTTAATTTCAAATAATATTTTTGACTTGAAGTTAGACCAAAAATCAGGGGAATTGTTTATTATTACTGATAAAGGCTTAGTATCCTATCGAACGAATGCAACCTACGAGGACCCTGATTACGAAAGCACTATTGTTTTTCCTAACCCGGTGAGACCTAATTTTTCAGGACCGGTAACAATTCAAGGAATCAGATACGATTCTGATGTAAAAATTACAGATGTTGCTGGTAATCTGGTTTTTAAAACCACATCCAATGGCGGGACCGCTACTTGGGATTGTAAAAATCTGAGTGGACAAAAAGTTGCTTCGGGAGTTTACTTTATCTGGACTGCAACAAACGTAGGAAAGGATAAAAAAGTTGGCAAAGTGCTAATTTTGAATTAATCTCCCTTCTTGTTTTTAAGATTTTTTTCAAAAACAATATCATTTAGCAACTAAAATGCTTATCTTTCGTCTAACTAGAACTAAACTATCTCCAAATAATAACTATGTTGAACTATTTAACAAGGTATTTTTCGCGTATTTTATTCGCAATAATATTTCTGTTTTTTGGTACAGCAAATTTATTTTCTCAGATTGTTCAATCATTTAACCCACGGTTTCAAGCAAACCAAAAAGGAGGAATTGTTTTTCTTTCTAATGTTTCTCACACTTGTGGTAGTTTAACCAATTGTACAACAGCTCATGCTGAAACGAGTTATGCCTCCGGAACATATTCCAATGGGGATTTTTCATCTTTATCATACTTAGATATCGACAGCGATGCAAGTACTTTCATGTCTTCAAGCGATAGTTTAAACCTTGCAAATTGCAGTGAAATCTTATTTGCTGGATTATATTGGAGCGCTCGAATAAACACAAGTACGAACAATTACTCAACCAGAAATAAAATAAAAATTAAATTAAATAATGGAGCCTATCAAACATTAACTGCTGATGCAACTTTAGATGTGCCAACGATTGGAGGAGCATCTTGGTCACATCCGAGTTATTATTGCTATAAGGATATTACCTCAATCGTTCAGACAGGTGGAAAAAAAGGTAGGTATACCGTTGCTGATTTAGTTACGCAGACAGGAAATACTTCCAATCTTTGGGGAGGCTGGTCAATAGTAGTGGTCTATAAAAACATTTTTGAATCAATGCGAAATCTTACAGTTTTCGATGGTTTCGCAAACGTATCCATAGGAAACTCTCTTGACATTCCAATTTCAGGATTTGTAACTCCTCCCGTTGGGCCAGTAACTTTTGAACTTGGCGTTATTGGACTTGATGGTGATAGAGATTCTCAAGGAGATCAATTACAATTTAAAGGCGCTTCCACGTTTGTAAATGTTTCAGATGGTCTTCATGATCAAAACAATTTCTTTAACAGTACCATTTCTAATAATGGAGTGCTTACACCATTTCGAAATCCTAGTTATAACAACACGCTTGGATATGATGCAAATATATTTAGCCCAACCAATACTTCTTTAAACTACATAGGAAATAATGCATCATCTGCTACTATTCGAGTGACAACCTCCTCCGAAAATATTTTGACCCGTGTTATAACTTCTGCAATCGACATATTTGAGCCAGACCTTAGAGCCAATGTTCGAATAAATGATATAAATGGTGGACTAGTTAATCCTGGCGATGTTTTAGAATACACGTTAGTGGGTAAAAACATAGGTTCTGATATTTCTATTGGAACTTATATGACTGATTCTCTCGACCCAAGAACAACTTATGTTCCTAACTCAATTCAATACACTTTCGGTCCAAATTTAGGTGTTAAAACTGATGTTACAAATGATGATCAAGCAGAATATATTGCTGCAACAAAATCACTAAAGTTTAGAATTGGTACGGGAGCAAATGCTACTACTGGTGGTCTGGTTGTAAATTCAGCAACTGGAGCAGACAGCACGGTAATAAAATTCAGAGTTACTGTAAATAACGATTGTTTAATGTTTCAATGCGATAACACATTGGATCATATAGCTTATATTTTTGGTGAGGGAGATATCTCAGGAAACTCATACAATAACGATGGCGCATCAGATTTATATGATGCAAATGGCTGCCCGCTTACAGCAAGTAATACATTAACAATAAATACCACAACTTGTCCACCACCAAGTGTAAGTTCGAATGGACCTATTTGTGCAAATAACACATTGAATCTATTTTCTACTTTCTCTAGTCAAGCCCAATACTCCTGGAGTGGTCCAAATGGATTTACATCAACCTTACAAAATCCAGTAATTACAAATGCAACTGCATCAAATTCAGGGACGTATAGTTTAAATCTTACTTTTCCCGGGTTAACATGTCTTTTAGATACTTCATTACAAGTTACGGTTAGGGCAAATCCTACAATACAGATTGCTACAGTTACAAATGTTTCATGTTTCGGACAAGCAAATGGTTCAATCGCAATAACAACCTCTGGAACAAGTCCATTCACTTATTCCTGGTCGAATGGAGCAATAACAAGTAATATTAATAATTTAGCTCCTGGAACATACACAGTCACAATAACTGACGCAAATGGATGTCAAGTTATAGGAACTTACACCATAACCCAACCATTACAGTTGGTTGCAACAGCCCAGGTTACCTCTAATTACAACGGCTACAATATAAGTTGTTTTGGATATACTGACGGTTCAGCAACCCTTCAAGTTTCGGGAGGAACAAGTCCATATGCATTTTCTTGGTCAAACGGAGCAACAGGAACGAATCTTACTGCAATTGGAGTTGGAACATACACAGCAACAATAACAGACGCCAAGGGGTGTATTACCACCGCATCAGTAACTTTAACTCAACCAACACCCTTACAACAGAACTTAGTTAGTAGTACCAATATTTCTTGTTATGGAGGAACAACTGGAGCTATTGATATGAATGTTGTTGGTGGGGTTCCTACCTATACCTATTCTTGGTCGAATGGAGCAACAACTCAAGATTTATCAAATTTGATTGCCGGTTGTTATTCTGCTACGATACAAGATTTAAATGGTTGTAGCATTTCTGCAAATTATTGTGTAACTCAACCTGCCTCCGCCCTAAGTTCTACGGAAACACATACAAATGTAAATTGCTACGGAAATTCAACTGGAAGCATTGATTTAACAGTGTCAGGAGGTACTTCTCCATATACCTATAGTTGGTCAAATGGAGCAAGCTCACAAGATATTTCTTCACTTCCTGCAGGAACTTACAATGTAACTGTAACTGATAGTAAAAACTGTACAACAACAAATTCCATAACAATAACTCAACCATCTGTACCATTATCTCAAACCAATTCATCTGTTCCGGTAAGTTGTTTTGGTGGAACAAATGGTTCAATTAATCTAACCGTTTCAGGAGGAACAAGTCCTTACGCATTCAGTTGGTCAAATGGATCAAATACGGAAGATTTGAATAATATCGCTGCTGGAACTTATTCGGTAACCATAACTGACTCCAAAGGATGCGTTCTGAATACGAGTATTTCTGTTACCCAACCAACAGCTCAGTTGCAATACAGTGTTGTTACAAGCGATGTATCTTGTAATGGAGGATCAAACGGAAGTATTTCGCTCAATCCACTTGGAGGTACCGCACCATATACTTATTCTTGGACCAATGGATCTTCTAGTCAGAACATAACTAATTTATCTGCTGGAGACTATACAGTTAGTGCTTTTGATGCAAATAACTGTCAATACACCAACTCCTTTGTTATATCTCAGCCATCAGCTCTTAGCAGTAGTGCAGTAACAACTAATATTAATTGTTTTGGTACTTCAACCGGTGCTATTGATTTAACAGTATCAGGTGGAACAGGCCCATATACTTATTCTTGGTCGGATGGAGCAATTTCGCAAGATATAAGCTCACTTTCAGCTGGGATTTATTCCGTTATAATAACAGATTCCAATGGTTGTTTTTATTCTAACTCCTATACATTGTCACAAACAACATCGGCTGTTTCAGTTTCATTATCAGGAACAAATGTTTTATGTTTTGGCGGAAACAACGGGGCGGCAGCTGTAATAGCTTCCGGAGGATTGGGCCCTTACAGTTATTTGTGGAATACAGGAGCTACTACATCTTCAATTTCAGGGATATCCACTGGCACATATTCTTTAAATGTAACGGATAGTCTGGGATGCAACATCATTGATAGTGTTACAATAAATCAGCCGAATTTACCGATTTCATTAACAGCAATTACAAACTCGGTTGATTGCTTTGGTGGAAATAATGGTCTAATTAACTTAAGTTTAACAGGAGGAACTATTCCATACTCATTTAGTTGGTCTAATGGATCTAATTCCCAAGACATATCTAATCTCACTTCTGGAACTTACACAGTATCTGTAACAGATAATAATGGTTGTATGAAAGATTCTTCCTTTCAAATAACCGAGCCCATTGATTCATTACATCTATCATTTACCCAAAATAATGTACTTTGTAATGGAGGTTCAACGGGAAGTATCGATATTTCAGCCTCAGGGGGAACAGTTCCTTACTCTTACAGCTGGTCCAATGGTGCAAGTTCTCAAGATTTAACAAACATAATGGCTGGAACTTACACGGTTGTAACTACAGATAATAATGGTTGTAACTCTACAATAACTGCGATCATATCCGAACCAACTACACTAATTCAATCAGGAATTGTTACAAATAATCCATGTTTTGGAAATACTGTAGGTACAATAGATGTAACCACTTCCGGAGGTACCTCACCCTATTCTTTCAGTTGGAACAACGGACTTACAACTCTGGATATAACTAATTTATCTTTAGGTACATATAGTTTAACAACCACCGATGCGAATGGTTGTCAGATTTCTTCAATTTTCACAGTTACTGCTCCAAATGCAGCTCTAAACATTTCAGAAATACACAATAACATTTCTTGCTTTGGTGGATCTGATGGAAATATCAATATTACTGCATCAGGTGGAACATCTCCATATACTTTTAGTTGGAGTAACGGGCAAAATTCAGAGGATATATCAGGGATCCAAGCTGGAACATACATTGTCACAGTAACTGATTTTAATGGTTGTCAAAGTAATTTATCTATTTCTTTATCTCAACCTTCAGCACCTGTTACCATATCACAATCTCATGCCAATGTTGCTTGTTATGGTTTTAATACTGGTTCAATCGATATTAATGTAGCTGGCGGAACCGGAACTTATTCTTATTTATGGTCCAATGGCGCAACGACTCAAGATTTATCTAATTTATTTACAGGTGCTTACAGTGTTCAGGTGTCAGACCAAAATAATTGCTCTGCAATTGTATCTGTTAGTATTTCTCAACCTTCTTCCGCTATTTCTCTATCTGAAACACATCAAGATGCCATATGTATTTCGACAGTAACTGGATCCATTAATTTGTCTGTATCGGGTGGAACTCCTAGTTATAGTTATTCATGGACAAATGGGGCAACGACTCAAGACATTAGTTCGCTAGGTCAGGGTATCTACACTGTTGGTGTTTCAGATGCGAACGGTTGTGTTGATTCTCTTTCTGTTGAAATTCTTGATCCGGATAATTTAATGGAATTAAGTGCAACTCATACTAATGTATCTTGTTTTGGAGGAGCCAATGGAACTATTGATTTAACAGTAACAAATGGTAATCCTGTTAGTACTTATAACTGGGGTAATGGTGCTACTTCTCAAGATATTTCCGGGTTATCTAGTGGGAATTACTATGTGAATGTAACTGATATTAATGGTTGCGTTTCATTCCTTGCTGTGCAAATTAACCAACCAGAAGCTCCTCTAGGTGCTACAGCAGTAATAACGAATGTTGTATGTTTTGGACAAACTTCCGGATTGATTAATTTAACCCCAACTGGAGGTACTGCTCCTTACACGTTTAGCTGGAATAATGGTCAAACAACCGAAGACATTACCAATTTATCCGCAGGAAATTACGCTGTAATAATAACTGATAATCATGGTTGTACGTACACTTATTCGGCAACAATAACAGAACCTTCTACTCCGATTTCATTATCAACAACAAGTAATAATGTATCTTGTTTTGCTGGCTCCAACGGAAGCATTGACCTCTCAGTTATTGGAGGAGTTCCACCTTATCAATACAGCTGGTCAAATGGTCAAAATACTGAAGATTTAACGGGTTTAATTGCTGGGAGCTATTCAGTAAATGTAATCGATGGTAACGGTTGTAGTAAATCTCAAACTATTATTATTTCACAGCCAGCAAATGGTTTACAGCTTCAACAGATAACATTAAATGTTTCATGTTATAATGGAAGTAACGGTGGAATCAATTTGACTGTAACCGGTGGAACACCTTCCTACTCATTTTTATGGAATAATGGTTCAACAAATGAAGACTTAAGTAATGTTGTTCAGGGTAATTATTCTGTTCAAGTAACAGATAATAAAAACTGTACAGCAAGTATTTCGGCTCAAATTACACAACCAACTACACCATTAATTAGCACTGCAACAGGTACAAACGTTTTGTGTCATAATGGAGCAACAGGAACATCGCAAGTAAACGCTACAGGTGGAACAGCGCCATATTCCTATACTTGGAACAATGGTATGAATACGGCACTTATAGATTCTTTAATTGCTGGAAATTATACCGTAACAGTGACAGATGCCAATGGTTGTAATTCAATATCAAATATTCAAATTACACAGCCTAGTCCGGTTGTCGCAATAACAACAAATGTCAATAATTTGTGTTACGGACAATCAAGTGGTAGCATTAGTGCCTCTGTTTCGGGAGGTACGACACCATGCACATATCTTTGGAATACAGGTTCAACTTTAACGAGCATAAATAATCTTCCTGCAGGACCTTATTTTTTGACTGTAACTGACGGTAATAATTGTACTACAACTTTTTCGGATACCGTTTATCAGCCAGATTCACCTGTAGATGTTTTATCTAATGTAACAAACAACATTTGTTTTGGGGAAAACGATGGTTTAATTGACAATACAACAAATGGTGGTACCGCTCCCTATCAGCATTTATGGAACACAGGCGCCACAAGTGAGGATTTAAGTAATCTTCTTGCAGGTACTTACACCTTGACTATTTTAGATGCCAACGGTTGTTTACTTACAAAAAATATTATTGTTGGACAGCCACCAAATGGTTTGGCAATTCCGGGAAGTGTTACCAATGTACTTTGCCATGGCGACTCAACAGGTGGTGTTAACATTTCTCCAACCGGTCCAGATGCTCCATTTACTTTTTTATGGTCTAACGGTTCCACATCAGAAGACCTTTTGAATATCCCTGCGGGAATCTATGAAGTGGATATGACTAATTCATTTGGATGTCTTGTTTCTGCTGCATTTACCGTAAATGAACCTTTAACACCCTTAAGTTATTCTTCTAACATTACAAATGTTAATTGTCGTGGTGAAGCAACTGGAGGAATAGATTTAACTATTTCTGGTGGAACAACACCTTATTTCTATGTTTGGTCCAACGGAAGTGGAAATCAAGATCAATTAAATTTAACTGCAGGAAATTACGCTGTTTCTATAACAGATGGGAATGGATGTACTTTGAATAATTCTGAGACTATTCTTGAACCTTCAAATTCATTAGCAACTTCACTTTCAACAACAAATGTTTCTTGCTATGGACAAAGTTCAGGAGGAATAAAT
>CANGLG010000026.1 GCA_947454395.1 Flavobacteriales bacterium
CATTATTTACAATGCCACGTGGTTTGAAGTACTGCTTTTGTATTTAGGGATGAACTTGATTTCTAATATATTCAAATACAAAATGTTTCAACGCGAAAAGATTGCAATGCTAACTTTTCACCTTTCCTTTATTATTATTCTGGCGGGAGCAGCTGTAACAAGATACGTAAGTTTTGAAGGATTGATGATTGTTAAAGAGGGTACTTCTTCAAATTTCATTTATACTGCGGATCCCCACTTACTTGTTTACGCTGAAAATCCAAATACGGGAAAATCAACAACACAAGGATACAAACATTACCTTTCTGAAATTACCGACAATAGCTTCGAGCATGAATTTTCATTTGAGAATAAAAATATTACAATGACTCAAATTGACTTCAAGTCTAAAATGATTGACTCCTTGGTAATTCGTTCATCTTTTAATTCATCAGTTTTAGATATTGTTACTGATGGAATGCAATCAAATTATATTTCAAAAGGAGATGTTTTTATGGTTGGATCAATTCCTCTTTCATTCGATAAAAAATTAGATGCTCCAGGAATTGAAATTCGTAAGAATAAAGACTCCATGGAAATAAAAACCAAAGTGCCAATTCGTTTCTTAGCGATGTCAGAAATGCGAAAAGCACGGCAACAAGGAATTAATCCTGCAGACTCTTTGTTTACTGAAATTCCTTTGAACAAATGGGTGAGATTTAAAACAACTACCTTATATCAATGTGGCAATCAACAATTTGTTTTCAAACAAGTGATTAACCACGCAAAAAAAATGCTGATGCCTTCTGGAAAAAAGAATGTTGGAACAGATTATTTGACGATCAAATTGTCCGATGGAAAATCTTCTAAAAATGTGGTTTTACAAGGAGGCATGGGAGAAATACCTACTCCAACTCGATTTGAAATGAACGGTTTGATATACCAATTTGAATATGGCTCCATTCGAAAACCGATACCATTTAATGTGTTTTGTCGCGATTTCAAATTAGACAAATATCCGGGATCAGAATCTCCATCTTCTTTTGAAAGTGAATTGACAATAATGGATCCTAAAAATGGATACAAACGTGATCAAAAAGTATTCATGAACAATGTAATGGATTACGATGGTTATCGATTCTTTCAATCCAGTTATGATTTGGATAATCCTTCAACACCACAAAATGAAGAAGGTACAAGGTTAAGTGTTAACCATGACTGGTGGGGAACGAATATCACTTATGTTGGCTATTTGTTGATGAGTCTAGCGATGATTCTTTCTCTTTTTGCACCTATAGGCCGTTTTCGAGATTTAAATAATAAAATAAAGAAATTAAACGAACGTAAAAAAGTTCTAAAATCGGGTGCAACGATTTTGTTGTTGATTTTATCGCTTTCCAATTCAGCGTTTGCTAAGCAACATTCACACAACCCATCCAAAGGTATTTATCGAGTTATATCTAAGGAACATTCGGATGAACTTGCCTCTTTGTTGGTTCAAGATTTCAAAGGACGAATTATTCCGATGCATACCATGTGTGATGAATTGATACGTAAATTTTATCAAGCGAATTCATTTAAAGATTATAACGCTGTTCAAACAGTTATGAGCATGCACATGTATCCACAATACTGGATGGAACAAAAGATAATCAAAATTCCTTCTATTTTAAAGGAACGATTAAAGCTAGGAGATTATGCAATTCCGAAAGAAATAGCAGATGAAACAGGTGGTTTTAAATGGATGAATGAGTATAAAGCTGCACATCAAAAAGCTGAGTCCAAACGGGATGAATTTGACAAAAAACTTATTAAATTAAATGAAAGATTTGAAGTAGTTCAAGGTATCTTTTCTTGGCAATATATGCGAATTATACCTAAGAAGAATGATTCGAATAATACGTGGTATGTTCCAATGAACATGGAACTTCTACAAATAGATACTGTTTCATCAATAAATACCCTGAAATACTTAGCCGCACTTGATGAAGGAGCAAAAAACAACTCATTTGACAAAGCAAATTCTATACTTAAGGAAATCAAAGCTTTTCAGCGTGAAATTGGAAAAAAAGTAGTTCCAAGTGAAACGAAAGTAAATGTGGAAATTAGCTACAATAAGATGACCATTTTTAAAAATGCGTTTCGTGGGTACTTCACTCTTGGATTAATACTTCTGATAATTTATTTCGTACAAATTTTTAGGACAAAGAAAGCAGAGCCATCTCGGCTTATGAAGATTATTCAAAAAACCTTGTTGTTTTCACTGATTGTGTTTTTTGTATATCATGGGGTTGGACTAGGCTTTCGTTCATACATTTCGGGACACGCTCCTTGGAGTAATGGTTATGAAGCATTGGTATACATTGCATGGATAACAATGTTGGCTGGATTATCATTTTTGAGGAAAAATGAAGTCGTAGT
Source organism: Flavobacteriales bacterium (assembly GCA_947454395.1). Taxonomy (GTDB): domain Bacteria; phylum Bacteroidota; class Bacteroidia; order Flavobacteriales_D; family Crocinitomicaceae; genus UBA952. The sequence goes on from CANGLG010000026.1 coordinate 2,401, forward strand.
TACAGTAGCTGCAATATTGGCATCTTTGATGATAATGGTTTCTGAGTTGAATTTGTTGGATCCTGAAATCACTCCTTTGGTACCTGTTTTAAAATCTTATTGGTTGATGATACACGTTGCTATTATTACTGGAAGTTATGCGTTTTTAGGATTAGGTTGTATTTTCGGATTACTGAATTTAACTTTATATATTTTCAGAAATAAGAAAAATGGTGAAGTGGTAACACTTAATATCAGTGAACTCACTTATATATCTGAAATGTCCATAACAATTGGGCTATTTATGTTGACAATTGGAACTTTCCTTGGCGGTGTTTGGGCAAATGAATCCTGGGGAAGATATTGGGGCTGGGATCCTAAAGAAACCTGGGCACTTGTTTCGGTATTGGTTTATGCAGTCATTTTACATCTGAGATTAATTCCAGGATTAAAAGGTAAGTTCTTGTTTAATTTAGTTTCATTCTGGGGCTACTCGGCTATATTATTTACTTTTTTCGGTGTTAATTTCATGCTTGTTGGACTACATTCTTATGCTCAAGGAGATGGAATTGGTAAATTCCCTTCGTGGTTAATTGGTTTAATATTTTTCTTTGCTTTATTTACATTGGTCGCAGCCTTAAGAAACAAAAGATATAATAAATCAATTACAGCATGATTGAGGATCGTATCCTGTATGAAGACAACCATGTAATTGTCATTAATAAACGGCCGTCGGAAATTGTTCAAGGAGACAAAACTGGAGATGCAACAATGCCTGACGCCATTAAATCCTACCTAAAAGAAAAATACAATAAACCAGGAAACGTTTTTTGCGGAGTCGTACATCGTTTAGATCGACCTACTAGTGGAGCTGTGATTTTCGCCCGTACAAGTAAAGCTTTGGAAAGACTAAATGCTCAATTTAGAGAGAAAGAAACAAACAAAACATATTGGGCAATCGTTGAAAATAGACCATCGAACCAAGAAGATAGACTGGTTCATTTTCTTCGAAAAAACGAAAGTCAAAACAAAAGTTATGCTGTCGATTCGAAAACATCTGGTGCAAAGGAGGCAATTTTATCATATAAACTTATTCGTTCCAGCGAACGCTATCATTTGCTAGAAATTTCATTGGAAACCGGCAGACATCATCAGATTCGTGCGCAATTATCTGCCATAGGATGTATAATAAAAGGTGATGTAAAATATGGTGCAAAACGTTCAAATGACGATGGATCTATTTGTTTACATGCTCGAAAAATAAGTTTTACGCATCCAACAAGTAAAGAAATAATTGAAATTATTGCACCTGTGCCTAACAATACTCTTTGGAAAGCTGTTGAAAAATAGTATTTTACCTATATTCTAATTATTTTAATTTCATTCAACTTTTTACTTATCTTAGAAATCAAAATTTTACGGTATGAGATTTCACAAATCAGTTTTTAGTTTACTTTTTTTGCTTTTGAGTTATTTTTCATTTTCACAAAATGTTGAGTTCACCAAAGATTTTTTTCCAAACGACAAAGAAGGACTAAAAAAGGCAAAGGAGAAAATCGAATTGGGAGACTCCTATTTTGAAATGGATGAAAATTTTCTAAAATTGTCAATCGAGCCCTATTTGGAGGCGAATAAATTCAATCCAAACAACGCGCAACTAAACTTTAAATTAGGGAAATGTTACTTATATTCAAGTTTCAAGCAAAAAGCATTACCCTACCTAGAAAAAGCAAAAAATTTAGATAAAAATGTTGACATTAACTTAGATTTTCACCTTGCTCAAGCATACCATCTTGCAAATCAGTGGGACAAGGCAATGGGTCTTTTCTACGAATTTAAAAGTAAAACTAACTCTGAAACTGATCCGTTAATTATTAAAAAAGCAGACAAAGAAATTGAAGAATGCAAGAACGGAAAAATACTGTCTTCTCAAGCCATTCGTGTTAAAATAGATAATCTTGGTAAGGCTGTAAATACTGAATTTCATGAATATAAACCATTGATTACAGCCGACGAATCCATACTGTTTTTCACTTCAAGAAGACCAAATTCAATTGGGAAAGAAAAAGATCCTGTATACAATGATTATTACGAGGACATTTATTATTCAGTGAAACAAGCTGATGGAAAATGGTCAGTTGCAAAAAATTTGGAAGAACCTGTAAATACGGGTGACCACGATGCAAACTCTGGGTTGTCTGTCGATGGAAGTAAACTGATAATATATATTGGGAGTAAAAACAATGGAGACTTGTTTGAAGCTGAACTAACTGGAGAAACTTGGAGCAAACCCAAGGAAATGAATAAAAACATCAATACTGAAAAATTTCATGAATCATCTGCAAGCTATTCTCCTGATGGAAAAACACTTTACTTTGTTAGCGATAAACCAGGAGGATTCGGCGATCGAGACATTTACATTTCCTATCTTGATGAAAAAGGAAAATGGGGAAAATCCGAAAATCTTGGACCAATAATCAATACTGAGTTTGGAGAAGAAGGTGTTTTCATGCACCCGGATGGAAAAACGCTCTATTTCAGTTCACAAGGACACAATAGCTTAGGTGGGTATGACATTTTCAAATCTGTTTTCGATCAAACAACTAAAAAATGGTCTGTTCCGGAAAATATAGGTTTTCCTGTAAATACTACAGATGATGATGTATTTTTTGTTGTCTCTGCAGATAGTAAACATGGCTATTATACTTCTGTTAATTCCAATGGATTTGGTGGACGTGATTTGTATATGATTACATTCCTCGGTTCTGAAAAAAATGATAACTCAAAAGAAACGGATATCGCGAAAACGGATGTAAAAATTGAAAAAAAACAAGAAGATCCACAGGCAAAACTGACCATACTGAAAGGAATAATTTCAGATGAGTTAACAAAAAAGCCTCTTGACGCAACAGTAGAAATCATTGACAACCAACTAAATAAAATTATTACATCCTTTAATTCTAATAGTTTTTCAGGAAAATACCTCATATCTCTTCCCGCTGGAAAAAATTACGGAATTGCAGTTAAAAAGAATGGCTATTTGTTTCATTCGGAGAACTTTAACATTCCCGACACTGCTGCTTTTCAAGAAATTAGTAAAGATATTTCTCTTAAAAAATTGGAAGTTGGAAGTACAATTGTTCTAAAAAATATTTTTTATGATTTCGACAAAGCAACATTGCGTCAAGAATCAACTAACGAGCTTGAGCGTCTTTTAAAATTGCTCAACGAAATGCCTTCTTTAAATATTGAAATTTCAAGTCACACGGACTCAAAAGGAGCAAATGATTACAATGCAAAATTATCGGAGAACCGAGCAAAATCAGTTGTTGACTTTCTAATAAAATCAGGTATTAGTCCGGATAGACTTGTTTCAAAAGGTTATGGGGAGGAAAAACCAATTTCAACCAATGAAACGGAAGAAGGTAGACAATTGAATCGAAGGACTGAATTTAAAATTCTAAGTCTTTAAATTATTTAAGTCCAACAATCTTTTTAAAGGTTAACCAAATGATTTTCAAATCCGAACTTAGTGTAGGATTTGCTAGGTACTTTTCATTTAGCTTTATTTTGGCGGGCATTATTTCCTCAATATAGGTCTTTTCTGGATTATCAGATTTTGCAAGCAATTCATTTTCTGTAAAATACTCCAACGAGGCATAATCTGTAATTCCCGGTTTTACTTTCAGAATTTCTCTTTGATTAGAATCGTACAAGGCAACATAATCCGGTACTTCCGGACGTGGACCAACTATACTCATTTCACCTTTCAACACATTAATAAATTGAGGAAATTCATCTAGTTTGTACTTTCTAATAAAGTATCCTATTCCAGTAATTCTATTATCTCTCATTCCAACTGTTAACTTTCCGCTTTTGTCCGCATTAATTCGCATTGACCTAAATTTCAACAACTTAAATACCTTTCCATTTTTACCAACTCGTTCTTGCCGATAGAAAATTCCTCCCGGAGAACTAAACAAAATTAAAATGGAAATAATTAGCCCAAAAGGTAAAAACAGAATGAGTATAAAAATTGAAAATAATAAGTCAAAAAGTCGTTTCAAATTGAGAGATTTTAACACAAAACTAATGGAACTATTCGTAATTTCACAATATAAGATTATACATGGATGAACTCGTTCTTTTTCAAAGCTTGACAAATAGTGACTTTGTTTTGGAAACAATCAAACAGATTGAAAAGGATTTCATGCGTTGTGACGTCTCAATAAATTTAAATGAGTGTAAAAATAGGGATGATTTGGAGCAATGTATCTTTAACTCTATCAATGAATTACCAGCAATCAAATTGCAACAACTTATTTATTTGATAGACATTCCCGAAAACGAATTTCTAAAAATAATGTCGAACCCTTTCTATTTTCGATCACTTTCAGAATCTATACTAAGAAGAGAAGCTCTGAAAATTTATATTCGAAAAAACTATTGAATCACAAATCAATTGAATAGAATTTAAAAAAAGCAAATCAAATTGTTTAAAAAATGTAGTTTTAGACCTTGATTTAATGCTGTTTTCTGACTTGAATTATTAATTTTGTGTCAAATAAATTTTTATGAACTTTATTACATCTAGTACAACCTTATTGCGCCACCTTCAAAGTATTTCAGGTGTTTTGAATACAAGCAATACGCTTCCTATTCTTGATAATTTCCTTTTTGATATTGAAGATGGACAATTGACAGTTTCTGCATCAGACCTTGAAACTACCATGATTACAAAACTGGAAGTTCAATCTGAAGAAAATGGTAAAATTGCAGTACCAGCAAAAATTCTTTTAGATGTATTAAAAAATTTACCTGAACAACCATGTACTTTCAGAGTAAATGAGAAATTTCAAATTGAAATTGCATACGATAACGGTAAATCAAAAATGATAGGTTTCAATGGAGATGAATTTCCGAAACTTCCAAACATCGAAAATAAAAGTTCAATAAAAATTTCAGGTGATATTCTCTCAAAAGCAATTAATAAAACGCTTTTTGCTACCGGAAATGACGACCTACGTCCAGTTATGAGTGGGGTATATTGTCACTTTACTCCGGGAGATATCACGTTCGTTGCAACTGATGCCCACAAGTTGGTTCGATATAGAAGAACAGATACAGAAGCAAACGGTAGTTCAGCTTTTATTCTTCCGAAGAAGCCCTTAAACATGTTGAAATCAAATCTACGTGGTGATGAGGAAATTCTATTAGAATACAATGATTCAAATGCTATTTTTACTTTTAATGATATCATTTTGGTTTGTCGATTAATTGACGGGAAATACCCAAATTATGAAGCAGTCATTCCAAAAGAAAATCCTAATGTTTTGACAGTTGACAGACTTCAATTTTTAGGATCAATGAAACGCGTTGCCATTTTTGCAAATAAAACAACACATCAAATTAAATTAAAACTCGCAGGCTCTGAATTATCCTTATTTGCGGAAGACGTAGACTTTTCTAATGAAGCTAATGAGCGATTAACATGTAATTACGATGGTGATGATATGGAAATTGGATTCAACTCACGTTTCCTATTAGAAATGCTTAACAATCTGGAAACAGCAGAGGTGAAATTGGCCATGAGTGATCCAAGTCGCGCAGGTTTATTGACTCCGGCAAACAATGAAAACACAGATGAGGACATTCTGATGTTGGTTATGCCGGTAATGCTTAATCGATAAGAAACACAATCGCCTATGCTTCAAGGGAAAATCAATATTCGGAATTTATCCCTGGAAGAACTTTTGGTTCATTTTAGTGATTTAAATGAAAAAAGTTTTCGTGCCAAACAAGTTTTTGAATGGCTATGGAAAAAAAACGCACATTCATTTGATGAGATGACAAGTCTGAGCAAGGATTTGAGGGAGAAGTTAGATACTACTTTTTTCATTGATCACATCACATTGCAAGACCAACAAATCAGCAGAGATAAAACGATTAAATGTGCTTTTTCGGTAGATGAAACAAAAATCATCGAAGGAGTTTTAATACCAACAAGTTCCAGAACAACAGCTTGCATTTCATCACAAGTCGGATGTAGCCTTTCTTGTACGTTTTGTGCGACTGGAAGATTGAAGTTATTGCGCAATTTATCCGCCGGAGAAATTTTTGATCAAGTCGTTTATCTAAAAAATCAAGCGGAACAACGTTACCAAACCACTTTAACGAACATCGTTTACATGGGAATGGGTGAACCACTTTTGAATTATAAAAATGTACTTCAATCCATTGAACATATTTGTTCTGAACAAGGATTGGGAATGTCACCGAGAAGAGTGACCGTTTCAACCGCAGGAATCGCCAAGATGATTCGCAAATTAGGAGATGACCAAGTAAAATTTAATTTGGCTTTGTCGCTTCATGCTGCGAACGACGAGAAACGAAATAAAATCATGGAAATCAATGAGTCAAATAATTTGGAGGAACTTTCAGATGCTTTGCAGTATTTCCATGAAAAAACAGGCTCTCGGGTAACGTTCGAGTACATTATTTTCAAAGATTTTAACGATTCCATTGAGGACGCAAGAGAATTAGCTCAATTTGCAAAATGTGTTCCTTGTAAAATCAATATTATTGAATATAATCCTATTGAAAACGGTGAATTTCAACAAGCTGATGCCAGAAAAGTGGAAGATTTCGCTCTGTTTCTTGAATCCAAAAACCTCATTGTTAACGTAAGAAGAAGTAGAGGCAAAGACATTGATGCGGCTTGTGGTCAATTAGCAAATAGAAATAAAGCTATTTCACCAGAAGAGCGTATACTCAAATAAATAATTTATGATTCAAGTTACCAACCTTTCAAAAGAGTTTACTTTAACAAGAAAACAACGTAAGGAGCTAAACACTGAAGAATCAATTGCCAACGCAGTTGATAACATAAGCTTTAATTGCAAACCGGGAAGTGTGTTTTCACTCCTTGGACCGAACGGCGCCGGAAAAACAACTACCTTACGAATGCTGGCTACAATCTATACCCCTACTTCCGGAAGTATTGAAATTGCAGGCATCGATGCTATAAAATACCCGCAAGAGGCACGCAAAAAAATAGGTTTTTTAACGGGTTCCACCGGACTTTATGCCAGACTAACCCCGATTGAAATCATCGATTACTTTGCATCCTTGTACAACGTTCCAAATCAACAACGAGAAGAACGCAAAAAATACTTGTTTGAATTGCTCAATATGAATGACTTTCTAAACAAGCGCATTGGAAAGTTGAGTACCGGTATGAAACAAAAAGTTTCGATTTGCAGAACCATGATTCATGACCCGGAAGTTGTAATCTTTGACGAGCCAACAAGTGGATTGGATGTCATTACGGCAGAAAACATCATTAAATTAATCCGAGATTGTAAAGAACAACAGAAAACAGTGATTTTTTCAAGTCACATCATGAGTGAAGTGGATTTACTTTGTGACGATTTAGCGATTATTCACCAAGGTAAAATTAAACATCAAGGATCCATGTCTGATTTCAGAAAAGAAATGATTGAAAGCAATCTGACTGCTGAATTTATCCGAATCGTTCAATCTTAATACAATCGTATGATTTATAAAATTTTCAAAAAAGAATTAATCGATACATTGAGGGATCGAAGGACATTGATGACCATGTTGATCATTCCGATTTTAGTGTTTCCAATCACATTGAACATCTTTGTCAACTTATCAGCATCTTACGAGAAAAGTGCAACCAAAGAAACAATGAAAATTGGAATTATTGGAAACAAAAAACAATATCTGGCCGATGAATTAAACGAAATCCCAGAAGAAATGGGAAATAAAAAACTGATTTTTTTCCGAGATTCAATCAGTTTATTTCGTTCACTACAAAATGATTCCATCCAATTGGGAATCGTCACTGGAAATGCTTTTGATTTACAATTGAAAACAATGTTTCCTGCCGAAGTGAAGTGGTATTTCGATGCTTCTGAAATTGGAAGAAAAGAGCGAGCTGAGTTGTACATGAACATCATTGAGACAAAAGCGCAAGAAAAAAGATATACTGATTTACAGGTTGATGGAAGGAAAATCAACCCTTTTAATACAGAGTACATCAATGTCGCCAGCGATAAAAAAATGATTGGTAAACTCGCCGGTGGAATTTTGCCTTATATTTTCATTGCCTTTGGTTTTATCGGTTGTATGTATCCGGCAATCGATTTATTTACAGGTGAAAAAGAGCGCGGGACAATTGAAACATTATTAACGACCCCTGTTTCCCGCTGGCAAATTCTAATCGGGAAAATGCTCGTTGTAATACTCTCCGGTTTAGTAGCAGCGACATGTTCCTTACTGGGATTATTTATCTCCATCGAATTTCTTAACATCGTTGAAAATCAAGAACTTCTTAAAATCATACATGAAGTACTGAGTTTTTCATTTATTGCTACGTTGTTTTCCTTGTTGATTCCATTAACAGTTTTCTTTGCCGGAGTAATGATTCCAATTGCAGTTTACGCTAAAACATTTAAAGAGGCACAAAGCATTATTACACCATTAAATATTGTCATGGTCTTACCTGCAATGATTGGTTTTTTTCCGGGTATTGAATTGAATTTTAAAACGGCTTGTATACCGGTAGTGAATGTCGTTTTAGCTACAAAAGAATTAATCGCTGGAACACTTGAATTGAAATACTTGCTATTAAGTTTCAGTGTTATGATTTTACTAGCAGCAACTTCGGTATTCGTTTCTTTTCGTCAGTTTGGAAAGGAAACAAATATTTTGAATTGAAAATATTATCAAAAGTAAAAGCAGAAACTTACTGTTTGATAAATTTCTTTACTTCCTGATTTCTATTAGAAGTTATTTGAATAAAATACACTCCACTTTCCAATGAGGAGCAGTCAATTTTATGCTGTGCTTTCTGAATTTGGAAATTTTCAGTTTTTATTATTCTTCCACTTTCATCTGAGATAGTCAAAGTTGCTTCTTCCCCATTATTTTCATCGATTCTCAAATTAATTTCATTGTTTACCGGATTTGGTGATAAATCAAAAAAATTGTTTGATGAAATTTCATTTATTTCAGACACAGGAGCAATCAAACTCCATGTAAATTTTTTAGGTGTACCTATTGAGTCCAAGGATAGTTCAGCTATTGCCAGTTTTCCTCCTTTTGCAAGCCATTGGAAAGTCTTCGCTGTATCTTTTGTAGTTTGGTATAAAGACCAAGTCGGAGGAAATACAGGTTGAACCCAAATTGAATCGGTTGTAAAATCTGTTCTTTTAACACGAAGGGAATTGTAAGTTCCAACAGGTGTGGTAATCTGCCCCCAAGCATCGGTTGAATCTTTGGCAAGCCCCACTCTTTTAAAACGAACTTGGCTAATCGCAGGATTTATTGAACTTCCATTAACAGTAACATCAATGGTGTACGTGTCAGAAAAATTTGATCCATAAGTTCGTGGGAAATTATGAATCAAATCACCACCTACCATAGGCGCTGTGATAGGAGTACCATTTCCTAAAACGTCACCTGCTAATCCTACAACATTCTGCATCGTAGTATTTTGCTCAAAAAACAAATAACTTGAATTATCATTTGTCATTGCTATGTTTGCTGTTGGGAACGAACTTCCATATGATGTAGAAGAAGGCGACACTACACTCGTAATTTCATCAATAATATAATTACTTAATTGGGTAAAGTTCCAAACTTGATTCGCTCCCGCATTTCCAGGACCTGTAATCATGGTCATTGTATCTGCTTTTCTGCTGATCACATCACCAACCTGAGGCATATCAGTATGTTCAATGGTTATTTGTGATAAACCAACCAAAGGAAATATTATAAAAGCTAAAAAGTAATTTTTTTTCATAGGTATAGATTTGTTTTTTTAATGCTATCTTATTAAATGGAAAAACCCAGATTTCACTCCATCTTCATATACTAAACGATACGTATATACTCCATCTTCAGCATCTTTATTATCGTTCGTTATCCCTTGGAAAGGCGTCCCATTATTGCTATGCTGATAAATCAAATTTCCCCAACGATTGTAAATATACATCCTGTACTCCTGACAGGTTTGAAAATAAGCATCCAAATCAAGTTTGTCATTAGTTCCATCACCATTCACGGTAATAACATTGGGAAATTCAAAATCTTCAAAAGTAAATATGTTAATAATTGATAAGGGAATTTGAGAAGAAGGAGATTCACAACCATGTACGGTTACAGTTGAATAATACATTCCCATATCTTCAATCTGTCCACTAAAAGAAATGCTATCTTGGTTTGATGTGAAATTTCCTGGTCCCCACCAAGTAAAAGTACCACTGTCAACCGGTTGTGCGGACATAAAATAAAAATCACCCGGACATATTAAAGGACTGTTATTCGATAAAATCGGTGCTGGAGGAATTGGATAAACAATCAAATTATAAGTAATTGTGGAATCACAACCTAAGGTAGTCTGCAAATAAAATGGATAAGTTCCGGTTGCATTTAACGTTTGTCCCTGATAAATAAAAATATCACCCTCACAAATGGAAGTATCTCTAGTAAATGAATATGCGGGATTCACATGTAACGTCAAATTGATAATAGAATCACAACCGGCTAATGTTTGAAGTGCCATTGAATAATTTCCGGGTTGATTTAATTGCTGGTTTCCAAGTGTGTATGTTTCATTGGAACAAATTGTTGTATCTAAATTAATGTTGTAAACCGGATTTACAAAAATATTTTGCGTGGCGGTATCACTGTTACAACCATTATATGTGAAATAAACTGAATAATCTCCATTCAAGTTATTACTAATATTTGTAAATAAAGTATCAAAAGCTTGCGAAGCATAATTATTAGGGCCAGTCCAATAACATGTTGCTCCAGACAGTGTGTCAGCTGATAAAAAAAGTGAGTCACCGGTACACAAAGGAGTATTCGTATTAATTACAGGCGTTGGGACTTGATTGGGTTGCTGAATTGTATCTACTAGCGATTCAATACAACCATAAAGATTTTTAATGTAAACGGTAATTGGACCACCTGATAATCCTGTATATGTTGAATCTGTCTGGAAATTTACACCATCAAGAGAATAAGTAATATTTTGTCCTGTTGCTGAAATAGTCAATGCACCATCCGTAAAACCAAAACATGTTGCATCAACAGTAGCTACATTTTGAATAGTTAATACGGGAAGTATGGGTGCCTCAACATCAAATCCAGGAGTTCCTATAGCGGTGCCATTCCAAGCTGTATTACCTTGAACGTTTAAATAATCATTACTAAACTTGTAATAAGCCAATAATCCAGTTTGACTTGCTGGAGCGGGTAAATCATTCATGTTGTGAAGGATCTCAGATTGGGTTCTTGCCACATTCCAAATACGTACCTCATCGATGTTTCCGCGAAAATGTTCACCTGTTACATTGTTAAATCGTGTTCCAATCGCTGCGGTTGAATCATGAACCACAATTGTTCCTGATGCAGGAATTTGTTTGTAAAGACAACCGTTGATATAATATCTAATAAAACTACCGTCATATGTTCCTGCAACATGGTACCAAACTCCAGTTTGATATACAAAATCCGTATTAGATATTTGGCAGTTATAGAATCCGTTTGAAGTAGTAATTAAAAAACCTGCTAACCGTAAAAGATAGTTTACATCAGCTGGTCCAGAATGATGTTTTGAAACGATATTGCCTTGATTTGAAGCATTTTGCCTTCTTACCATTGCCTCAACTGTCACTTGACTGCCTGTTACATCCAAATCGCCGAGCGCAACCCATTTAGGACCAATACCATTTGTCGTTAACGAATTTTGAGCGCATAAATTACTTGATATTAGTGAAAATAGAACTACTTGAAGGATGAAATAATGTAAATGTTTTAATTTAAACATATTCTGTTCTTAATGGAGATTTTATAGTATGAAAAAGACAAAAATAGGACCTATTTGGTTGCATCGGTCATGAATAAAATTATTTTTCATCTGAAACTTTATTTTATTACATGTATAAAACCTAATTTCTCTCCATTTTCATAAACTAGTCGATAAGTATATACTCCATCATTTAGTAAAATATCATCATCTGTTTTCCCTGAAAAAGGAATACCCCCATATGGCTGCATATAGACGAGATTTCCCCAGCGATTGTAAATGTATAGGGAGTATTTGAGGCACGTATGAAAATGAGCTTCAATGTCTAATTCATCATTTATCCCATCCGAATTAGGGGTAATTACATTTGGGAAATCAAAATCATCAAAAGTGAAATAATTCAAAATCTCAACTTGCGTTACTGCTGTAGGAGAAACACAGCCATTTTGTGTTACATTCAATGTATAAATCCCTGTATTTTCTATATGAGCTGAAAATGAAAAATTGGTTTCTTCCGAATGAAAACTACCCGGACCATTCCAATTATATGTGGCTCCATTCAAATTTTCAGTAGAAATAGACAGCAAATCTCCATCGCATAACAACGGGCTATTAGATGCAATAATTGGCAAAGATGGTACCGGAAAAACAGTTAAATTAACTGTTACTATTGAATCACAGCCTTCCGATGTCTGAAAATTAAAAGGATAATTTCCTGCAGTTGTTAATGTTTGACCATTGTAAAAGAAAACTTCTCCTTGACAAATGGAATGATTTATTGAGTTTGTAATTGGTGGTAAGATGCTTAAAGTTAAGTTAACAACTGAATCACAACCAGAAGCAGTTTGAAGCGTATCTGTATACACCCCTGCTGATGAAAGAATTTGTCCATTAAAATTATAACTTCCACCTTGGCAAATTGATTGACTAATTTGACTTGAAATGATCGGATTAACAGTTAGTGTTAAATAAATTATTGAATCACAACCAAAAATATTTTGCAAAGTTTGCGAGTAATTTCCTGCTGCCGATAATTGCTGTCCACCAAAATTATAGGTTCCGCCTTGACAAATAGACTCATTCAGAGATGTTGAAGAGGTTGGTAAAATTGTTATAACAACTGAATCAAAAGAAGGACAAGAAGTTGGATTTGATGCTAAATTCGTTTGAACTGTATACGTTTGTAAAATGGGTGCTGAACCAGTATTAGATAGATTAACCATTGGATTTGAGACGGTTGTTTGGTTCAAACCCGTCGCAGGAGTCCATTGATAAATGTAACTTGAATTGCTTACTACTCCTATTTGTCCAGTTACTCCATTGCAAATTGTTATATCCGAACCGGCATCAGAAGTGGCAATATCAGCATAAATGATTGCATTTTTAATTGAATGTCTGTCATTTGAACCTCCCGTACTTGCTGTAAATCCCATATACCCAATCATCGAGGCAGAATATGTTGCAGACAAATAAGGTGTTCCGTTTACACTGACAGAAACTGTTCCGTTATTATAATTTATAACAGCATGATTATAACCATTTGAGCGAATAAAATTCAAGTTTCCTCCGCTATTATTAACGCGAACAATGCCTGAAGCACATTCGGTATATCCTGAACCGTTATAAATTTGAATCTCCGGATTTGAACCACAACCGTTGTCATAGGTATCAAAAATAACTTTTATCCCATTAGCTGTGCCTGGAATTCCTACTCCGCCTCCTGAAACAAAACCTGCTGGAGGGACATCCAAAAAACAAAAGGCAATGCCATCTGCACCATTTCCATCAAATATTCTGAAATCAAATTCTACATTCCATTGATAACAAGTTCCCAAATCAATTGGTTGACTATAGAAAATCCCACCGCTTGAAGAAGCGATGTTATCCGTGAGAATTAATTCATCATTTGAACCATTTACATCTCCACCCGTATCACCTGAATAAGCAGCACCTGTTAAATTCCAACCCGATGTACTTAAAACCGGACTACCTGTCAATTGAGCAAATACGAGTGATTGAGACTTAACTGGATTGAATTGTCCGAAAAGAAATACAATGAAAAAAATCTTTTTTAACATAATTATATCAAAAATGCTGATTTTTTTTTGAAAAAGCAAACAAGATAAACTCTTCAAATCCAGAATTTGAAACTTTTTTAAGTGAAATCACTTAGTAGAGTGGGAAATTATGCTTAAGCGGGATTTAGTTGAACCGTGTAATCTGACTTCTTAAATTCTTTTTCACAGAAAACAGAGGTTAATTATACGGAGTTTTGTTTCAGAAAAAAACTAATAAAATGAAATTACTTACAACCATTTCTAGAGGAATTAACAAACAGCTTTTAAAGTATTTTATAGCTCAATCACACTCTTTTGAATCATCGAGTTTTGAACAAAAAGAATTTATTCTGATGCAGGCGCACTCTAGAATTTATAATTTAAACTTGTATTTTTTAACATCTGTCACAATCATTTCGTTAACTATGCTAGTTAGATGGATGATTGTTGCTAGCTATTGAATTACAGGACTATTCAACTGTAAAATGTACTCGTCAAATGTCAAATTCAAATGATTCAGTCTTGCTCTTATGTCCTTTTTCTTAGAATCCGTCACATGGTTATCTTTGAGTAGCAAATCATAATAGTGTCTAACTTTTGAAGTGTCTCTTGGCAAAATGTAAATATCGTAAGCACTTGCCATACTTTCAAGCAAGAAATCCTTATTTTTATAATTAGGAAATATGCTCAACAAAGTGTCACCATATGCAACCGATTTGTCATGCGCATTCAACTCACCAAATTTCATATGAATTTTAAACAAACAATCTGCCGAATATTCGTCCTTTGGAAATGCTTGGTAATATGCAGTCAATCGATTTATCAATTCAATATTAGTCAATGTAGGTAATTTACCTCCAGTCTGGGGATCACTTTGAATTTTAGAGATAGAATCCTCCATTTGTTTTATTTTCTGTTTCAGGTTATTTTTTGAAATCTCATTTTCATTAGAGCCCCCACTACAAGCAGCTAGAATTAAAATAATAGCAACAAATGGTAAAAAAATATATCGTTTCATATCAGTTTTGATTTTTTTCCTTCCGAAAATCTCATTTTATAAAAAGTATCTACAATTCCAAGTGCGATGTTGTTCAATCGTTTGGAAAGAAGTTTTTTCTTCAACGGCGATAAATGATCCGTAAACAAAATTCCTTCAATATGGTCGTATTCGTGCTGAATAATTCTTGCCGCATAACCGTCAAATGTTTCTTCGTGAAAATTCCAGTTCTCATCGAAGTAGGTAACGACTAATTTTTCCTTGCGATAAACGTTCTCGCGGATTTTTGGAATAGACAAACAACCTTCTTG
Organism: Flavobacteriales bacterium; assembly: GCA_947454395.1. Taxonomy (GTDB): domain Bacteria; phylum Bacteroidota; class Bacteroidia; order Flavobacteriales_D; family Crocinitomicaceae; genus UBA952. Next base: position 17,590 of record CANGLG010000026.1, read on the forward strand.
GAATGCCCATTTATTACCTGATTCTTCTTCAATTATTGGATTAATGAAAACTTTTTTAAAATTTTCAATACCAACAGCACGCGGATCTGGACCATCATCTTCATCTTCGTCAGCGAACGGACTTCCATCAACTACAAACAAGCGAATGCTTTTCCCGATTTGAGGAGCAGCCAAGCCAACACCTTTAGCGTTGTACATGGTTTCAAACATATTTTCAATTAACTCCTTTAAATCTGGGTAATCCTGATCAATTTCCTCAGCTTCTTTTTTTAATATTGGGTCGCCATAAGCTACAATTGGAAGAATCATCTTTTTTTATACAAAATTAAACATTTGATTTCCTATTTGTCAAGTGATAAAAGATATTCCTGCAAAATAATTGTTGCACTCAACTTGTCAACTAAGCCTTTATCTTTTTGTTGTTTCTTTTTACCTACTAAATGAATCGTTTGATGTGCCTTTACGGAGGAAAATTGTTCATCCTGAAATTGAATAATTAAATTCGGAAATTGCTTTTCTAAAACCTCCTTCAAAAGTCTCACATTTTCGGTTATATGACTATCCGTCCCATCCAATCGTAAAGGATATCCCAAAACAATGACAGCAACTTTTAATTTGGGGATTTGTAAAATCAAGTAATCTAAAAGTTTATTCGATTCAATGGCGACCAACGGAGATGCAATTATCCGGGAATCATCCGTGATTGCCAATCCAGTTCGCTTTAATCCAAAATCAATGGCTAGAATTTTTGACACATTCAAAGTTAAACAAAAATAAAGCTCTCAGACTATTTATCAGAGATACTTTCAGAAATTCGGTAATTCTATTTTAAACGTTATTTTTGCCAAAAAGAATTCATGATTTTCAGAATTTTAATTTTAATAATTTCTGCCTTTATTTTTTTGCGTTGCTCGGGAAATGAATACGATAATTTAAAAGAAAAAAAATCGTCTACAAAAAACAAAGATTTGTTTGAAGGTGAAAAGGCATTTTCAAATGAAATCAATTCAATCGAAAAAGATAAAAAAATTACCGAAGTTACCAGTTTAAACTATATTAACAGAGAAGGTAAATCTTTTTCTGTAAAGGGTTTTGTTGACAGTGAAATGAATCTAAGAAAACTTACTTATATTAGGATCTTTGACAATGGAGATGAATCGAAATTATCCTTTTACTACATAGGAAATCGGAAATTTGCAACTCGGAATGAGTATTCTCACTCTAATGAAACTTCATTTAAAACGAAAATTACTGAGAGTTTTTATGATGATTCAAGTAAAGTATTCTTCTCTAAATGCTCATCAATAGATCACAATTCCAATAAATCAAACAAATTCAAAAAATGTAATCCAATATCACACAATGATAATTTTGCGTTGAAAATAATAAATCAGCAGGGTGAATTTCAGACTAATTTCCAAGGATTTACTGAAAATATGGGACGAATTTATTTACTTGTAGGGACAGAAAACTATACTTCTGCGCTAGCAATTTCAAAACTAGATGGGATAATCAAACTTTTAAAATCTAATGAAAATAAATTTCTAGGAAAAAAATTAAAAGTGGATTTTACAATCAATACAGAAGCAAATGGATTCACATTTCAAGCAATTAAATCAGTGCAATTGACTCAATAATGTTATCGTTCCTACTGTAAATTAACCTTTTAACACAAAAACAAACTTAAGAATACTTTTGAATAATAATTTCAAGCTAAAAAATATGAGAAAACTCATTCTATTTTATTTCATTCTTGCTTTTCCATTAGCTTTTGTTTTCGGGCAGAAAATGAAAATTACTGGCACTGTGTACGATACAAGTGGCAATATAAAATTGCCTGAGGTCGTAATTATGTCGGTGCGAATGAAAGATTCTTTATTACTTAAAAGTACCCGAACCAAGGAGGATGGAACCTTTGAATTGTCAAACTTTCCTGTTGATACGTTTTCTTTAATCATTGAACATCCACTTTTTGAGCCAAAGACATATTACATTTTCGGGAATAAGGACAATTTCGAAATCAATATTCCAAAAATCACATTAACTGAAAAATCAAAAGAACTCAAAGAAGTAGTGATTTTCGCGAATAAAAATCCAATTTTTTATAGAGGCGACACCTTAGTTTATGTGGCTGATTCATTCAAAGTTGGAGAAAATGCGGTTGTGGAAGATTTGCTTAAAAAGCTTCCAGGAATTAAGGTGGATGAAAATGGACAAATTACC
>CANGLG010000027.1 GCA_947454395.1 Flavobacteriales bacterium
ATCATTCAATTATATTAATTGACGGGCCAAAATTAGTTGACTTAATGCATCAATATAATGTAGGAGTTCAAGTAAAAATAGTCTATGAGATAAAAGAACTTGACAATGACTTTTTTGAAGAATAAATAAAAAATTCAATACTTCTAAATTTTATTTTTTTTATTTCGAAAAAACTACTAAATCTCTGATTCCCCTCGCCAATTTTTCCGCATTTCTGCTTTGGCACAGCACTTGACAATTAAGGAACGACCTTCTAAATTCGTTTGATTTTTGAATAAATCAGTGAATTACTGACAGAATGTCGCAAATACATAAAATTATGAGTAACCCTACAGATAGTGATTTTTTTGGTTTTTCAGGAGGAATGGAAAGCGATGCTGAATTTATTCCATTAATTACCGCGGAGGAAGAAGAGAGTGTGAACAATCAAAAATTCCCGACAGAATTGCCCATTTTACCTTTACGAAACAATGTTTTGTTTCCGGGAGTCGTAATTCCAATTACCGTTGGGAGAGACAAATCCATCAAATTAATTCAAGAAGCAAACAAAGGAAATAAAATCATTGGCGTTGTTTCACAGAAAAATCAGGATGAAGAATCACCTGAATTTGATGATTTAAACAAAATTGGAACCGTCGCTCAAATCGTGCGTTTGTTGAAAATGCCGGATGGTTCATCTACAGTTATCATTCAAGGAAAAAGAAGATTTGAAATCATTCAACCCTTGCAAACAGAACCTTACATGGTTGCAACGGTTAAAGTCATCAAGGAAAAACGCATTGACAAATCGGACAAAGAATTGGATATTATGTTTAAATCCATCAAGGATTTGGCTCTTCAAATCATTCGTGAAAGTCCAAACATTCCTTCCGAAGCGCAATTTGCAATCGGAAACATTGACAGTCCGACATTTTTAGTGAATTTCATTTCATCGAACATGAACGCCGACGTTTCCAAAAAGCAGGAAATGCTGGAAGAAATGGATATGAAAAAACGTGTGATGATGGTGTTGGAACACTTGACGCTTGAAGTTCAAATGCTCGAAATGCGCAATGAAATTCAAAACAAAGTCAAAAAAGACTTGGACCGTCAACAACGCGAATACTTCTTGCATCAGCAAATGCGTACCATTCAGGATGAACTTGGTGACAATCCGCAAATTCAGGATGTCCGTGATATGGAAGATCGCGCGGAAAAGAAAAAATGGACGAAAACAGTCGAAAAGTTATTTTTCAAAGAACTAGAGAAGTTACAACGCATGAACCCACAAGGTGCTGAATATACCGTTCAATTGAACTACCTTGACATGCTTTTGAACTTGCCTTGGGGAGAATACACGAAAGACAACCTTGATTTAAAACGTGCAGAAAAAATCCTTGACCGTGACCATTTTGGCTTGGAAAAAGTAAAAGAACGCATTTTGGAATATCTGGCTGTTCTAAAAATAAAAGGCAACATGAAATCGCCAATTCTTTGCTTTTACGGTCCTCCTGGAGTTGGAAAAACTTCTCTTGGAAAATCAATTGCAGAAGCACTTGGGAGAAAATACATTCGCATGTCTTTGGGAGGACTTCACGATGAAGCCGAAATACGCGGACATCGAAAAACGTACATTGGCGCCATGCCCGGACGAATCATGCAAAATCTTAAGAAAGCTGAAACAGCGAATCCCGTTTTTGTGTTAGATGAAGTGGACAAATTGGGAAGAAGTAATCACGGCGACCCTTCCTCTGCCCTACTCGAAGTATTGGATCCCGAACAAAACAATGCATTTTATGACAATTATGTAGAAACAGAATTTGATTTGTCCAAAGTAATGTTCATTGCAACTGCAAACAGTCTTTCTACGATTCAAGGACCTTTGCGCGACCGAATGGAAATCATTGAGGTAAATGGTTACACAATTGAAGAAAAAATCGAAATTGCAAAACGACATTTGCTTCCAAAACAAATTTCAGAGCATGGAATTGCGAAAAAAGACATTTCCTTTGATAAGAAAATTTGGGAGAAAGTAATTGAGGAATATACAAATGAATCGGGTGTTCGTGGATTGGACAAACTTACAGCGAAAATCGTAAGAAATCGTGCAAGGCAAATTGCAATGGAAGAGTCTTACGATGTTAAAATAACTGAGGAAGACATTTTTAAATTCCTAGGAGCCGGAAGAACACGAACGAAATACGACAACAATGATGTTGCAGGTGTCGTTACCGGTTTGGCTTGGACAAGTGTCGGTGGTGATATTCTTTTCATTGAATCTTCCATCACAAAAGGAAAAGGGAAACTAACATTGACTGGAAATCTCGGAGATGTTATGAAAGAATCGGCAGTCATTGCAATGGAATATTTGAAGTCTAACAGCGACAAATTAAAATTGAAACAAGAGGTTTTTGACAATCACAACGTACATGTGCACGTGCCGGAAGGTGCAACGCCCAAAGACGGTCCAAGTGCCGGAATTACGATGTTGACATCCTTATCTTCATTATTCACCCAGCGAAAAGTAAAGAAAAACCTAGCAATGACAGGAGAAATTACACTGCGCGGTGATGTTTTACCAGTTGGTGGAATCAAAGAAAAAATTCTTGCTGCAAAAAGAGCAGGCATCAAGGAAATTATCATGTGTTTAAAAAACAAACAAGATGTAGATGAAATAAACCAAGATTATTTGAAAGGTTTAACGATTCACTATGTGTCTAAAATGAATGAGGTTTTGGAAATTGCTCTGTTAAAAGAAAAAGTTTCTAATCCGAAGGAAATAGATTGAATAATGTGTTGATAAAACAAAAATCAATCCTGATTTGCCTTTGGCATAATTTTAGATATTTGCACTGAAAATAAAATTTATGAAACCATTACTTTCTCTACTGTTGTTGCTTTTTCTTAATGCTCAACTTTCTTTTGCGCAAGATGCGAAAGCACAAGCCATCCTTGACAAACTTTCCAACAAGATGAAAGGTTTAAAATCCTTCTATATTGAATTTAGCGCAACTATCAAAAACTCAGAAACTGGCACAAATGAAAGTCAAACAGGAAAAGGATGGGTGAAAGGCAACAAATTTTCAGCTTCATATGGCGAAAATACGATCATTTCAAATGGTTTAAAAACGTGGACGATAGTAAAAGAAGAGAAATCTGTTTATGAATCAGATGCTGCAGATGACGAAGACGGTATCAACCCTAAAAAATTAATGACCATTTGGGAAAGTGGATTTAAAAATAAATTTATTAAAGAGGATAAATTGAATGGAGAATCTGTAAATGTAATTGACCTCTACCCGAAAAATCCTGCAAAAGCAGAATATCACACAATTGTACTTTACATTTCCAAAAGCGATGGTGAGTTGAAAAAAGCAATCATGAAAGCAAAAGACGGAACTGTAATGACTTATTCATTGACGAAATTTACTGAAAATCCAGATGTTGACGATAGTAAATTTGTATTCGATAAGAAAAAATATCCTGGATATCCGGTAATTAAAGATTAACGTTTCATCGCGCGATCCATTTCACGTTTGTCGTCTTTTTCTTTTAAATCCTGACGTTTATCGTGATTTTTTTTACCCGTTGCGCAGGCGATTTCCATTTTCACCCAACCCTTTTCAGACAAAAACATTTTCAAGGGAATCAATGTATTCCCTTTTGTTTTTAAAAACTTTTCGATTTTGTCTATTTCCTTGCGATTTAGTAACAATTTCCGATCTGCTCTCGGTTTGTGATTGTAAAAGGAACCATTTTCATATTCTGTAATATGCATGTTCCTTACCCACACTTCACCGGAACTAAAAATGCAATAAGCTTCTAAAATACTTGCTTTTCCACTGCGAATGCTTTTAATTTCAGTCCCACTTAATTGAATTCCAGCGTTGAATACCTCATCCAAGTGATATTCAAATCTGGCTTTTTTGTTTCTGATATTTAATTCCTTTTGGGACATCGCATTGCAAAGTTAACGTTTTTGATATCTTTATTACATTCGTCTGAATCAAACAATAAGAAATCACTAATTTTGAATCAACTTTTGCAAATTGAACATACCCTCAAAATACCTTGAAAACGCTGTAGATCAGTTGACTTCACTTCCCGGAATCGGACGAAGAACAGCCTTGCGTTTGGCTTTGAATTTATTGAAAAGGACGGAAACTGAAATTGATGATTTCTCAAAAGCGTTGATTGATTTAAAACATAAAGTACTTTTTTGTCAAAGCTGCGGAAATATATCCGACCATTCATTATGTCCAATTTGTGAGAATTCAAATAGAGACCATCAAACAATTTGCGTTGTTGAAGACATTCGAGATGTAATGGCCATCGAATCAACCGCAACCTACAGGGGGATCTATCATGTTCTTGGAGGATTAATTTCACCGATGGATGGTGTTGGACCTCAGGATTTAAATATTGAACGATTGGTCGAAAAAGTTGGACAAGGAGATATAAAAGAAATCATTTTTGCCCTAAGCCCAACAATGGAAGGCGATACAACCAATTTTTATTTATTTAAAAAATTACAACAGTTCGCACCCTTCATCACAGCACTTTCCAGAGGAGTCGCCGTTGGTTCAGAATTACAATATGCAGATGAGTTGACTTTGAGTCGGTCACTCCAACAAAGACAAGAGTTTAAAATGAATTAATCCATTGGTTCAAAAAGTGAGGTGTATTTTTTTATTCCTTTGAAAATCAATCCAAAAATCAAGATAAATATTGCACAATATAAATCGTTAAGACTTAAATAAATACCACCATAAAGTACACTTCTTTTAAGTATCAAGACAAATAAAAGTGCTGTCATAGTTGAAAGCATTCCGGGATATTCATTTTTGAAGACAATTTTCCATGAGAAAGGGACAGTTGCAGGCTGAAAATGCTTCCATGATGGAAAAAAAGCAGGAACTTTTTCAGACCATTCTTTGAATTGATTGCCAAATTTTCTTTCTAGAAACCGTTCTTCAGCAAACATGATTCGTTCGTAATAAATCCAAAACAACAGCATCAGAATGATTACAAACCATACATTTTCAAGAAAACAGACAATTCCCATCCAAATCAATGCATTCCCCAAATACAAAGGATGACGAACAATCGAATACCAACCCGTGGTGTTCAAATTACTCGCTACTTGATGACTTCTATTTCTTCCAGAAGTTTGCAAATAACGTCTACCAACAGTTCTAGCGCGAATGAAATGTCCAAGTGAGATAAAAGTGAAACAAACTACATAAATAATCAATTTGTAGTTCGTAATTTGAACATGTTCCGAATAAGGGGTTAAAAGCGCCACTGGAACTGCTAATGCAAACACTATCAATGGAATATGTCCCCGATATTTAAATAAATAATTTCCGCTTTTTTCAAATGAATCTATAAGCGCCATTTAAAATATTTTATTATATTGCATGAAGAAAGCAAATGTAACACTTTAAGGCACGCTCATGAAAGAAAAATATGAACTAGAATTTATTTTGAACTCTTCTCCCCGAATTTTAGAAAGTATGTTTTCTTCTGCGGACGGGTTAAGTGAGTGGTTTGCTGACAATGTAAAAGTTAAAGAGGATGTATATACTTTTGAATGGGACGGTAGTTCTGAACAAGCAAGATTAATACATCACAAGTTACATTCTAAAGTAAAATTCAAATGGCTTGCAGACGAGGAGGATGATTTAGATTCTTTCTTCGAAATCGGTTATAATATTGACCCAATTACCAACCAAGTTGTTCTTACTATTACAGACTTTGCATATCCCGAGGACAGAGAAAGTGCCATTTTATTATGGAATCAGCAAGTAAGTGATTTAAAAAGACTACTTGGGGCTTAATACAAACTCATTCTGCCGATTTCTTTACGCGAAATCGCTACCTTTGCCAAAAAATTCAAGACTTGAAACGTCTTTATTTATTTAGTATTCGTTCGTTCATTGGACCTTTCATTGTTACGTTGATCATATCAATGTTTATTCTCATTCTACAATTTTTTTGGGTTTACATCGACGATTTGATGGGAAAAGGACTAAGCGTATTCGTTATACTCGAATTACTTTTTTATGTTTCTGCAAGTCTTATTCCTTTGGCGCTTCCGTTGGCGATATTACTGTCTTCTTTAATGACTTTTGGAAATTTATCGGAAAACAATGAACTTACCGCGCTTAAATCCAGTGGAATGTCCTTGTATAAAATCATGCGTCCATTATTGGTTGTAGTTTTGTTTATTGCTGGATTCACCTTTTACTTTGCAAATTATGCTATACCAGTAGCAAATTTAAAATGGCATTCATTAATTTATGATATTCAGAATACCAAAATCTCCACAGTACTTACTCCTGGTGTTTACACAAAAGATTTTGATGGTTATGCCATTAAAGTAAAAGAAGGAAAAGACAGTTTATATAAAGGCATAACGATTCACGACCACACAACGCCAACAGAAATAAAAACGGTCAAGGCTGCGGAGGCAAGAGTATATAAATCTGAAAATGGGCGCTATCTATTTTTTGATTTGAAAAACGGCAAAATATATGAGGAAATGGACATACAAAATCCTGTTTTCTTACCAAATGGACAACCTCAAGGGAATTTTAATTCTACGCGTCCGGCGAGGGTATCATCTTTTGAACATGGAATATATAAACTTAACATTTCAGGCTTTTCCTTGAATCGTTCAGACGAAGACATTTTTACTGATAAATATGAAATGATGAACGTTTTTCAGATATCAAATGCTATGGACTCATTAACGAAAAAGAGAAATAATATTCTTGATCAATTTGCCCTTGGAATAAAAAAACAACATTCTATTTTCAATAATAACGAGCAAATTAAACAAAAAGAAACATCGGGATTAATCCAACAAAATGTAGAAGTAATTGAATTCGAGAAGTTGCCAAAACTGGAAAAAACAAATGCATACAACCAAGTTATTTCTAATTTATACAGCAGTAATGAAAGTCTAAATAACCAGATCTCATTTATGGAAACAATAGACAATGAATCAAATCTCTATTGGATTGAGTTTCATCGAAAATTCGCACTTACTTATGCTATTGTTGTTCTATTTTTCGTTGGAGCACCTTTGGGAGCAATTATTCGAAAAGGAGGTTTCGGAGCTCCGGTTGTAATTGCTGCGATTGTATTCATGCTATACTTTATTCTAATCAGTATTGGTGAAAACTTAGCAAATACAAAAGTAGTTTCGCCTTTTACAGGTATGTGGTTAGCAGGAATCTTTTTCACTCCCATTTCATTTTTTATAACAAAAGCAGCAGCTAACGATGCTCAAATCTTTAACAAGGAAGCTTGGGTAAAAATGTTTCAACGACTTAAAAAATGAAAATTCTTGTAATCAGTCATAAACCTCCATACCCTGTCGTTGACGGTGGTTGTTTTGCTATGACTCGATTTTTAGAAAATCTCAATTCGCTAAATCCAATTCCCGAAATCACATACTTTTCGCTATCGACACATAAACATCCCTTTAATATCAGTAAATTTCCAACTAAGAAATTTCAGAAAACAAAATTTCAAAATCACTTTGTCAACACGAAGCTGAATCCTTTTAGAGCTTTATTGGAGTTATTGAGTGGTAAATCATACAACTTGAGTCGTTTTTACGATAAACATGTTTCATCAGAGGTATTGAAATTATTCAATCAAAACAACTATGATCAAATCATTTTTGAAAGCTTATTTTCATGTGTTTATCTAAATGATTTAAAAGCTTTAAGTAATGTGAAATTTGTTTATCGAGCGCACAATATTGAAAATCAAATTTGGAAAGACTTATCAAAGGCAACGAAAAACCCAATAAAAAAATGGTACTTGTCTAACCTACAAAAGAAACTAGAAAAATTCGAGTATAATTTCTTAAAAACTGTTGATTTAATTTTACCATTGTCAAACAACGATTTGGAAGTCATCAAATCAAAAACAGATAAAGAAACAATTCTTATTCCGGTTTCCATCGATATCCCTGCGCAGCAAGCCGATTACAACAAGGTGAGTTTATGTTTTATCGGTGCATTCAATTGGACACCAAATATAGAAGCAATTCAATGGTTTGCCTCAGACATTTTCCCAACGTTAAAGCTAGAATTCCCATTATTGGAATTACATATTGCCGGATCTCACTCTGAGAATATTTCAAATCTAAAAAATATTAAAGGAATTAAATTGCATGGTTTTGTAGACAGCTCTCTAGATTTTATTGCTCAACATGGAATTTTTATTGCGCCACTGAAATCAGGTTCGGGAGTGAAAATGAAAGTGCTTGAAGCGATGAGTATTGGACTTCCTTGCTCCCTAACTCCCAAAAGTGCAGAAGGAATTAGTGGGGATTTAATTTTAAATGAAAATGTAAACGATTTTATTTCTGACATTAATGCACTGTTGTCCGATGAAGAACTCAGAATAAAGAGAGGAATTGAAGGTCAACAAATTGTAAAATCACAATTCGGAAATGAAGCTGTAATTCGCATTTTATCAGAACGATTCGATAGTATAAAAGCCTCAGAAAATATCCTTAACATTGCAACCCAACAAAGTGAATGACCTTGACTTACGTTTTTGAAACGATTTTCTGGATATGTATTTTATTAGTTTTCCATAGCTATGTATTCTATCCATTTTTAGTTCGCTTGATTGGAAAAAACAAGCTGCCAAATCAAAAGATTTTTGAAGAAACGAAAGATTTTCCTAGTATTAGTATTTTAATGGCTGCACACAATGAACAAGCGGTTATTGAATCGAAAATTAAAAGTGTTATTGAAGCAAATTATCCACTTGAAAAAATCGAATTTCTAATTGGATCCGATAATTCAAAAGACGAAACAAATCAAATAATAAGAAACTTAGCTTTAGTTTATCCTCAGATTACACTTTTTGATTTCAAAACAAGGCAAGGGAAAATTAAAATAATTAATAATCTGGTAGAAAAATCCAAAAATGAAATACTGATTCTCACTGATTCCAATGTGATTTTTGAAAAAAATACAATTCGAGAACTTGTAAAACACTTTAAAAATATTGAAATCGGACTTGTGGATTCAAGGATGGAAAATACCGGTTTAAAACGTGATGGAATTTCCATTCAAGAAAGAACTTATATAAATTCTGAAGTTGCTGTTAAACATGCCGAGGGAAAATTATGGGGATCCATGATGGGACCTTTTGGTGGTTGTTTCGCAATACGAAAATCCGTTTTTGAGCCTGTACCAAGTAATTTCTTAGTTGATGATTTCTACCTCAACATGCAAGTTTTAAAAAAGGGATTGAAATGTATAAATGAACCAAATGCTGTTGTTTACGAAGATGTTTCAAATGACATAAAAGAGGAATTCAGAAGAAAAATAAGAATTTCAGCCGGTAACTTTCAAAATTTAATGACTTTTCTTCCGATGTTATTTTTGTTTAATGGAATTTCTTTTGCCTTTTTTTCCCATAAAGTACTTCGATGGAAAATTCCGTTTATTCTGATTTTACTTTTTGTTGTTCTAATGTTCCTTGCAAAGACGAATTTTACTTACTTTCTTTTTTTACTATTCGTTGTATTATTGACTTTACTTGTATTAATCGACTTAGTACTCAAATCAATCAAAATAAACATTCCGGCATTTCGTTTTTTAACGCATTTTGCGGCAATGAATATCGCCTTATTGTTTGGTTTTTTCAAATATATAAAGGGAATTCAATCAAGTGTCTGGGAACCAACTAAAAGACATCAATAAAAAAGCCCGAAGAAAATTCCTCAGGCTTTATAAATCGAATTTGTAATAGGTATTACATAATTACGATTTTCTTGCGATAAACTTTATTATTTGAAGAAAACTCAATAAAGTAAACACCAGTTAATTTATTATCTAATTCAATTTTATATGTATTCATTCCATGTATTAAGTTTACTTCTTTAGTGATAATTTGTTCTCCATTTATCTCTCTCAAAACAATATCAGCAAAGTCGTTATTTTCAATATTTTCAAATTGAATAAATATTGATTCTCTTGCTGGATTTGGGTAAACTATTAAATCGTCACTTATATCATTACAATTAATTAAAAATGGACCATATTGTGTTTTTTTACTATCAATATCAAACTGGAACAAATTAATGTATTTGGTTTCAATTTCATTTAAAAGAGAATAGTTATAAATTAATTTTTCATTACTATTTCCAGCAGCAGGATTTTTTCCAACTTCTCTCCAATTAATTCCATCAGAACTAGAATTAATAGCGAAGTAATCACTATTATGCTCAGAAGCAGTTGCCCATTCAATTTGTAAATTATTACCTATGCAATTGGTATTAAAATATAAAAACTCCACTGGTAAAGAAACTCCTCCCGTTGGCGAAGAAATTCCATAAGGAGAGAAATCGGAAAGACCGGTTGTTGTAACAAAACCAGCTCCTATATTAGAGTTTGCAGTCGCTGAATAAGTTCTATCTGTAGATCCTTTATTTTCCCATTTTTGACCTGTTGAATTATAATGAGCAATGTATGGTATTGACTGATCAAATAATTTGTGGTGCTCATCTCCATTCCAAAATAAAGTTAAAGCAACATTACTTCCCCCTTGAACTGCCTCGTCTATCATCCAAGTACGTTTGACAATGGAAGAATCCAATAAGCCATCCGTATCGGCATTGTATCCATTCGCCGAAAGATTATCTACAACACGTATCGCAAATTTATCGCTAGCACCTGTATTGCTTAATTGAGCCGGATTGTATGAACTTTTACCAATCGGGAACAAAATATTTGTACTACCCACAACTCTTTTTAAAGTACCGGTACTTGAGGTTTGAACATAAGTAGAAATTGAACCTCCATTTACAGTACGATTATCCATGTCGATATGATAGATATCAATATCAAATAGCCCATCCGTTAAAGTTAAAGTTCCTTGAATCTGAGTTGCTATTTGTAATTTCACTTTCCCTTTAGTCCCACTTGTAGGAGGCTTATTTATCACAACATTATTAAATGTTGTACTATTTGTTCCATTTATAAAGTGTGTTCCTTGACCAACAAAATATACAGTTCCAGATCCACAATTAAAAGTTCCATTGTTAGTCCAATTTCCTGAAACATTCATTACTCCAGTTCCAGAGACCGTAAGAACTCCTCCCGGCTTGATATCAATATTAATAAACTGATCAGCTGCACCAGTAACTATTGGTTGCGCGGTTATACATCTGCTTGAAGGAGGAATAATAACGTTATCACTAGAAGCAGGGGTTTGATTAACTGTTATGTATTTCGTACCATCATATTGACACCAATTAGATACAGTCATCCAATCATACAAAGCTCCTACGGCCCCACCTTTCCAAATATAATCATTGGTAACTGGATTAAAAATACTAATTGGATCGATTACAGTATCGGTAACCGAAGAACGTGAACTTTCACATCCTGATACAGGATGAATTACAGAAACATAATAGGTAGTTGTAGCTGTAATTAAATTAGAATAAGTCGTGGCTGTTGATGATTGTAGCAATGTTCCATTGGATGATGCCGAATACCATTTAAAAGTTGGACTTGAAAAACCATTCGCGTCTGAAACTGAGGCTGAAGGATATGCATAAACACAATGACCAGAACTTGTTGTATTTGGAGGATTTGGAGTTGCATTAACAATAATTGTTACAGATTGAGTACTTGCTGCCGGACATACTCCATTTGCAACTAGAACACGGTAATAAGTTGTGAGATTAAGATTTGTTGCTGTATAAGTAGCACTTGTCGCTCCAGTTATATTATTAAATGCAGAATTATCTGAGGAATTTTGCCATTGTATTGTTCCTGTATTACCATTTAAACTTATTAAAGTAGAATTATTTCCAGAACAAACTGTTGCACCTCCAGTTAATGTTCCTGAAACCGATAGAGAATTAACAGTAATAGTTGATGAAGCCGATGTAGAAGAACTACATGAACCACTTGTTACTAAAACCCTATAATAAGTTGTTGACGAAAGATTTGTTGCTGTATAAGTTGAAGATGTTGCTCCAATTAGGTTAGAAAAAGTTGAGTTGTTAGATGAAGATTGCCATTGAATACTTCCTGTATTTCCAGATAAAGTTAATAAAGTACTATTTGTTCCTGTACAAACAGAAGATGAACCAGTAATTGATCCTGCCACTGATAATGGATTCACAGTTATTGTTGCAATAGCACTATTCGTTGAGGAACATACACCACTAGTTACCACAGCCCTATAATATGTGGTAGTTGATAAATTGGATGCAACCAGAGTTGATGTTGTATTCGCAATTGTTGTTATTCCGGATGAAAAGTCACTTACAGGTGATGATTCCCATCTTGTGATTGATCCTGTATTACCACTTAAAGTCAATGAAGAAGAGTTTGTTCCTGTACAAACGGAAGTGCTTCCAGAAACTGTACCCCCAACTGAAATTGGATTTACTGTTATTGTTACAGAAAATGATGATGTTGATGAACAAGATCCATTTGTTACTACAACACGATAATAGGTTGTAGATGTTAAATTTGTTGCTGTATATGAAGAACCCGTTGAGCCTATAATATCACTAAAAGTAGAGTTATTACTTGAATTTTGCCACTGAATTGTTCCAGTATTTCCTGTTAAAGTTAACAAAGTAGAATTTGTTCCTGAACAGACATTAGTTCCCCCTGAAATTGATCCTGCAACAGAGAGTGAATTAACGGTAATCGTAAAAGAAGATGCTGATGTTGCTGAAGCACAAGAACCACTTGTTACTACAACTTTATAATAAGTGGTCGCTGTAAGATTCGTTGCTGTATATGTTGCTGAAGTAGCTCCTGTGATGTTTGAAAATGTTGAATTGTTTATTGAAGATTGCCATTGAATTGTTCCTGTATAACCTGTCAATGTCAACAATGTACTATTTGTTCCTGTACAGACTGATGTAGCACCAGAAATAGTTCCTGCTACAGAAGTTGGATTTACCGTAATTGTAGCTGCAGTTGTGGTTGCAGTAGGACAAGTTCCACTTGTTAAAACCACCTTATAATAAGTAGTTGTGGTCAAATTAGTCGCAGTATATGTAGTACCTGTTGAACCAGAAATATTCGTAAATGTAACATTGTCTGTTGAAGATTGCCATTGTCTAGTTCCAGTACTTCCTGACAATGTTAATGTTGTAGAATTCGTTCCTGTACAAACTGAGGTAGCTCCAGATATTGTTCCTGCTACAGCCGTTGGACTAACTGTAATCGTAAAAGTTTGAGTTGCTGAGATATCAATTCCACCATTTGTTGTCCCTCCATTATCCTGAGCATAAACGGAAACAGTACATGTACCAGATTGGTTCGCTGCCAATGTATATGTTAATTTACCTGTTGCATCTACTGCTGGTTGAACCGAAAACAACGAATTCAAGTTATTAGTTACGACAAAAGAAACAGATTGAGAAGACTCATCTGAAGGTCCTGGACTAATTGCAGTTGCCCATCCAGTAACAGTTTGACTACCTGCATTCGCACACAACGTTTGGTTTGAACCAATTGAAAAACTTGGCGCATCATTTACAGATAAAATTGTAACTGTAATTGTTGCTACATTTGACGTATTTCCATCCAAATCTTTGACTGTATAAGTCATTGTTGCTGTGCCGCTAAAATTTGCCACAGGAGTAAAAGTAACCTCTCCTGGTAAATTAACAACATCAGTTATACTCCAAACTCCAATCCCTGTTTGGTTTAAAGTTCCTGTTAAAGTAACCGTTGTTGAATCAATTCCAGGAAAAACACCATTTATATCAGTGTCATTTTGTGTAACGTCATAACTAATCGGGGTGTCTTCATAGGTTGTAATTGCATCATTAACTGCTGTTGGTGGACCTGCTAAAATTGTCACTGTAATAGAGGCATTATTTGACACAGAACCATCATTATCGTTAATAGTATAATATATCGGGGTTAATGTACCAACTGGAGTAATACTGGAATAACTAAAAGTTACAACTCCACTGTTGTTTACCGTATAAGTACCTTGGCCAGAAACAGAATATGAGAATTGTTGACCACTTGTATATGGATCCAAATCTACTGAAGTAACATCAATTGTTCCATCAACATCCGAATCATTGGATAAAATAGAAATCGTGATACTTGCATTTGATGACGTAACCATTGCATTTGTATATGTATCATTCACCGCAACTGGAGCGTCGTTTACGGAAGTGACAGTTACATAAATAAATCCATTATTTGAAGTCAATGGAGCTGTTGGATCAGTATCATCAACTGTATATTCAATAGGCGTTACAGTTCCATAATAGTTTAACACAGGAGTAAATGTTACTACACCTGAGTTGTTAACTGTAAATGTTCCTTGATTAGAAACTGTAAATGTTGTTTGTCTACCTGCTGTATAAGGGTCTAAATCTATACTTGATAAGTTTAACACACCTGAATTTCCATGAGAGGCATCTTGATCATAATCGTTTGAAGTAATACTAAATGAAATAGGCGTGTCTTCACTCGTAGTTGCAAAATCATCTATGGCAAATGGAGCTGTATTTGCCCAATTTACAGTCACTGTAATCGTAGCTACATTTGAAACTAGATTTAAATTGTCTCGTACGGTATATGTAATTGATGAAACACCGCTAAAATTCCAATCCGGTTGAAACGAAACTTCACCAGTTAAATCAACTGAAAATTGACCTTCACCATTCACGTACAATGACTGCTGAAAACCATTTGATGAAGGGTCTAAATCTACTCTAGCTGGGTTTATAGTACCATCATCTGTATCATTGTTCGTAACACTAAATGATACTGAATTATTTACAGTTGTCGTAGCTGCATCATTTACGGCTACTGGAGCTCCTGATGGCACAACAGTTACAGTAATTTCAGCAGAATTAGAAGTGTACCCATAACTGTTATTTACAGAGTATGTAATTGGAACTGTTGTACCATAAAAAGAAGATTCTGGAGTAAAATTAACAATACCTGAACCGGAATAAGTAAATGTTCCTTGACCTGGAATAGTTAATGTTGATTGCTGTCCAGCATTGTTTGGGTTTAAATCTACGCTACTACTAACTAAAGTTCCGTCAGCATTGGTATCATTCGATAATATATTAAAATTAACTGCAGTGTTTTGATTTGTTGTAGCATTATCATTTACTGCGACTGGAGGACCAGGAACATGAGTAACATTAATAGTCATGGTACCTGAAACAGAACCAATGCCCTCATCATTAACTGTAAATGTAAATGTAGTATATGGAGTTCCTGATTGATCTTGTGGAGCAATGTATATTATTGTTGAAATATCAGAAACATTAATTGTTTGTCCAAGATATGCAGCCGTACCATTAACTGACAAGGAACCTAAACTCGGTAGAGAAGAAATAACAATTGCTGTATTTGCATCAGACTCTGGATCTGTATAATGAAAATCTGAAGCGGAAAAGATAAAAGGAGAATTTTCAGTTGCTGTTACAGAACTTGCCGTTCCATTTGGGGGATCGTTTACCGGATTAACTGTAACTGTAATTGTTGCAGAGTTTGACGTTAAATTATCATTGTCTTTAACAGTATAGGTGATTGAAGCTGTTCCATTAAAATTTGAAGATGGCGTATAAGTAACATTTCCTGATGAATTTACAGACCAAGTTCCGTTGCTAATTGCCGTAGATAATGTAACAGTACTAGCATTAACCGTTCCATCAACATCTGTATCATTACTTGTGATGTTAAAAGTTACTGGAGTGTCCTCATTCGTAGAAGCTGTATTCGAATTTGCAACTGGAGGAGTATTTATTTTAAGTCCAAAATTTAGATTTGTTTCATTATTTGTCATTGAAGCTACAGTTGTGAAATTTATTATTCCATCCGTAGTTCCGTCATTTCCAGTTAATGTATTTCCTATATCATTATTTATTTCACCTAAACTTGAAACCCCAGTCGGCATTGAGGCAAGTAAACTTGCAAGTGCTGTCCCAGTAGCATAATTATTTTTACTAAGTACAACTCTTAAAGCTGTTGATGAAGTAACACTCGCATTGCAAATTTCCCAAGTTCCATCGGAATTGACAGGAACAGTAGCAAAACAAGTAGTTGTACCTGAAGTCTTTGCTACCGAAACATACATTTGAGTTCCATTTATTGTTCCGATACCAGTTCCATCAACTTTTGCCGGAGCTGCACTACCATTTATGTCCCAGTAAACATTTCCTTTTATGCAATAAGGTGTTGAATTAGCACAATCTGAAATTGGAATCGTGATAGTAGTTGGTGTACCATTACCACAAGAATTAGAAGGTGTTACAGAAACAGAGTAATTCCCTGATTGCCCGGCACCATTAAAATTCATTACAGCGGTTGAAGTTCCTTGACCTGAAGTAACCGTTGCGCCAGTTGGTGGTGTCCAAATATAACTTGTTGCACCTGAATATCCCGAAATTGAAAAACTTACACTTGTTGCATTGTCACAATAACTAGAACTACCAGTTCCTGTGTGATAATAAACTGTAACTGTTGCATAATCCACATATGCAGTTGCACCAGTTGTGAGCGATGGTCTTATTCTTATCCCAAAACTTGATGCATTTACGACTGCCGGTGTAATTGTCGAAGTTGTACCTCCCCATAAATCTGTAGTAGTTCCATACGTTGAAATTGCATCAGTTGTTGGCCAAGCTCCAGTAACAGATTTATTACTTCCTAATACAGTTGATGCATTTGTAGCTAGGGAAATGCGGCTATCATTTACTGTAGCTCCTGATGAATGTTTTTCTACTTTTACTATAATTCCATCTATTGTAGCATTTGTTGGAATAGAAAAACCGAATCCTCCCATATATAAATACTGAGTATTTCCTGAACTAGTTCCTGATGTTGAATAAGTATTATCACTTGAGTAAGTATTTGCCGTATTTGACCAAGTATTTGTACCTGCTACTGTGGCAGATGATGTTGGATATTTCGGTGAAGTTATAAAAGCAGAAGCCGTAGGTGCATTATTTTGTGTAATACTTCCTGTACCCATTGCATTTGAAACAACTAATTGATATGTACTAGGTGAAAGTGAAGTTGCTGAACAACCATTTGCCCCTGTAACTGATGTTAAAGTGTAAGTTGTTGTTGAGGCTGGATTAACCGTGATATCTGCTCCTGATGAATAGTTGGTTATTGTACCAACTCCGTTGTTGATTGTTA
This sequence comes from Flavobacteriales bacterium, assembly GCA_947454395.1. GTDB lineage: Bacteria > Bacteroidota > Bacteroidia > Flavobacteriales_D > Crocinitomicaceae > UBA952. Next base: position 17,175 of record CANGLG010000027.1, read on the forward strand.
CCGAATAGGGAGAAACTCCACCTGTAATAGCAACATTCAATCGATTATTACATGTTGCAGCAACTCCTGATAAACTAGCTAAAGAGGGTGCAACTGAAAAAGTAATTGTAACATCATCGGTTGTTGTAGGACATCCCGGACTTGTCAAAGACCATCTCAATAAATACGTGTTTCCAGCGATACCATTAAATGTTGTAGTAGGATTTGTACTTGTAGAAGTATGTCCTGTTCCAAAATCTCCGCCAGTACCAGAAACAATTGTCCACTGACCGGAGCTACCAGAAGGAATATTACCCGCTAAAGTGATTGTTGTAAGTCCACAAGTTGTTGCTCCAACTTGATCTATTCCTGCATTTGCAATATTAATATCAGCAACAAATGGATAAACAAAATGACATGATGTTCCGGTAATAAAAATATTACATGTATAAGTTCCTGCATTTACAGCTTGAATATTTGTTATAGATGGATTATTAAGTGTGGAAGTAAAACCATTTGGACCGGTCCACAAATATGTTGCACTAGGTGAAGATGTTGCAGTAAAATTTATTGTACCTCCTTGACAAATTGGTGAGTTTGCCGAAGCAGATGGAATTGAACAACCTGAGGTATTTATTGGAGTTGCTGTTGAACCAGAAATAGCACAACCATTTGCATCGAAAACTCCAGGATTACTCTTATTATCAAATGTATTACCTGAAACATTACCTGTTCCAACGATGTGTGCTGAATTATTAATTGTATTATCACAATACATATATGCACAGTCACTTGACACTCGAACTTTAAAAGTAAATAAGGTACTATCTGCACCGGAAGGGGAATTATTAACTTGTCCACCAATATATCCGTTGGCCCCAGTTCCAATTCTGACTTTAACTACCTTCGATGCCGATATATATTCAGCTTGGTCGTCTCCAGAAGCATCTGTTTTCGCACCAGCATTTGGTCCGGATGTAATTGTTATTGAGTTCGGAATATAAAAAGCATTGCCTTCAATTGTATCACTAATAAACACATTAATTGCAGGATCTGATCCAATATTCAATCCATTAACAGAATATAGCAATGTGTCACCTGGCGATGCATTTGTACTGCCCGGATGAGTCAAGTTAACAACTCTAACCGCACTTCTTAAATCCGGCTCATAAACATCAATGGCAGAAGTAACAACCTGAGTGAGGTAAGTTTCACCCCCTGTTGTTTGCCTTATAGTTGCTGAAATCGCATTGTTTCCAATTAAATTTTTGGTACTGTTATCGGGAGAAAATATATTAGCATCGTATCCCAAAGTATTATTGTAACTAGGGATTCTTAATGTTGTCAAAACACCATTTCGTGCAATTGTGCTATTAAAAACATCAGAAACTGGGTGAAGCGCATCATAGATATTAACGAAACTAGTGGCTCCTTTAAACATAAGTTGGTCGCCAGTTAAAGAACGGTCACCATCATATGCAACAAGTCCAATTTCAAAATTTACGGGACCAGAAAGAGGTGTTTGAAATCCTGAAATTGGAATGTCAACAGTTGTTGCACCTGAACTAACATTTGCAAGACCTTCAAAAACCGTTAAGTTACGCATGGTCATTGTATTATTTTTATAAACGATTACAATTGTCCAGCCACCAAAAAGATTTTTTCCTCCAACATCGGTTACCACATTTGCAACGGTAAATTTGTCTGTTAAACCATTCGTATTTATGTATGATGTAATATCCTTAAAACAATGATATGATTTATATCCTACGGAGTTATCTTTCAAATAGTCTGCAGTTAATGTTTGATATGATCCGGAATTTAACTTAAGCTTCACTTGACTTCGTACCGAATAATTTGTATTTACTGCATTACATGCTCCTCCCCAATACAAACCAGCCCAGCTAATTTCACTACAAGTTGGGAGATTTAGCTGATCACTACTTGACATAAATGTACTTGCATCGGCATCAATATCAATGTAACCATTTGTGAAATTATTGTCATAACCGGTTCCGGATGGAGGCATTTCATTTTGAACTACATTATCAGGAACAGCTTTTGACGAGCTGTTTGACAAATACAAAATACTTCCTTTCTGTGTGATTGTTTTTCTTACTGTAAACGGAGTAATTACTTGAGAAAAAGAAATTCCACCCAACGATAGAACTCCTAAAAAGAATATGATTTTTTTCATAAAAAGTTAATTGAATTATTGTACTACAAGTGTAGCGGTATGCACTTGAGAATTTGTTTCAAGTAACACTTGA
>CANGLG010000028.1 GCA_947454395.1 Flavobacteriales bacterium
AGTACCGTAATTGCTTTCTGCATTTGTATCGTAGGTATTCTCAATATTCCAAGTTCCTTGAGATGTGGTAGTTGGAGATGTTAATACTATTGATTCATCCTCATTAAACAAATAGGTTGTACCACTAAAATCTTGTGTAACATCTTTTCTACCTAAAGAAAAATCTTTTAAAAACTTCACTTTATCTATTTTCCATGTTCCAAGAATTTTAATTGAAGGAGACTGAAAAACACTACTCTTTGAGCAGCTGTTAAAAGTAAAGATTGTCATCAATGCAAATACAGCAATTTTAAATGTAAAAGTTTTCATGGCTAAAAAATTAGAGGTTAAACAATGTTTTTCCTTAGCAAAAATCATTCCTGAATCACCGAGGTGTTGTACAGGTCTTTCCCTTTCCTAATTTTATAGTTACCATTCCACCACAGTAAACATACCAATCTTTAGTGGTTGAATTTCCTCTTTTTCCAAAGCGATTTCCATCTAAGCTTCTGTTAGATAAAGCTGCAGCAGTTGTTCCATTAACAGAGGAAAGTTTAGCAGGATCGGTATATGAATCGCTTGCAACATCGTCAAGGTAGTCGGTAAATGTTTTTCGAATGGCGATGTCTAGATTGAAAGTTGCAATTTTTCCGAGTGAGATTTTTCCTCCTATTCCAAGTGGTACACACAATTGAATATTACTGTATTTTCTGTGTCCGTTCAGTGAACTGCCTTGTCCTTCTGTCCCCAATTCATTCAGCTTAACTGTTTCTCCATTATATGTTGTTGTTGGATTCATGTAAAATAGACCAATTTGAGTAAGGAAATAAAACGTCCCAGGGTATCTCTTGTTGCCAAGTTGAAAGGGTGAATGGTAAAATTCTATTCCTCCGGCAAGTTCTCTTATTTTGGATTGAAAATCTAAATTTCTATTAATATTTTGGGGTTTTTTAGAATCTTTGTCGTATGCCTCGATACTTCCTGCAGTAAAAGATAATCTTAAGGCTAATCGATTTTGTAAGTTGAAACGATACATAACGCCACCAGCCAAATTGCTGTTATAAAACTGGTGAAATTGATTCAAGTCACCCAAGTAATACATTTGTCCCAAGTGAACACCAAATTCCGAACGAGACATAAATGTTGGTTGTTGCCCAAAAACTCTTAAGCAACTGCTAAAAAATAATACAATAAGTGCGTTTCTGTTCACTTTAACTCAAACGATTAAAAGTCAAAATTATTACAATTCTTCGAATTTTTAATTTCAGAATTCAATTTGCAATTATATTGCTGGAATGTTTGTATTTACGAAAAAAGCAGCCTAATGATTTTATTAGACTGCTTTTGAGAATTTATTATTTTAACTAAGAAATCTTGTGACCTCTTTTACGTTCAGTTTCTTTCAAAAGAATTTTACGAATCCGTAGGTTTTTTGGAGTGATTTCCACGTATTCATCTTCTTGAATATATTCCAAACATTCTTCCAAACTGAAAACTTTTGGTGGTGCTAAACGAACTTTATCGTCAGATCCAGAAGCGCGCATGTTTGTTAATTTTTTAGTTTTCGTAACATTTACACACAAATCACCGGCACGTGAGTTTTCACCAATTACTTGACCTTCGTAAATGTCTTCATTCGGTGCAACAAAGAATTTACCTCTGTCTTGCAAATTATTCAATGAGAATGGAATAGAAGTTCCTTGTTCCAATGAAATCAATGAACCATTTTGACGTCCCGGAATTTCACCTTTATACGGTTGGTATTCCAAGAAACGATGATTCATAATTGCTTCACCTGCAGTTTGCGTAAGTAAATAATTTCTTAAACCAATTATTCCACGAGAAGGAATTTCAAAAGTGATAATCATACGTTCGCCTTTCGGAACCATGTTTTTCATTTCACCTTTTCTTTTCGTAACGGCTTCAACAGCTGTTCCACTAAATTCTTCTGGTAAATCGATTGTCAATTCTTCAATTGGCTCACATTTTACTCCGTCAACTTCTTTGATGATAACTTGTGGTTGCCCGACTTGCATTTCATATCCTTCACGGCGCATTGTTTCAATCAAAACAGATAAATGCAAAACTCCGCGACCGAAAACCATCCATTTGTCGGCCTTATCGGTTTCATGAACGCGCATTGCAAGATTTTTTTCCAATTCTTTTTGAAGTCTATCAAAAATATGTCTGGAGGTAACAAATTTTCCTTCTTTTCCGAAAAAAGGTGAATCGTTGATTGAGAACAACATACTCATTGTTGGTTCATCCAATTTGATTGTTGGAAGTGGTTCTGGATTTTCAGCATCACAAATAGAATCTCCAATTTCAAATCCTTCAATTCCTGTTATCGCACAAATGTCACCTGCTTGTACAGAACTTACTTTTTTGCGTTCAATCCCGTCAAAAACAAATACTTCTTTAATACGGTGTTTTTCTTGTCTTCCGTCTGATTTGGAAATAATTATAGGTTGATTTTCGTTGATTTCGCCTCGTGTTAATCTTCCGATTGCGATTCTTCCAACATAGGAAGAAAAATCCAATGATGTAATCAACATTTGTGTATTCCCTTCTTCAATTTTTCTAGGTGGAAAATATTCAAGAATTCGATCTAGCAACGGAGAAATAGAATCCGTTTGTTTTTTCCAGTCTTCAGACATCCAGCCGTTTTTAGCTGAACCATAAATTGTTGGAAAATCCAATTGTTCTTCGTTTGCATCCAATTCAAACATCAAATCAAATACCTTCTCATGAACTTCATCTGGTGTACAATTTTCTTTGTCCACTTTATTGATAACCAACAATGGTTTAAGTCCCATTGAAAGTGCTTTTCCAAGTACAAAACGCGTTTGCGGCATTGGTCCTTCGAAGGCATCAACTAACAAACAAACTCCATCAGCCATGTTCAATACACGTTCTACTTCACCACCAAAGTCGGCGTGACCAGGAGTATCAATGATGTTGATTTTAGTTCCTTTGTATGTAACAGATACGTTTTTGGATACGATAGTGATTCCTCTTTCACGTTCCAAATCGTTATTGTCCATGATTAGTTCACCTGTTGGACGATCACGCTCATTAATTACACTTCCTGCTTCAATCATTTTGTCAACCAATGTCGTTTTTCCGTGGTCAACGTGAGCGATAATCGCTATATTTCTAATTTCCATTTTTTAACCTAATTAATTCTGCAAACAATTTATTTTCCACTTCTTCTGCGATCACCACCACCGCTTCCGGTTGGCTTGCGATCTGCTCGATTTCGGTCACCACCAAAGCTTGATTTTCCACCTGAAAAACCACCGCTTTTATAACCACCACCACCGGAAGAACTTCTACCTCCGCCGGATGAGCTTCTTCCTCCACCAGATGAACTTCCACTTCTACCAGAAAAACCACTTCCTGATTTAGAGTCGCCTCCAAAACGACCACGTCCTCTGTTTCCTTCGGATCTTCCTCCGCCACCACCACTTTGTTTTGCAGTAGTTACTTCAATCGAAACTTCATGTCCTTCGAAGTTGGCGCCATTCACGTTTTTCAAAATACGTTCAGTGTATTCTTCGTCTGCTTCAAAAAAGGAGAATGAAGTCATTAAGTCAATACGTCCAACCGTATCTGATTTTAAACCGGTTGCATCACACACAACTCGTAACAAAGCTCCTGGATTTAATCCGTCACGACGTCCGATATTCACAAAAAAGCGGGTTTTCCCTTCTTCTCTTGCACGTGAACCTTTGTCGCCTTTTCGATCTGAACGGTCATCTTTTCTAGCTGCAGCGTTTAAATCACCTGCACGTTCGTAATAATCAATGAATCGGTTAAATTCAGCTGAAACAAACTTTTTAATCACTTCCTCTTTTGATAATGATTCAAATGAAGAAAGAATTTGCGGCATGAATTTCTCGATGTCATCCACTTTAACTTCTGTTTCAATTGTCTTGTTGATTAGTTTCATCAACTGAATCTCACAGATTTCTTCTGCGTTTGGAATAGAACCAACCGTAAAAGTTGTACGCATTTGTCGTTCAATCGCACGGATTTTAACAATCTCTTTTGCGTTTACTAAAACCAATGATTCTCCTTTTTTACCAGCACGAGCAGTTCTACCGCTTCGATGCGTGTAATTTTCAATATCATCCGGTAAATTGTAATTGATTACGTGGGTGATATTGTCAATATCTAAACCTCTTGCTGCAACATCGGTCGCAACCAAGATTTGTAATTCTTTCGTTCTAAAACGAGCCATTACACGATCGCGCATTGCTTGAGTCAAGTCACCATGCAACGGTTCTGCGTTGTAACCTTCTTTACCTAATTTTTCAGCAACTGCTGCTGTTTCATTTTTCGTTCTACAGAAAATCAAACCATAAATACTTGGATTGAAATCAATTAAACGTTTTACTGCTTCGTAACGATCACGCTCCTTAACCATATAATAAATGTGGTCGATGTTTTCGTTGCTTTGGTTTTTGTGACCAATTGAAACTTCCAATGGGTCAGTCATATATGTTTTTGCAATACGTGCCACTTCATTGGGCATTGTTGCAGAGAACAACCAAACATTTTTGTCAATAGGCGTTGTATCCAACACGGCATCTATGTCTTCTTTGAAACCCATGTTTAGCATTTCATCCGCTTCGTCCAGAATTACGTAGCGAACCTCACTCAACACAACTACCTTTCGATTAATTAAATCGACCAAGCGACCTGGAGTTGCAACAATAATTGCTGCACCCTTTTTTACATCCGTAATTTGTCGACGAATGTCTGTTCCTCCATAAACTGAAACAACGTTGCAATCCAAATATTTGGAGAAAACCTCTAAATCTTTTGTGATTTGCAAACATAACTCGCGCGTTGGACAAATAATAAGTCCTTGTGGAAGTTTTGCTTTTGTGTTGATATTATTAATTAACGGCAAACCAAATGCCGCTGTCTTTCCCGTGCCTGTCTGTGCGAGGCCGACAAAGTCGCAATCCTCCTGCATCAGGTAAGGAATTGCTTTTTCCTGGATGGGGGTCGGTGCTTCAAAACCCAATTCTGATAACGACTTCAGCACCTCTCGCCTCAATCCCAGCTCTTCAAATGTCATAAATATATTTTAAATTTCGTGCAAAGTTACGACATTTAAAAGGATTGAGAAATTTTATCTTTGTTCTTTCCGAAAATTCATTTTTCTAGTTCTGACTGAATTGCTTAATAAATCGAAATTTACCACTGTTATTAATTTTTAAATGAATAATTTTATCATTAAAAGGGCAAAGTTTAATTATCATTATTTTTCGTAATTGATAGGTTAGAGTTAGGAATCAAGTGTTGTGAATTTAGAATTAGTACTTGTGGTTATAGAGAAAAGTAGGAAATAGTTATATATCATTTGTCGCCAAATCATATGCCTCAACGTCCTAAACATCTAAAACCCGAAAGTCTTACGGACAAAAAGTAAAAAAATGAAAGATTACCTAGATCAATTAGAAGCAGAAGCTATTTACATTTTACGAGAAGTGGCTGGTCAATTTGATCGACCTGCACTTTTGTTTAGTGGAGGAAAAGACAGCATCTGTTTGGTTCATTTGGCGTTGAAAGCTTTTCGACCGGGGAAGTTTCCTTTTCCATTGGTGCATATAGATACAGGTCATAATTTTCAAGAAGCATTAACGTTTCGAGATAATTTAGCTGAAAAATTGGGTGAGCGCCTGATTGTTCGAAAGGTAGAAGACACGATTAAGGCTAAAAATCTACAAGATGGAAAAGGTAAATTTCCTAGTAGAAATGAATTACAAACCTATACGCTATTGGATGTAATCGAAGAATTTGAGTTTGATGCTTGTATTGGAGGTGCACGGCGAGATGAGGAAAAAGCACGAGCGAAAGAGCGTATTTTCTCCGTTCGTGATGAATTTGGTCAATGGGATCCGAAAAAACAGCGTCCTGAATTATGGAATATCTATAACGGTAAAATTGATAAAGGAGAGAATGTGCGCGTATTTCCAATTTCAAATTGGACGGAATTGGATGTTTGGAATTACATCAAACGAGAAAATATCGAACTTCCATCTATCTACTTTACCCATGAACGTGACTGTATCTCGACAGAACACGGACAATTGATGAACGTTAATGAATTTGTGCAAATCGAGCCGGAAGATGTAATCGTAAAGAAAAATGTTCGATACAGAACTGTAGGTGATATGACATGTACCGCTGCCGTTGAAAGCAAAGCTTTCACAGTTGATGACATCATTAAGGAGATTAAAGAAACAAAGATTTCTGAACGTGGTGCAACACGTATGGATGACCGTGTGAGCGAAGCTGCGATGGAGGATCGAAAAAAAGGGGGGTATTTTTAAATTGAGAATTAAGCATTCGTAATTAGCAACTAGTAATTTGGAATAAAGAGTTGAAAATCATGAAATTATTAAGATTTTTCACTGCAGGGAATGTAGATGACGGCAAGAGCACATTGATTGGTCGATTGCTTTTTGATAGTAAATCAATTTCAACAGATATCATTGAGACATTAACACGTCAGAGTAAAACAACTGGTGTAGATACCGATATTGATTTGGCACTTTTAACAGATGGGTTAAGGGCGGAACGAGAACAAGGAATTACAATTGATGTTGCATATAAGTATTTCTCAACGGAAAAAAGGAAATTCATTATAGCTGATACGCCTGGTCATGCACAATATACTAGGAATATGTTTACCGGTGCCTCAAACACAGATTTGGCAATTATTCTGATCGATGCCCGAAACGGAATAACGGATCAAACCAAACGTCATAGTATCATTTCAGCCATATTAGGAATTCCACATATCCTGATTTGCGTAAATAAAATGGATTTAGTTGAGTATAAACAATCTGTTTTTGAAGAAATTAAATCGGATTATTTAAAGTTCTCGGAACGATTAAATTTAAATAAAGTGTCATTCATTCCAGTGAGTGCCTTGGCTGGTGATAATGTAGTGAAGCCTTCCGGAAATTTAAATTGGTATAATGGTTATTCGTTATTTGAGTTTTTAGAGAATGTGGAAATTGACCAAGCGAATGATGCGCAAGAGCCTCGTTTCCAAGTGCAATATGTAATTCGGCCTCAAACGGATGAGTTGCATGATTACCGCGGATACGCTGGAAGTATGCTGAGTGGTTCACTTAGAAAGGGAGATCGCGTTCAGATATTTCCACTGGATATTGAAACTAACATCAGCAAAATCGAAAAGTACCAAATTGAAGTCGAGGAAGCGCATGCAGGAGATCCAGTAGTCATTCATCTTTCGGACGATTTAGATGTTAGCCGAGGAAGTACCATTGTGAAATCGAACGAATTGCCAAATACAGATAATTTCATCGAAGCAACCATTTGTTGGATGGATAACAAAGCTTATCAGAGCGGTCAAAAATTACTTTTACAACAAAATAGTTTTCGTTCAAAAGCAATTATAAAAGAAATTGAGGCAAAGATTGACATTCATACCTATGATGAGTTGGAAAGTGATGATGTTATGAACTTGAATGATTTTTGTAAGGTCAACATTAAAACCGCAGAATCTATAAGTTTTGATTCATATTCAAAAAATCGTAAAACAGGAGCATTTGTCTTAATCAACGAAAACACAAACAATACGGTGGCAGCAGGAATAATCCACTAAATCATTTCTCTGAGGCGCGTGAAAAGGAAAGGAGATTGATGCAAGAGGAAGGAGTTTTTGCATGAATTAGCAATTGGGGCAGTATATCGACTGCTATAAAATTGATTCTAAATCTTAGGTAAGGCTTTGTGGTCTGTATTATTTGTGCTCGTAGAGATAAGTTTTTTTACGGATTTATTTGAATTAAATTGTTGTAAATTTTATTCTTTACTTTACATTCATTTAAAAACAAATGGTTAAACTTGAACTTCAATTTATTTAATCGAGTATGAAAAAACCAACATTTGCACAAAAATTTAGATATAAGTTCGATAATATAATGAGTAAAGGTCCTATCGCAATGATGGTCCTTCTAGGTGTCTTATCTTTGTTAGTAATAATAATTGCATCAGTTACTTTGTGGTCTTTACAAATTAAACCGGAAGGAGAAGAACAATTAGGTTTTATTGAAAGCATCTGGCAGAATTTAATGCGTACAATGGATTCCGGTGCAATGGGTGGTGATACAGGATGGGGATTTAGAGCAGTTACTTTTCTCGTTACATTAGGAGGAATCTTCATATTGTCAACTTTGATAGGTATTTTAGGGAGTGGTATTGAAGGAAAGTTAGATGATTTAAGAAAAGGAAAGAGTTTTGTAATTGAAGAAAATCATACTTTAATTTTGGGTTGGTCCTCTAAAGTTTTCACAATCATTTCTGAATTAGTAATTGCTAATGAAAACAAGAAGAATCCACGAATTGTTATTTTATCAGAGGTAGACAAAGTTGAAATGGAGGATGAGATTAGAAGTAAGATAGATACTTTGAAAAATACAAAAGTAATTTGTCGCAGTGGTTGTCCGAATGATTTAGTTGATTTAGCAATCGTAAATCCACATCAAGCAAAGTCGATAGTAGTTTTGGCTCCTGAGGAAGGGAATGCAGATCCTTTAACTATCAAGACAATTCTTGCCATTACGAATAATCCCGAACGAAAAAAAGAACCTTACCATATTATCGCTGAAATCAAGGACGAGAAAAATCTTGAAGTTGCAAAAATGGTTGGAAAAGATGAGGTTGAATTGGTTTTAACAGATGATGTAATTGGTAGAATAATTGTTCAAACTTCACGTCAAAGTGGTTTAAGTATTGTCTACACTGAATTAATGGATTTTGATGGTGCTGAAATTTACTTCAATGAAGAAAAAGAATTGATCGGTAAAACTTATGGTGAGTGTCTTTCTGATTATGTTGACTCAGCAGTCATGGGTTTGCAATTCGCAAATGGGGTAGTAAAAGTAAATCCAGATATGGAATATGTTATTCAGAAAGGAGATAAAGTAATTGCCATAACTGAGGACGATGAAACATTAATTGTAAACAAAAACAAATCATTTAAAATTAAAGAAGAAGCGATAGTTAATCTTGATTCTTCATCTGTTCAAACAGAACGTGTTTTGATGCTTGGATGGAATAAACGAGCAAAAGTCATAATACGTGAAATGGACAATTATGTTGGTAATGGTTCGTATATGAAAGTTGTTTCGACTTATGATTCAGATAAGGATTCAATTTTTGAAATGGCAAAATCTTTAAAAAACATAAAGCTAGAATTTGAACAAGCGGATACCACTGCAGGTGAGGTAATTGATTCTTTAGATATTACAACTTACGATAGTGTACAATTGCTTTGTTACAAAGAAGAATTAGATGTTCAAGATGGGGATGCTCAAACATTGATTTCATTACTTCATATTCGCCGAATAATGGAGAGTACAGGTAAAGAACTTAAAATTGTTAGTGAAATGCTTGATGTTAGAAATCGTGATTTGGCAGAAGTAACTAAGGCAGATGATTTTATTGTTAGTGACAAGTTAATAAGTTTAATGATGTCCCAAGTTTCCGAAAATAAATATTTAATGCGGGTATTTGAAGATTTACTGGATGCTGATGGAAGCGAAATTTATTTGAAACCAATTTCTGATTATGTAATCGTAGGTGAAGAGGTTGATTTTTACACTGTTTTGGAAAGCGCTAAAAGAAAAGGTCAGACAGCAATTGGTTACCGAATCGCTTCTCAAGCATTCGATAGTAGTAATGCCTATGGAGTAATAGTAAATCCGAAAAAAGGCGATAAAATAATTTTTGATTTAGACGACAAACTTATTGTACTTGCAGAAGATTAAAAGATTAGACTCAATTTTCTAAAGCTCTAATTTTTTAAACATATCTAAATAATATGTAAACGTCTTAAATATCCATTTCTCATTTTTGAAATGATGGAAAATGGACTTAATAGTTTCGATGTAAAAAGAAAATTAGTAGAATTTGGTTACAACGAACTACCCTCAGTAAAAAGAAAAAATTGGCTTGACATCGCAAAAAACGTTTTAAAAGAGCCGATGTTTATTCTTCTCGTGTTCAGCGCATTGCTTTACACTGTTATTGGTAATTACAAGGAAGGAATAATATTATTGAGCGCATTCTCAATTATTATTTTAATAACTTATTATCAAAATTTAAAAACTGAAAATTCACTTGAAAGTTTAAGAAAGCTTTCTTCTCCCAAAGCAAGTGTAATTAGAGATGGACAAGAAATTATTGTTCCAGGCAGGGAGCTAGTTCCAGACGATATTATTATTGTAAATGAAGGAGAGCGGATCTCTGCGGATGCTCAACTAATTGAAAGTCTGAATCTGATGGTCGATGAGTCGCTACTCACCGGTGAATCTGTCCCGGTATCTAAAAATGATTCAGACAGTCCTCAAATAATTTATAGTGGCACATTGGTAATTCAAGGGAAAGCAATAGCCAAAGTTATTTCTACGGGAATAAAAACGAAGTATGGTCAAATTGGAAATTCCTTAATAGGAATAAATCAGCCTGCTACACCTTTACAAAAAGAGATGAAAAGACTAGTCAGAGCAATGTTTTTTATTGGTCTGGTATTTTCAATAATTGTTTTTTTTGCATATTACACTACACGTGGGAATTTAATTGATTCTATCCTTAAAGGAATTGCAACCTCAATGGCTATTTTACCAGAAGAATTCCCTGTGATAATGACTGTTTTTTTAGCATTAGGAGCTTGGAAGCTGACAAAAAACAATGTATTAACGCAAACTCCTGCTTCAATAGAAACACTTGGTTCAACGAGCGTTTTATGTGTTGATAAGACAGGGACAATCACGCAAAATAATATGGAAGTAGCTGCGATTTATTGTAAAAATGAATTATTTCATAAACACGAGTTTACTGAAAACAAGCATTTGATAAATGATTTTCTTTTTGTAGCCCACAATGCTTCACAACAAAATTCCAAGGACCCGATGGAACAAGCTATTACTTCAACATATATTTCGCAGTTGTTTAATCAAAATTTAAATCCTGTGCTTATTAGACAATATCCATTAAGTAGAGAATTAACTGCAATGACAAGGGTTTTGGAATTTTCCGATGATCTTGAGTCAAACGTTTCAGCCAAAGGTTCTCCCGAAGCAATAATTCGTTTGTGCAAACTTTCCGATGATGAAAAATCAATTCAATTAAAAGTTGTTCATGAATTAGCAAACAAAGGTTTACGAGTAATTGGTATTGCGGGAGCTAAATTCACAGATAAAGAACTTCCAGATACACAAAACGGTTTTGATTTTACGCTGCTCGGTTTTTTAGGATTGGAAGATCCTGTTCGTCCAGAAGTTCCGGATTCTGTTAAGCAATGCAAACAAGCAGGAATTCACGTGGTAATGATCACAGGGGACTTCCCAACTACCGCTCGAAGTATTTCAAGTCAAATTGGAATGGCTACAGAAATGGAATTAATTACAGGGGAGGAGTTGGACAGATTAAATGATACCGAATTAAAACAAAAAATAAATAACATTAATATTTTCGCTCGGGTAGTTCCAGAACAGAAGTTGAGAATTGTAAATGCATTCAAGGCAAATGGACATGTTGTTGCAATGACTGGTGACGGAGTGAATGATGCGCCGGCATTAAAATCTGCAGATATTGGAATTGCAATGGGAAATAGAGGAACTGACGTAGCGCGTGAAGCCTCTGCACTAATTCTATTGGATGATAATTTCGCATCAATCGTCGCAGCTATTCGGAACGGAAGGAAAATTTTCGATAACCTTCAGAAAGCGATGTCCTATGTTTTAGCGATTCATGTTCCAATTATTGGATTATCACTTATTCCTGCCTTTTTTAATGGTCTGCCAGTGCTTTTGATGCCTTTACATATCGTGTTTCTTGAGTTGATTATAGATCCAGTTTGTTCTGTGGCATTTGAATCAGAACAAGAAGAAAAGTCAATTATGTCTAGACCTCCAAGAAATCAAAAAGAATCTTTTTTTGGATTGAAAAATATTTTAAACAGCATGTTTAGTGGATTGTTATTGTTTTTAGTGGTTTTAGTGGTTTATTTTTTTTGCATTTGGAAAAATTATCCGACAGGACAAACGCGAGCAATATCTTTTTCAACATTAGTACTTGGAAATATATTTTTGATTCTGACGAAGTTATCTAATACTCGAGTTTTCTTAGCAGTATTCACTGAAAAAAACTATTCCGCTTTATTTATGTTGCTTTTAGCTTTATTAATGCTAGGTGTTGTTTTATTTGTTCCAGCATTAAGACTTTTGTTTGACTTTGAATTTTGTAACATACAGAAACTATCAATTGCTTTCTTGTCCGCAATTTTTGTTTTGGTTCTCCTTGAGTTTATCAAGTATTTTAAAAAAGCAAGTTGAAAAGTTATTTATCTCCAAAATGAAATTGATATAAAATCTTTGTAAATAACTTATTTGATTTTTTTTAATGTGAATTGAAAGATTTTCTATTTTTGAAAACAAATTAACTCTTATTTATGAATCTTAAAGGTATTATTGCTATTTCCGGTCGTCCGGGTCTTTTTAAAGTTGTTGCGCAAGGGAAAAACAATGTGATTGTTGAATCAATGATTGACAAAAAACGATTTCCGGCCTATGCATCAGAAAAAATCTCTACGCTTGAAGATATAAGCATTTTTACCTACGAAGATGATGTTAAATTGACTGAAGTATTAAAGTCAATGTATGATAAAAACGAGGGCAAAGAAGGTTTAAATCACAAGGAAGATATAAAAGTTCTTGAGAAAGAGTTGAAAAACCATCTTCCTAATTATGACCAAGAACGCGTTTATCCTTCTGATATCAGAAAAATGTTTCAGTGGTATAATTTACTTCAAAAAGCAGATTTGCTAAAACCGACAGAGGAAGAAGCGCCTATTGAAGAAGAAAAATCAGTAAAAGAGGCGAGCTCTAAAAAAGAAGAATCAAAAAAGAAAACTGCTTCCGCCACCTCTAAAACGCCATCAAAGTCAGCAAAACCTGCAAGTGTTAAGAAAGCTGCGCCAGTAAAAACTGGAAGTTCAAGAGGTAAATAGTTACAAAAAAGTTAACTTTCTTTTTATGTTGTTACATCAAATTCGATTGTTTTTTGATGTTCTTAAAAATATATTATCATGAAAATCGATAGAAATCAACGTTTATTTGTTGCAAATGAACTTGAAATTAATTCTTGGGAAGCAATCAAACCCTATTTTGATAATCTTTTGAATCGTTCAATCGATAATAAAGAAGATTTTGAAAAGTGGTTATTCGACCGAAGTGAACTTGATGCTGTATTGGAGGAAGATATGGCCTGGCGTTATATTCAAATGTCAATTGATACGAAGAACGAGGAATTTTCAAATGCTTACACTTTGTTTGTTTCTAAAATTCAACCAGAATTAGCACCACTTGACGATCAGCTTAACCGTAAATTGATGCAGAGTCCATTCGTAAAAGATTTTATGGCAGATGATGCTTATCGTATTTATTTCAGATCTGTTAAAACACAACTCAATTTGTTTCGTGAGGAAAATGTATCAATTGAAGCCTTTTTGAATGAGAAAAGTCAAGAGTTTGGTTCAATTAGTGGAGCGCAGACAATAGAACACGAAGGTGTTCTATTAACTATGCAAAAAGCAGCTCAATTTTTAAAGGAGCAAGATGAAAGTTTAAGAAAATCTATTTTTGAAAAAATTTCCAATCGCAGAAGACTAGATGTTGATGCTTTAAATGAGTTGTATTCTGAACTCATTAAAAAACGTCACGAACTTGCAGTGAATGCTGGATTTGAAAATTTCAGGGATTATAAATTCCAAGCATTAGGCCGTTTTGATTACACAAAAGAAGATTGTTTTAATTTCCACGAAGCAATAAAATCATTAATTGTTCCATTGGTAAAAGACATTCAAAAAAAGAAACTTGATAAACTCGGTAAAGACAAATTTAAGCCTTGGGATGCTGAGGTTGATCCGGAAGGAAAAGCTCCATTGAAGCCCTTTCAAACAGGGAAAGAGATGTTAGATGGTACGATTTCAATTCTAGGCAAAATTGATTCTTACTTTGCAGATTGTATTCAAACAATGGAGGAAATGGGACATTTGGACTTAGAATCGAAAACAGGAAAAGCTCCCGGAGGATACAATTACCCACTTTACGAAATAGGAGTTCCATTTATTTTCATGAACGCAGTTGGAGCACAGCGAGATTTGGTTACCATGGTTCATGAGGCTGGACATGCCGTTCATTCGTTTTTAAGTCGCGATTTAAAATTAACTGGATTTAAAAACTTACCATCTGAAGTTGATGAATTAGCTTCTATGTCAATGGAAATGCTTACCATGAAATACTGGGATTTGTTTTATTCAAATCAAGACGATTTAAATAGGGCTAAACGCGAGCAACTTGAGGGAATACTGAAAATTTTACCTTGGATAGCGCAAATTGATGCGTTTCAACATTGGGTCTATGAAAATGTAAATCATACTATCGAGGAGCGTTATGCTTATTGGAGAAAGTTAAGTGCTGATTATGGAACGGGCTTGACAGATTGGTCTGGCTACGAAGACATGTTGGAAACTTCATGGCAACGACAAATGCACCTGTTTGAAGTTCCGTTTTATTACATAGAATATGGAATCGCACAATTAGGAGCCTTAGGAGTTTGGAAAAATAGTATTGAAGACTATGGTTTTGCCGTTGAAAATTACAAAGAGGCTTTGAAAATAGGATACACGAAAAGTATCCCTGAAATTTACGAAACAGCGAATGTGAAATTTGATTTTTCTAAAAGTTACTTGAAGTCCCTTGCGGATTTTATCAAAGAAGAATTGAACAAAATTTAGTTTTTCATGGATGTTGCTATTCACGCTTCTTGGAAAGAAGTTCTGAAAGATGAGTTTACCAAACCTTATTTCGTTCAATTAACCAATGAAATAAGAAATTTATACATTTCAAAAAAGGGATTTATTTTTCCAAAAGGAAATGAGATTTTTCGTGCTTTTGATTTATGTCCCCTAGATGAAGTGAGGGTTGTTATTCTTGGTCAAGACCCTTATCCTACAAGAGGTCATGCACACGGATTGTGTTTTTCAGTTGAACCAAATGTAAAGCCTTTTCCGAAAAGTTTAAATAATATTTTCAAAGAAATTCAGTCAGATTTAGGAAAAATAGTTCCTTCAGACGGAAATTTAGATCGATGGGCGAAACAAGGTGTTTTATTGTTAAACACAGTTCTAACCGTTGAGGAAGGTAAACCGGATAGTCACAAAGGTCTTGGTTGGGAAAAATTCACAGATGCAGTCATTCAGAAAATTAACTCAGAAAAAGAGGGAATAGTTTTCATGCTTTGGGGTTCAAAAGCTATTGCTAAAGAGGAAATGATTGACAAATCAAAGCATTTGATTCTTAAATCTGTTCATCCCTCACCATTATCTGCACATCGCGGTTTTTTTGGATGCAAGCACTTTAGTAAAGCTAATGAGTTTTTGAGAATGTTGGAAAAGACTGAAATTGATTGGTAACATTTTCAGCGATTGTTTACCTTTGCAAAACATGGAATTTAAGAACGATCTTTTTTTACGAGCGCATAGGGGAGAGGCAATTGAGCGTTATCCTGTATGGTTGATGCGTCAAGCTGGTAGAATTTTACCTGAATATCGAGCTGTAAGAGCAAAATTATCTGGTTTCAAAGAATTGGTTGAAACACCAGAATTCGCATCGGAAGTAACAATTCAACCTGTTGATTTACTCGATGTAGATGCAGCAATCATTTTTTCAGATATTCTTGTTGTTCCTGAAGCGATGGGATTGCCATACGAAATGTTAGAGCAACGTGGTCCTTGGTTTGAAAATACCATTCGTACGCAGGAACAATTCAATCTACTTGATAAAAACATCGATGTAGAAGATCGACTTTCTTATGTTTTAGAAGCATTAAAATTGACCAAAAGGGAATTGAATGGACGTGTTCCATTAATTGGTTTTGCAGGTGCACCATGGACGATTTTTTGTTACATGGTTGAAGGTAAAGGTTCTAAAACATTTTCTGAATCACGGAAGTTACTTTACACGAATCCTATTTTGGCACATGAATTGCTAAGTCGAATCACAGAAGTGACGATTCAGTATTTGAAAGCTCAATTGGTTGCAGGTGCAGATGCTTTGCAGTTGTTTGACTCTTGGGCCGGGATTTTGGGTAGAGATCAATATAGTGAATTCGGATTGAAATACATTGCAAAAATTGTGGATGCCATTCCAAATGTACCAATGACTGTTTTTTCAAAAGGTGCTGTTGCCTCCATTCCTGATGTAGCAAAATTAAATTGTACAACCTTAGGTCTGGATTGGAACATGAGCACGTCGGAAACAAGGAAATTGGTTGGAGAAAGCAAAACTTTGCAAGGTAATTTAGATCCTTGTGTATTATATGGTTCTCATCAAGTTATAGAAAATGAGACAATTAAATTACTGAAATCGTTCACAAGTCAAAGACATATTGTAAATTTGGGTCACGGAGTTTATCCGGATATTGATCCTGAAAAGGTTAAAGTATTTATTAAAACAGTTAAAAGTTATGAAATTTAATTTCGCTAAAGTTGGAAGTTTGTCATTAGCATTCTTCGTTTTTGGAGCACTAAATCCAGTTTTATCGCAGAAAGGTAAAAAATCCAATGAAAAGGAAATTCTTAAAATGGGTTTTGAATATTTAAAGGATGGTGAAACTGTATCTGAAATTGGGGGTATTGATTTGGTTGACAAAGGTGTGTCATCACCTACTGAATTGAAGGCAGATTTATATTCATCTTCAACTACTGGTGATGTTGGTGTTCCAAAAAATATTATGGGTGTTGAAGACCCAATTAAAGACGATGGCGGCAAAAATTATGCAGGAATATGTCTTTATAAGCCAGGAAAAGCTGCGGTTGAAAGAACCTATATTACAATTCCTTTAAAGAAAGATAAAGAGGATGTAACATTAAAAAAAGGGTTGACATATTGCGTTGAATTTTCAGTTTCATTATCGGAATCCTCCAAATTTGCAGTGAACAATATTGCTGCTCATTTTTCAAAAGAGACACCAGCAAATGGAGGTCCTGGACCAATTTATACTGTTGAAAAAGTAATGAAAGGTCAGACTAATAAAATCTATTCTGGATTTTTTGGTTGGGAGAAAGTGTGTAACATATATACTGCGAAAGGGGATGAGAAATTTATAACTATCGGTAACTTTGATAAAAATGAAGCAACTCAATTTATGGCAGTTAAAAAGCCAAAAGATAGTGAGGTAGATCAATTGGCTCAAGCTTATTATTATATCGATAATGTAATAATTAAATTGGTAGATAAACCAGAAGACTGCCCATGTTACAATGCAACTCCTCCAAAATTAGAAACGACTTTCTCAACTTTAATATATACAAAAACACCTGAGTTAACTCCGAAAATGACTCCGGCTCAGAAAATTGAGGCTCACATAGCTTATTTTAGATTCGGGAAGGCAGCATTCTCCGATAATGCAAAGGAAATGATGAATTATGTTATAGGAGAAATGAAAGCCAATCCAACAATGCGCATAGAAATCGAAGGACACAATGATTCTAAGGAAGATAGTGCAGCTGAAATTAGATCAACAGAAATTAAAGGAGACGAAAAGAATGAGTACGAGGATATGGATAGACAACGTGTAAATGCTGTTGTGAAATATTTTGTCGGTCAAGGTATTGATAAGAGTCGTCTTGTTGAATCATTCAAAGGTGCGGAAGTTGCAAATCCTGAAATTGATGAAGTAAACGATGATGAAGAATTGAAAGACGCAAAAAATCGCCGTGTGAATTTCAGAATTATTAAATAAGAAATTAATAAACTAATTTCGAAAGAGTTGTCAAAAAGGCAACTCTTTTTTTTTAGTATTTATCCAAATAGATTTTCAAATCACATGTCGGTAAGCCCATCACATTTGTATATGATCCATTTATTTTTTTTACGAATGAAATGCCAATCCAATCTTGAATTCCATAAGAACCAGCTTTGTCAAATGGTTTAAATTCACGGATATAAAAGTCAATTTGTTCATGAGATAGATTAGCAAACGTAACCTCTGTTTTTGAAGTGAATGAAAAAGAGTTCGAATGATTTCGAATATTTACGCCAGTAAGAACTTGATGTGTTTTGCCTGAAAGTGATTTTAATATAGATAATGCATTATCATAGTCAAGGGGTTTTCCTATAATTTGATTTTCAAGTACAACAATAGTATCTGCACAAATTATTGTTTCATCGTTTTCAATTTGAGGAATTAATATCTCAGACTTCAATTCTGCCAAAAATTGAGGTACCCGATTAATTTCCATTCCTTCAGGAATAGATTCGTCAGCGTTGGGTTTCAAGGTGCGAAAAGAATAACCTAATGCAGATAATAATTCCTTTCTTCTTGGAGATTCAGAACCTAAAACGAGTTTCATTAAAAATTTGTGTATAGTGAAGTAAGACCAATGAACATACCCCATTTCATTAAGCTGTTAATTAATAAAAATGGGTAATCTCTTTTCATCAAAATTAAAATCATACAGACTAAATTTATTATTCCTGAAATTCCTAGCAGTATAATGGATAAAGTATTCAACTGCAAATGAAATTGAACATAAAAGATAGCCCATACAAAAATTGGAATTTGAAGCAATAAAGCTACAAAGTAACCTGTGTTTTTTATTCCATATTTCATTGGAAGCGAGTAAACAGAAATAAGTTTGTCGCCTGAAATATCTTGAATGTCTTTACTGATTTCCCTTGCCAAATTCTGAAAGAATGCGCAGATTGCTAAAAAATAAATAAATGAATAATTTAGATTTGTTGTCCATGTCTTCGAATTATATGGAGAAAAAGGCAAAGAACTTTCATTGAGCGTTTTAAAAAACCAAATAGCAAGAAGAGGCACCAACGCTGTGAGAATTGCAATAATGAAATTTCCGATAAATAGTTTTTTCTTAAAAGAAGCACTGTAAAACCAGAGTAAGTTCATTGAAAGAATATGAACGAAAACGAATAACAGACTTTGATATTTTACTGAAAGGTATATTGATATAAATACAGCGATAACGTTTAAGCCCCAATGTAAAACAATGGCCCAGCGTTTTTTCATGTATTTGGAAATTATCAACTTTTGTGGTTTATTGATACGATCTGCTTTGATATCAAAGTAATCATTTATCATATTTCCGGCAGCTGCGATAATGATTGTAGAAAAAACT
>CANGLG010000029.1 GCA_947454395.1 Flavobacteriales bacterium
AAGATTATTATTTTATTGGCATTGAAGGATTTAAACAAAAGATAGCAGAAAACGCTTTTATTGAATGGGAAGAAGTCTACAAAGATAATTTTTACGGCACGTTAAAATCTGAGTTGAATGGAATTTGGGCAGAAGGAAAAATGGTAGTCTTTGATGTGGATGTTATCGGCGGATTGAACCTAAAAAAGATATTCAAGAATAAAGCATTGGCAATTTTCGTCCAACCTCCGAGTTTGAAAATACTTGAAGAACGTCTTCGTGGAAGAAAAACCGAATCAGAGGAAAAAATTCAAATGCGTATTTCAAAAGCACGTGAAGAAATGAATCGCTCCAGCGAATTTGATGTTGTTGTCGAAAACAATGTTTTAGAAGAAGCTGTTGAAAGAGTGAAACTTCTCGCAAATGAATTTATAAATCAATGAAAATAGGTCTTTACTTTGGAACGTTCAATCCAATTCACGTTGGTCATTTAGTAATTGCGAACTACATGGCTGAATTTACTGATTTGGATCAAGTTTGGTTGGTTGTTACCCCGCACAATCCTTTGAAAGACAAATCTTCATTATTGAATGACAGGCATCGTTATGCATTAGTGCAAGAAGCAATTGATGACAATCCAAAATTAAAAGTAACTGACGTTGAATTTAACCTACCAAAACCAAGTTATACCATTACCACGTTGACTTATTTGAATGAAAAATATCCACAGCATGAATTTTCATTGATTATGGGAGAAGATAACCTTCGGACATTTCATAAATGGTTTAACCACGAAGTTATTTTGAAAAAGCACAAAATGTTTGTTTACCCGCGTGTCTTAACCATGCAGGAAGAACAAGAAGTACATTCAATTTCAAGAGATTTTCTAAACAATTATAAAACACACGACAACGTAATTATTTGTGAGGATGCTCCAGTAATGAAAGTTTCATCTAGTTTTATCCGAGAAGCTATCAAACAGGGAAAAGATGTTCGTTATTTATTGACAGAACCTGTTTACAAGTATATTGATGAAATGAACTTTTACAAATAAAAAAAGGAGCCGAAGCTCCTTTAAAAATTTACTCTTTCGAATTATTCTTTGATGAATTTTACAGTTTCAACACCACTTGCGTGAGCAACTTTAACGAAATAAATTCCAGACTTCACTCCTGACAAATCAAATGAAATATTCAAGTTGCTTCCTACTTCTTTCGTTGCAATCACTTTACCTTCAACATTAACAATAGAAACTGAATTTGCTTTTGTTGAAGATGTAATTCCTTCAATACTGATAACATCATTAGCTGGATTTGGAGAAACAGTAATTGGAGAAATTAATTGCTCTACAATTCCAGCTGTACCAACCACCACTTTATAACCACTAAAACTTACTGTTTGACTAAGTCCAAGAGGCCCAACAGAAGCATCAATATTTATTGTCAAAGGAAACGTTCCTGTTTGAGGAGGGGTTCCATATAAATTTGCGCAACCATGTGCTCCTCCTGAATAAGCACAATTTGTAGCACTACAAACATATTGAAGATTAACAGGTGTCAATCCATCAACGCTTGTCACAGTAAAATTATTTATTGAACTCCCGACAAAAATCTGTAATGCAGGATCATTTCCCACTAATTGTTGTGTGACTGTCGCAGGTACTGCAAAATCAAGATTAGTAGAGTAGAATACATTTTGAGTTGCACCTGGTAAATTCGTTGTTGTATCCGGCCAAACACCATATGTTGAGTCAACATATTGTGGATTTGGGGTACACGACTGAGCATTTGAAACAAAGCTAAAAGAGGCTACAGCCAAAATAGAAAGTAAAAGTTTTTTCATAGTTTATAATTTAAAATCGAATCAAATGTATATAAATTTTGTTGATTTCCATTGATGGAGGCTTGAAATTCTTTAAATAAAATAACTAAATTTGGACGTGCAGTACATTTCCACAAGAGACCTGAAAATTGAATTTAACATAAGCGAAAGCGTTGATAACGAAGAATTATTACTTACACTTGAGCACAATAATGATGTTAGAACTGAATCACTAAAGGTTTTTTTAAATGCTCAAATCAACGAAAGTTCGATTTTTAATAGTTGGATTGAGCAAAGTACCTTTCTGAAAAATTTATTGCTTAATAAGGTTTCCACTGAAAAATTTGTGGATACATTAAAATGGAAAGAGCATTTTTTGTTTGAAAAATTCAGAGCTTACTTAAGTCCTTTTTTTCTTCCATTAATTTCCAGAAAGGCGGAAACAGAAATCAATACAGAATGGGCGTCAATTTTTTCTTTCTTAGAATTAATGGTTGACGACGAGCGAATGTATCTCGAGCAGATGCTCTATCAAAAAATCAAATTACAAATTGAAAGTGTTTTTTCTAGTATTTCAAAAACTAACGAAGAGGCCATATTTCATCAACAATTATTGTTATTACTTTCAGATGATTGCATCGCAATTCATAACAGCCTTTCACGAGCATCACACAGTTTAAAAATTGAATTTACTGAACGGATTCTTCAACTTTTTTACCATCCCAAATGCCGTGCTAAATTGGCGCATTGGATGATTCTTCAGTTGGAAAAAATGAATTTGAATGAAGAGCAAAAAAGGAGCCTTGAAACAATTAAAAGTAAAATTAAAACGGGTGAAATAAAATTCAGCCTTACGGCTAAGAAAAGCAAAAAATTAGTGTTTAGAAATTCATTAACCCTTGTTCTGACAATAGCAGTTTTTGGGATTATTTACTTTTTTTACAACCAAAAATTTGATGTTGAAACACAAAATTTCAAAGAATCCTCATCCTTAACCGTATTTACTGTTAAAGAGAGGAAGGAAATTGATTCTTTACTTCGCAGTATGAAGACGGAAGATGCAGATTCATTGTTGGAAGATACCGGCAGTTTTGGAGCATCGATTTCTCTTCGTGTTCCATTTAAAAATTTATTAGCCGAAAAAATCTATCGTGAAATCGAAAGAGACATGAGTAATCACTACGCCGGTGTTTACGATACTTGTGTAGCTGTTGATTTGAAAAAATTAAAAGACGAAAAAATTAACAGTACTTCCATTTTAAAAGAAATGAAAGGAAAAATTGACATGGAATGGAAAAATGATTCAGATTATACGCTGTTAATTTTCATGTGGGAGGAAAATAGTAACTCACCAGTTTTTTCAGGTATTTCTACTCCAAAATCCACAATTTATTTCAAATCAAACAAAGGCATGCACTTAATGGCCATTCCTGGAATAGATTATGGAAGAATCCCTTCAAAAAATAAGAAAGATTTTAATATTTTACAGAATCACTTCTGCAGTATAGATTTTAATTTTGAATATGCCCTGCAACAAAACTTTTTAATCAGTAATTATGCTTCAGCCAAAAATCGAATCTTGGTTGAAGGATTACTAGGAAATGTAATTAACATTACCGATGCACAAGGCGTTTTAGAAAGTAATTAATTGCTATTTTTTCTTAGCTTTACAACATGATTTTATATAATGTAACTGTTAGCATTGACCCTGAAATTTCTGAAGAATGGTTGCAGTGGATGCGTTCAAAACATATTCCGGATGTGATGGCAACAAATTGTTTTAAAGAAAGTAGAATTTCAAGAATTCAAGGAGAAGAGGAAGGTGGTGTAACTTATTCAGTAATGTATTTGTGCCCTTCCGAAGAGCTGATGAATGAATATCAAAACGTTCATGCTACAGCGTTGCAAAAAGATCATGCTGATAAATATAGCGGACGTTTCGCTGCTTTTAGAACCTTTTTGACTGTAATTGAAGAATTTAAATAATATGACAGTTCGAGCAAAAAAACACCTCGGTCAACATTTTCTAAAAGATAAGGCAATCTGTGAAAAAATAGCAAATCAATTTACTGGATATCAAAATTGTAAAAATGTAATCGAAATTGGTCCTGGCATGGGAGCATTGTCTGATTTTTTGATTGCAAGAGGAGATTTGGATTTGTGGTTCCTCGATGTTGATAATGAATCAATCGATTTTTTAAAAAACAAATATCCAACATTGAATGACAAAATAATTTTGGGAGATTTTCTTCGTATGAATTTAAAACAATTGATGGGAGAAGAGCCTTTCAGTGTTGTTGGTAATTTCCCATATAATATTTCTACGCAAATCCTATTCAAATGCTTGGAATACAGAAACCAGATTCCTGAAATCATGGGCATGTTTCAAAAAGAAGTTGCCGTTCGGATTGCTGAAAAACCAGGTTCTAAAGAATATGGGATTACCAGTGTTTTATTTCAAGCCTTTTACGACATACATTATTGTTTTACGGTGGATGAACACGTTTTTATTCCGCCACCAAAAGTAAAATCTGGAGTAATTCGTTGTACGCGAAATAATCGTCAGCAATTGGATTGTGATGAAAAATTATTTTTTCAAGTGGTTAAAATGGCTTTTAATCAACGTAGAAAAACACTTAGAAATTCATTGAAACAACTTTTGAAAGGTAGAGAATTACCTGAAGTGTATACAAATGAACGTCCAGAAAAACTCTCTGTTGACCAATTTATTGAATTGACGCAATTTGTTGCACAAGCATAATTAGGGCGCAAACATATTCCCATCGCCTTTTCGCATCATTTCAAGGCCTTCACTGAACATTTTTCGAACTGATTCTTTTCCATTACGGTCATAAATTACGAACCAGCCATCTTTCAATCCATTTTTATAGTGTATTTCGCTAAATAATTCTCCACGTCGGCCATATTCTTTAAAAACACCGTGTAATTGCCCGTTTTTATATTGTGTAACAACAGTTGGAATGACACCTCCTGGATAATAATCAAACCAAGTTCCATGTTTCAATCCATGTTTATAAATTCCTTTTGCCTTTAATTGAAAATCGAGGTGAGAATAAGCTTCGTATTTGCCATGCTGCTCACTTACAAGTTCTTTCATACCCATAATAACAACATCATTTTTTTTATTTTTTGTTTTGATAACCTTGTAATTATTAACCTCTTTTAATCTACCATTGTTGTAATAATCGCGCCACTCTCCTACTTTCAAATCGTTTTTGTACTTCCCTTGAATGACCAATGTTTTTTGAGGAGTATAGGATAACCATTCTCCATTTAATTTGCCTTTTTTAAATGATGATTTATTTTTCAGAACACCACTATCCCAATAATTTCGCCATTCATCTTCTTCTTTTCCTTTTTCGTATTTCCCTTCCATTAGCAAGGTTCCATCTTCATACCACGTCTGCCATAGACCTTCTCTTAAATCATTGTTATAATTTCCTTTTCGGTAATCAACACCATTTTTATAAAAATAATGCCAAGCACCGTGTTTTTTGCCTTTTGAGAAATTCGCTGTGTAAGACAATTCACCAGAAGAAAAATAGTAATTCCAAGTTCCGTCTTGCAAATTATTATCGAAACTTCCATCCATATCCAATTTTTGGTTATCGTTTTTCCAAAACCACTTACCAGTTTTGTTACCATTTGAATAGTAACCTCTTGTCATTGTGTCTCCATCTGCAAAAAACACAATATATTCCCCATCAAGAGAATCTTTAGCATAAGAAACTTTTTTTTCTAGTGCTCTGTCTACACTGAAAAACTCCCAAATACCGTTTTTCTTTCCTTCTAAAAATTCACCACCAACAGACAGTGACCCACCTGCTGTATACTCGGAGAATGGACCCGTTTTGAGGCCATTTTGAAATGTATAATACTCTTTTAGATTACCATTGATATAAAATGATTGAATAAATCCATTTCCATCGATAATTGTTTGCGTTTGGGCCGAATCATTCTCCCAATATTGTCTTATGTATATGGTATCATTAATGACTTCCTCAACGGACTTTTTATTTCCATTATCATAAAAATATTCCCACTTTCCATTAGGACTTCCTAAATCGTAAATCCCTGAAATAATTAATTTCCCATCTTTATTCCACTCTTTGTAAGTACTATCTGGAACATTGAACTTGTAAAAAGCGATGCTTTTAACTTTCTTATCAGGAAAATAGATCGTTTGCTTTCCATGTATTCTGTTTTTGTAGAAATTAGTCTCTTCTTCCAACACTCCCATGTAAGAATAAAACAACCATTTCCCATGTTTTTCAGTTGTGTTAGGAAACACCTCACTTGTAAAATAGGAACCGGTAGCCTGTAATTTTCGATTTTCCGCATCCCAATATAGACGAACCTTTGGAGATAAATTCTCACTTTGAACTTTCTGAGCAAAGATTGAAAGAGGTAAAAGAATAATAAAAAGATAAACAAGATATTTCATGCAACTAGAATTGGAAATAACGAGAATGTTACGGTTTATGGATTATATTTTGTAGAATTAGGAAAATCCCAAATAAACAGAAAACGATTCCTATAACGCGATTCAAAGCTGTCAATAATTTTTGATTCACAAGTGGACGCAATCTTTTTGCTGCAAGAATTTTCAAAACATCTACACCGAAAAAAGTAAGTAATACGATTCCAACAAAAAGAAAAACCCAGCCAATACTTGATTTATCTGGGGCAAATTGATTTGCAAATGAAGCTACACTCAACCAATAAAACACGACCAAAGGATTTGCAAAATTCAACAAAAATCCTTTTAAACCCAGCATAATGTAATCTTTTGTAGGTGTAACTATCGCTGTTTGATTAACAACATTTTCCTCGGAATCAAGCAAGGTCTTTTCATTCAAAACGGGTTTTTTGAAAAAAGTAAATAATCCATAAATTATGAAAATTGCTCCACCGATAAAGCCGAAAAGAACTTTGTTTGTACCTGTGTCAAGTCCTTTAATTTGCTCCATAAACATTATGGCAATTAAAATATAAAGAACATCGCTTATCAATACCCCAAGATCAAACGAAGCAGCAGCTCGGAAGCCTTTAGTAATACTCGTTTCTAGTAACACAAAAAACACAGGACCTATCATGATACTGAGTAAAAATCCAATACTGAAAGCCTGAATAAAAAATTGCATACCACAAATTTACGATTTCTTAAACTGCTTTTTTAAAAACAAATGTGATATTGTCTATAATGAATTGTTTATAATTCAGCTAAACTCATTAACTTTGCCTTGAAAATTGAAATTTATGAAAACTGCTCTTGCTAACGAGAAATTAGATGCCATTATTAAAAATGTTGAAAAGAAAGGCGTTGAAGCTCCAAAATTGATTGACGATTTGAAGGCTTTACGAGAGTTAGCATTGAAAGAACAAGATCCTTTAGTGGTTAAGGTTTTACGCTTGACTTACGAATTCCTTGAAGAAAATGAGTGTTTTGATGTAGAAGCACAATTTGAAGAAGATGAAGAAGGAAATGAGTATCCGATCGAAATTGATGATAAAGAGAACTTACTTTATCTTTTGAATCTTCTGAAAAACGCCGATCATAAAATAAATCGCGAGGAAATTAAAGATTACCGTTCCTCATTAAAAATGGAATTATATTAATTTTATTTAGAAAAATTATCTTTTTTCTAAATTTAAAGCAACCTAATTTATTGTTGGATCGTCAATAGACCATACAGAACAAAAACGTTTGTTCATTTTGGTTTTATTTAACTTGCAGAGACCTGAAAAAAATTTTAGCAGCATTATTTGTTTCTATTTTTCTTTTCAGGTTTTTTTATGTGCAATAACTGCAGTATTTGGCTTTCTCATTGTGTTCAAAAGACAACTCTAAATCATAAATTTCAGCTATTATTTCCTGAACAAGCTCTTTAAAAAACACGGTCATCTCTGAAATTCCGTTATCAGAAGACAATTTAAACTGTTGGTCTAAGTTTATCAAGGAAACGATTCTGGCCTCATCTGGAAGAAAATTATACTTTTCTTTAAAAAACAAACAATAAAGCGACAATTGCAAAGCATGTTTGGTTTTTTCAAATGAAACTTTTAATCCTTCTTCAACAACTTTAAATTTTAAATCATCGTCTTTTACTCTGCCTGACTTGTAATCAATCACACGATATTTATCCCCTACTCTATCAATTCTATCTATAAAACCTTTGAATTTTATTTTTTTCTTAACCCCATTAATATCAATCTCAACCTCACTTTGCATGGCAGCTTCTACTTGCTCAATATAAACAAGCTCATCGGTTTCCATAAGAAATGTTTTCTCTTTTAATAAAACATTCTTTGTGATTTCCATAGCCATTTCGTAACTAAGTAAATTTTTTCCCTTCATGAAAAGCTGTTCATCACCATTGAAGTATATTAAAAATTCTTTGTGCAGGATTGTTTTGTATTGAATTAGCATTTGATCAATGTCTGCAGGTAAAATATTTCCTGGTGCTGGAGTAATAAAATTACCATCTTTATCTCGTTGGGCAAATGGTTGAAACAAAAGTTCAAGCGTTGTATGAATAAATGATCCAAACGTATTGGTTTCGATGTCTTCTTCTACCGATTTTTCCTCACCAAACTCAACGATGTAGCGGTAGTAGAAGTCTAGTGGACAACTAATATATTTATTTAACGCAGATGCAGAAATCGAGCGTTCAAAAAAAGTATCCAAACGTTCTATAATTTCAGGTTTCTTTTGAACAATATTTGCTGAAAGTTCAGTTATTTCTGGAAAAGGAACCGAATAATAATGATGTTGAAGCTTTAAATTTTTATTTGTTTTTGCAAGCTCCAACTTCAATTGTAAAAGGTATCGACTTGCTTCATTACTGCTTATTTGTTCCATCGCAGTAGTGTAAGTAATTACCATTTTTTTGCTTTGATGCAACAAGCGGTAAAAATGATGTGCAAAAATTCCTTGTTTTTCTCTCGTTGAAGGCAATCCAAGACCATAGCGCAAATCCATTGGAATAATTGTTTTGACAGGATTTGTCCCTGGAAGTTTACCTTCGTTAAACCCGAGAATAAAAACCCTTTCAAAATCAAGTAAACGCGTTTCTAACAAACCCATGATTTGAAGTCCTTGTGTTGGATTTCCATGATACGCAATATTTTTCTTGTTCCAATGCTGATAAAACAACGATTTAAAACTTCTCAAAGCCATTTCTGGTATCCCCTCTTCGATTATTCGCTGAAATTCCAGCAAGGCGTCATCGAAAACCAAAATGATATTCTTTTCAAATTCTGCAGTTTCAGGAATTCGTTGTAATATAATGGCATTTAAATTTCTGATTTGCACCATGGCAAGTCTCCAGTCAGTTTTCCAATTGATGCAAAGATTTTTTATTATTTCGGAAGAAACTTCACCGATTTTTAGGCCATCTATTTTTTGGAAAACTTTATTTTTTCGAATTGTTTCTTGTTCTAGGTCAACTAATTGTTTCTTTTCATCCTTGTTTAAAACAGAAAGGACAAGCACATTGTTAATTATTCGCTGTAAGTCTTTGTAATACAAGGCTTCACTCCTAAAACGTTGCTTGTTTTCTTGTATGTCAAAAATAAGCTCCACCCAAGATTTTACAGGTGTCTGACTTAAAGGTAATCCCAAGGTGATATTTGCCTTTCCAACTGTTGACGGTATATTTTTAACCATCGCTCCAATCAACGATTCATCACCAAGTAAAACCAGCGTTTCGTTCATTTCTGAAGGCGCTAATTTGGCCAGTTCGGTGGCAGCTACTTTTACTTGCCCAGTATGTTGAGCGCACTCAATTACATCAATTGTTAGTTCTTGTTGCGATAAATTATCTGAAATATAAATTGGTGCATTTATTTCAAGAAATGACAGGTTTTTTCTTAAAAAACTTCCAGCTTCATGAATGTTATTTTCTAAGTAATACTTGTCTGCATTCACTATAAAATCTGCTCTACTTCTTCGGATTAGTTTTTTTATTATGGTGAGTTCCGAAAGGGAAAGCGCATTGAAACCTGCAAAAATAAATTGTTGATTTTGATTCGTTTCAAATACTTTTTCAGGATTTTCCGCAAGTTTTCTGTAAGCACGTCCTGCCGTCAATAATCCTTTTCTATCTAATTCACGATGTAAAGTGTTATAGTATTTTGGAATACGATCCCAGAATTCCATGAATTTTTTTTGAGAGGCGGAATAATTTTCTTCGTCGATTTTCCAGCTTTCAAGTTCTTTAATGGCTTTTAAATTTTTAAAAACCTGGTCATGATTCAGCATATAGCGATCTATGTCATCAAAATCACTCAACAACATGGAACCCCAATTCATGTATTCTTCAAACGATTCGTTTTTACCTTCCTCCGTTTCACGAAACATTTGATAAAGAGTAATTAATAATCTTGTATTATCGATTATCGGCAAGGAATGTTTTTTTACCCAGCGGTCAATGGTTGTAATTTCCGGTGAGAAAATTGGTTTTCCATACACCGACAATAATGCCTCAACTAAATATCTAGTTGCTCGTTCGGAAGGTAGTATAATGGTCAAAGCCCTTAAATCAAAATCTTTTTCTTTGATATAGGCTGCCAGTTGATTTATAAATTTCATAGTGTTTATCTCAAAAATCGTGGAGATTTATTTTCTAGTTAGGAACGTCAAATAAGTAGAACGGTTGATGGTTTTAAAAATAACATCTGGATAGTAAGATTTGAACAAAGGAGATTCCTTTAACAATTTCTTTTTTTCTAGAGAGAATTTATAGGCCTGCTTTGAGTTTTCTTGTATTTCAATGAAATCGAGCTGCTGACGTGTATGGCTTCTCCAAAAGAAATACTGATATTCTTTCCCATTGATTCGATTCCATTTGATACGTTCTGAAATAAGCCAATTTTTCCATAAAATGTCCTCGTCCATTCGCATGTTTAGCGGGTTGAAATTTCGAATGATTCCATTTCGAATTCCATTGTCGCAGAAATAAATGAGGTGTGTTTTTTTCAACTCATATTTCAATTCTGAATGAAAACTTGGCAGCAAAAACAACAGATGTGCTTTTTCGAACAATTTCAGATAACGTTCTGCGGTTTCATTATCAACACCTGCACGCTCCGCAATTTGATTAAATGAGATGGGTTGGCCGATTAGATGCGCTGCGGTTTGTAAGATGCGAATCATTGCGTCTTTCTTATTCACACGATCTTCAGCTCCTAATTTCGTTGAATCAAGTATTTCGTCCACAATTTTTGTAAGTGTATCCGTTGCTTCCTCGTGCAAATCGCTTACTTGTGGATAATCACCAAAAATGAGTCTTTTTTCTATTCGTTGTTCTTCGCAAACCATGCCATACAGCTGCGTTAGCTCGTAATACGTTAGCGCCGGAAAAAAGAATTCCAATCCTTCCCATTTCAGTGCCTCTTTAAGTTCATTTACAATTGGAGGTTCAAAAGCACAGCAAAGAATACACGTAGACTTTATATTTTCAGACAACACTTCGTCGAGTACCAATTGTAGAGCATCAAATAATTGCGCATCACCTAGGATGAAAAATGCATGCTGACTGAAGTACCAAAGCAATTCTTCTCGAGAGAGTTTATCAAATTTTTTTCTGATTTTGCTGTTGCGAAAATCAATTATTTCGTGATCCAAATTCAACTCTTTCAGACATTTTTCAGAGAAAGCAACTTTGCCAACATGCTGTGGACCAGATAGCAATAATATACGATTTGTTCGTAGCTGACTTTTGAATGAATCCTCAAAAACACGTTTCATTTAGGCAATATTTAAATATCGCTAAATTTAATATTTTCCTGCGAAACAGAATAGTTAATCGAACTTAGATTCATTTAAGAAAATTAAAAGCCAAGATTTATCATTATTTCATTTAAAAGTTGAGTTTTACCACCAGCCCATTTTAAAAAAGGCTTGGCTAATTTGTCTGACATTCTTTCTCAGTTTAAACTTTAAATTTATTTAAATAAAGTTATATTTTTTTTGAAGACGAAACTAATCGGTTTATTTAACCTTGTTTAATCTAGCAAACTCATTACCTTTTCTACCATCAACTTTGAACCAACGTAATATGGAACTCGCTGGTGTAAACGTTCCGGTTTTATTTCCAAAATTCTTTTACGACCAGTAGTTGCTAGTCCACCCGCTTGCTCAGCGATAAATGCAAGTGGATTACATTCATACAAAAGACGTAATTTACCTTCTGGGGCACTCAAAACATCAGGATAAATGTAAATTCCACCTTTAATCAAATTACGATGAAAATCAGCTACAAGAGAACCGATATACCTCCCTGAATATGGCATTCCTGTTTGATTTTCTCTGCTTTGACAGTAATTGATATATTTTCTCAATCCATCTTCACACTCGAAAATATTTCCTTCATTCATTGCGTAAATTCTTCCGATTTCAGGCATTTTCATGTTTTGATGAGACAAGCAGAATTCTCCAATCGAGGGATCCAATGTAAATCCATTAACCCCCTTTCCGGTAGTATAAACTAGCATTGTTGATGAACCATAAAGCACATACCCTGCAGCAACTTGTTCTGTTCCAGGTTGAAGCATATCCTCTAAAGTTGCTTTAGAACCAATTGGAGATATGCGTCTGTAGATGGAAAATATTGTTCCTATAGAAACATTCACATCAATATTACTTGAACCATCTAGTGGGTCAAACAAAACTACATATTTTCCATTTTTTGCCTGTTCGCTCTTGAAAGCAACAAACTCATCATTTTCTTCGGAAGCTATTCCACAAACTTCACCACCTTGTTCAAATGCATTTATGAAAGCTAAATCAGCTACAACATCAAGTTTTTGTTGTTCTTCACCTTGAATATTCTGATTTCCTTGGGCTCCAAGAATATGATCAACAAGTCCGGCCTTTCGCACATCTCTAGAAACAATTTTTGATGCTATTGCTATATCATTAAGTAATCGCGAAAGTTCACCTGTTGCAAAAGGAAAATCAGCTTGATTTGTGAGAATAAACTCGTTGAGTGTAATTAGTTTGGACATACTTTATAAAACAAAAAAAAAGCCCGCCAAAGCGGGCCTTGTATAAAACATTAGTTATATTGAGAACATATTCCCTAAAGCAGAGCCTGTATTCACTTCAACAGGATTAACAATTAAAGTTGGAATTAAAGCATCATTCGTAATAACGTATTGCTCATAATTCGCTGTAATTGCATTTAAGAAGCTATTTCTATTTAAATTCATGATAGCGATCAAATCTGCATCAACACTTACTGCATATTTAACAACCTCTTTATCAAAACCACTACTAGAAACGATTGCTGAAGTCATCTCAATTCCACGCTCCTTGAAGAACCTTTGTGAGAAAATAATATTGGATTCAACTTGATAACGTAAAAATTCATCTGTTTCATCTGGTGTTACAACATGCACTTTAGAATTAAAGTATTTTGCAAGATTTGCAACCATGGAAAGTTTTTGTTTCGTTTCTTTGTGTAAATCCATTGGAACTACAATTGAGTCGTATCCAGTTTTCTTTACTACACGTTCTTGAACAATAATAAAAGGAACTGTAGAACTTGTAACCACTTTAAGTGCATGACTACCAACAATATGCTGCCAACCATGAGCACCATGAGTTCCCATAAAAATTAATTCAGCCAAATGCTCTGATGCATAAACACCAATATCCTCAAAAATACTTCCTATTCTCACCGTAGGCATCATTTCAACACCTTCGTTATTATACTTTGCAATTACAGCATCTAATTTATCAGCCGCCTCTTTAATCTGGGTGTCTTTAGCCACGACATGTAACAAATGAACAACCGCATTAAGTGGTTTTGCAGTCGCGATCGCATGCTCTAATGCTATGTCAGCAACTGAAGTAAAATCATGGGGAACGATGAAAACTTTCTTACTCATAAAATTAATTTCTGCAAATTTAAGATAAACGGGAGAAAGAATTGCGCATTTAAACTCATTATTTTTGTAAATTGCAATAATAATTTATTTTTTTCCAAATCTTCTTAATATTAGCATATGGCAATCATTGGAAAACTCATAAAAAAAACAACAGAAATCAGCTACCGTCGAAATGCAAAAAAAGGAGTTGAATACAATCACCAACTAGAAAGTTTAAGGTCGCTCCTCGAATCTGCAAAAAATACGAGGTTTGGTCTATTTCACTCCTTTCATGAGTTTTTAAACAAACCGGATAGCGTATCATATTATCAAAAAAATGTTCCTATTACGAACTACGAAATGTTCTATGAAAAGTGGTTAAAAGATACCATTAAAGGGGCTAAAGACCATACATGGAAAGGGAAAGTTAAATTTTATGCTTTATCTTCAGGGACAACTGGTTCACCTAGTAAAAGAATTCCAGTTACCTTAGAAATGATTCGTTCATTTCAGAGGACAAGTATGCGACAACTTTCAATACTTCATGAATTACAATTATCAGAAAATTTTTACAGTGCAAGTATTTTAACAGTTGGTGGTTCAACGAAACTTGTGAAAAAAGATAAGCATATTGAGGGAGATTTGAGTGGGATATTAAAAAAACATACTTCTTTAATTGCCACACCATTTACAAAACCTGGAAACAAGATTAGTGCGGTTAAAGACTGGAATGAAAAATTAAACCTTATAATTGAAAAAGCACCCAAATGGAATATTGGTATTATTGCCGGAATTCCAAGTTGGTGCATTCTCCTAATGGAAAAAATTGTTTCACATTATGGTTTAAAAAACATTCATGAGATTTGGCCAAACCTCGAAGTTTACGTTCACGGTGGTGTTTTTATGGAACCATACATTGGTCGCCTTGAAAAAATTAGTGGTAAGAAAATAAATCTTTTGGATACATACCTTGCTAGTGAAGGGTATTTTGCTTACCAACCTTCCCTAAAAACGAATGGAATGAAATTACTTCTGAACAATGGTATTTTCTTTGAATTCATTCCATTTAATTCAGATTATTTTGATGAAAATGGTGAGCTAATAAATCAATTTGAAGCTTTTACCATTAGTCAAGTGAGGGAAAATGTAGATTATGCACTAGTAATCTCAACCAATGCCGGACTTTGGCGTTATATGATTGGGGATTTGGTTCGTTTTACCAATTTAGAAAAATACGAATTAAAAATAACGGGAAGAATTAAGCAGTTTTTGAGCTTATGCGGTGAACACCTTTCTTTAGACAACATCAATCAAGCACTTTTACAAGTTGCTCGAGAAATGAAAATAAATATCTCAGAATATACAATTTTTGCAGATTCAGAAAACAATCAACATTGTTGGTACATTGGTTCTTCTGATATTATTGATGAAGAAGATTTCTCGAAGCGAGTGGATAAAAAGCTATGCGAGTTGAATGATGATTACCTTTATGTTCGGAAATATAACCTTCAATTTCCAAAATTTGAAATTTTAAAACCGGATTTGTTTTACGGATTTTTAGAATCGTTAGGAAAAATTGGTGCTCAAAATAAAATGCCTCGTGTTTTGAATAAAATGCAAGCTGAAAAGTGGCAAGAATTTCTTAACGCAACTTCTTCCCTTTGAAAATAGAACTTTTTGAAACAATATAACTCATTGATAATTCAATCGAGTGCTTATAGGCAGTTGTGACCTTTCCGAGTTCATAGTCATATGAAAAACCGAGTTTAAATGGCCCCATATCAATTGCAACATAAGGTGTGAAAGCACCAGAAACTCTAAAATATGAACCAATTGTGAAATACTGCCCACTCACAAGAGAAGTTACTCGAGAAGATTCTTTTAATCTGTTTCTAAAAAAAAAGCCAATATTCGTTTCTTTATGTTTTCCTTGAAAAAATTGTACGACACTGATTTCAAGCGCAGTAGCATCACTTACCCCATATTTGAAATTTGAATGAATACAAAGCTTGGCATACAAACGATCGTTGGTGAAAGTATTAAAACGCAGGTTTGGTCGATTAGCATGTAAAAGAGATACTCCGAATTGAAATTGCGTTTGATCACTTCCAAGAGTAGAATTTAATGCAGGTTTATAATTGTATGACAATCCGGCCCCTGCATCAAGGTATGTGAAAGAATTAAATTGATTTTCTTCACCTGAAGGTATTGATGGGTCCAATTGTAGTCCATTCCATTGGGAGTAAAAAAGTAACCTTGAAAAATCTGCTGACCTATTATTGAAAGCCGTTTGAAGTCCACCTGAAATCCATTGTCCGTTTGAAAGAGGTAAATTTCCACTCAAAGTAATGCCTCCAGATTTAGCAGAAATTTTTGAGTCTCCACCAACATCATTCGAAAAATATACCCCTATCCCTGCAAATGATTTATTCATCTTTTTGTTTTTCCCTATTGAGAACTCTGCCATCCCATAGGATGTCATAAACTGAGTCCCTGCTCCCAACCACTGATTCCGATGCTGTAAACTAAATTTTTCAAAACCATTAAAATTAGACGTTAACGCTGGATTGAGCATTGACATTGTTTGATCAACTTGAGAAAGATGGAAATCTTGTCCGAAAAAATCAGAACAAATGAATACCATTATTATTAAAAGAATGGACTTTAACATTTAACGTATTAAAGTTATATTCCCAGATAAAGTCTCTGCTTTAGCATCTGTAAAGGTAACAACGGCAACATAAGCATAAATACCGCTGTTGCAAGGTTTAGATTTGTATGACCCATCCCATTTAAAGTTTTTATCGTTAGACTGAAAAATTAAATTCCCCCAACGGTCAAATATCTTGAAATCAATACGTGCAACATTTATTCCAGCAATAATTTGATAAACGTTGTTTCCTTCGTTTCCAGTTCCATTTGGAGTAAATGCATTAGGTATATGAATACCCAAAGAACATTCAGGTGTATTGGCAATTGGATCACAATGATCTAGCGGATTTGTATTGTTGTTTACCTCAGAACCATCATTCAGACCATCTCCATCGCTATCAGGATTATTCGGATTTGTCCCCAACGTTCCTTCTTGAGCATCGGTAAGACCGTCTCCATCTGTATCTATATTACAGGAAGCCAAAGTGTTATTGGGATCACAAGGATCAAGTGGATCCGAGCCATTTGCAACTTCAATTCCATCATTAATTCCATCACCATCTGTATCAGGGTTATCTGGATTTGTTCCACTTGCAGTTTCTTGAGAAGTTGTAAGTCCATCTCCATCCATATCACAATTCCCTGCATTTGGATTTGGTATACACGGATCAGTATTTGCAGGGTCAAGTTCGTTATTCACACCATCGCCATCTGAATCTAAAATTGATGATTCGAGTGCATCGATAATTCCATCTCCATCCGTATCAATAGGAGCTGCCGGATTACTTCCTATTTCAATTCCATCGTTTTCGCCATCTCCATCAGTATCTGGATTGTTAGGATTGGTGCCGAGCGTTACTTCATCCGAGTTTAAAATCCCATCTCCATCCGAATCAGGATTATTTAAAACAAAAACTGCAACAATATTTTCAGGACTATTAATCATGATACTATTTGTGTCCTGAGTAATTGCTGAAGTCATAGGCCCGGTGGTATATTCCCAATGATCAAAAATATAACCTGTATTAGCTTGTGCTATTACAATTGTCTGTATTCCACCGTAATAAGTTGTAGCCCAAGGATAAGTCGGTGCCCAAACAGAATTTACTTTTATGGTTCCCGCATTTGCAGGACTAACATCAAAGGTGGTAGCATAGGGTCCGGTAAGTGAATAACAACTAATTAATCCTTGTTGCAGTGCCGTACATCTCGCATTTATAAAATTCTTTAACGTTTGAACATTGGTTTGCCATGTTGTAATACTACCTCCCCATTTTGCAATTTGACCTGGCATTTCGGGTGTGATTTCAGCAATCATACTATCCAATAGAGGAATCATGTAACTACACGAAAACTTTGTATTTAGTAGATCAATATAACGTGTAACATAATATTGATGAACAGTTGTATTTTCATTGATTAGTTTTTGTAGAATATCTGTATGACCTTGGTTTCCTGGATTCGGTAAATTTTCCACATTACAAGGGTCTGCATTTGCTGTAGCATCAGGTATTCCAGTATAGTTAATATAGTGACCAAAAGTGGCATCCATATCCCATAAAGCATAACGCCATTTTTCATTATTTGCGGAAGTATCCGTTCCTCTCCACCATGAAGTATTCCAGTTTAACCAATCCTGAGTTACGACATAAGAATTTAGCATAAAATAATCGCAAAGTGATTTCCAGTTCAGTAAGCTATCAACATGCGCAAAATTGGTTGTATTTCCCATATTATTAACTGCAATGTAACTCTTTAAATTATTCCAATCTGTCAATGCATTTGGTGTTCCATATTCCTCCCAAGTGTTACCCCATGTTTTCAGATAATATAAATGATATTTATCCTGATTGGCATAATAATCCGTAAAATCACTATCATCCACTTTTTCGCGAATTTCGTATACCCCCCAATACTGTCCATTCAAATATAGAATACAAGGACGCCAAGTTCTTTCGTCTAATTTCATATCAGCACGTTGCGAAAGCGTATGAACATATGCATCACGTATATGGGCTCCTCCAGTTTCAAATGGATAATTGTCATTTGAAGCTGGCTTTAAAATGATTCTCTGAAAACCGGTTCGAGGTGTTGAAGGAAAAATCTGATGAGATAAATCTCCGTTATAACCATATTGGTCTCGCATGATAAAATCAACTCCTTTCTGCTGATATGCCCAAGAATCATTTCCATGTTTGTTATAATCTCCCTGTCCTTCGTCTATAAACATTCCGTTATCCTCAAAAAGTTCAAGGGCGCCAATTTTATCTGGAGGACTTTGATTTCCATTTGCCATTAAACTATAAACAGGCTGACTACAAACTGAAACAACAGGAATTGTGTGCGTAACGTTAATAAAATAAGTGTTTGTTTCTGTAAACGACTGTAAATTCGAGCTGAAAGCCGCTGCCCGCAAGACTTTCGTTGTACTAATAGTAATAGGAGTAGAATAGAGCGTTGACGTCGTTGTTGGATCGCTTCCATCTAGTGTGTATC
>CANGLG010000030.1 GCA_947454395.1 Flavobacteriales bacterium
AAATAACACAATTCCAAAAAATACAATTGTTATTGATGCCAATGGAAAACACCTCACATCCGGAATAATTGACGAACATTCGCACATTGCAATTTCAAAAGGTGTGAATGAAGCTGGTCAGGCCATTACTTCCGAGGTAAGTATCGGTGACGTGGTAAATCCCGATGACATTAATATTTACAGGCAATTATCAGGTGGAGTTACAGCCGCTCAACTGCTTCATGGCTCGGCAAATCCGATAGGCGGACAGTCAGCACTTATCAAGTTGAAATGGGGACATTCACCAGATGAAATGTTGATTTCTGATGCACCTAAATTTATTAAATGTGCTCTAGGAGAAAATGTGAAACAATCCAATTGGGGAGATTTTAATACAGTACGTTTTCCTCAAACAAGAATGGGTGTTGAACAAGTTTTTTACGATGGTTTTCTTCGTGCCAAAGCATATAAAAATGAATGGGATTTATACACTAATTCGCTGAAAGAAAAGCATCATGGAAAAGGTTTGATTTCTGAACCAAGAAAAGATTTGGAACTTGAAACATTATTGGAAATTTTGGAAAATAAACGTTTCATTTCTTGTCATTCATACGTTCAAAGTGAAATCAATATGTTGATGCACGTCGCTGATTCTATGGGTTTTAAAGTGAATACGTTCACGCACATTTTGGAAGGATATAAAGTCGCTGATAAAATGAAATCACATGGAGTCGGTGGTTCCACTTTTGCCGATTGGTGGGCATACAAATACGAAGTAAATGAAGCAATTCCTCAAAATGCAAAAATGATGAACGATCAGGGTGTAGTAGTGGCAATAAATTCAGATGATGCAGAAATGGGCCGAAGATTAAATCAAGAGGCAGCTAAAAGTGTAAAGTACGGTGGAATGTCTGAAGAAGAAGCTTGGAAAATGGTGACATTAAACCCGGCTAAATTGCTTCATTTGGATCAAAGAATGGGTAGTGTAAAAATAGGTAAAGATGCGGATTTAGTACTTTGGTCAGATAATCCTCTAAGCATCAATGCAAAAGTAGAACTAACTATGGTTGACGGACAAGTTCTTTATGATTCAAAAGAAAATGCAAAATTGGAAGAAAGGAATTACTCCGAAAGAGCTAGAATAATTAATAAAATGCTTGAATCAAACGAACGGGGAGAGGCAACTAAACCTTTTGTAAAAAAGGGTAAAAAACACTTTCACTGCGATACTACTGGTGAAGAAGGAGTTGAATCTGAAAACAATCATTAATCATGAAACAATTTATAATTATACTGTTATTTCCTGTTTTTTCATTTGCTCAAAAAAGTAAAATTCTTTTGGTGAATGGCTTTCTTCATGTTGGAAATGGTTCAACGCTTGAAACAGCTCTTGTTGGGATAGAAAACGGAAAAATCACGCTTATTGGAAATGCATTAACAACAAAAATTCAGAAAGATTATTGGGATACTATCGTTCAATTGAATGGTCAACATATTTATCCAGGATTTGTGGCACCCAATTCAACTCTTGGCTTGACAGAAATTGATGCAGTTAGAGCCACAAGAGATTTCAATGATGTGGGAACTTACAATCCTCATGTCAGAACCCAAATTGCTTATAACGTAGAGTCTCGAGTAATTGAAACCGTTCGAACAAATGGGGTATTAATTACGCAGTCAACTCCGAGAGGTGGTTCAATTTCCGGAACGTCATCATTAATGTTTTTAACTGGTTGGAATTGGGAAGATGCAACAGTTTTTAAAGACGATGGAATCCACGTTAATTGGCCTTCAAGTATTGAGGGTGGTGGTTGGTGGGCTGAGCCAGCGCCTAAAAAAAGAAATGAAAATTACGAGAAATCAAAACAAGAATTGGTTCGTTTTTTTGAATTAGCGCGGGCATATAGCAACAGTGATTCTCCAAAGTTTGATCAGCGACTAGAGGCTATGAAAGCGTTTTTTCAGAAAGGTAAAAATACGCGCGTTTATTTTCATGCAAGTGAATTGCAACAAATTTTGGATGTGATTGATTTTGCAAAGCAATTTGACCTGAAATTTCCGGTAATTGTTGGTGGA
Source organism: Flavobacteriales bacterium (assembly GCA_947454395.1). Classification (GTDB taxonomy): domain Bacteria; phylum Bacteroidota; class Bacteroidia; order Flavobacteriales_D; family Crocinitomicaceae; genus UBA952. The sequence continues at coordinate 2,056 of CANGLG010000030.1, forward strand.
TATGATGCTTATTTAGCAGGAAAAAGATTGAAAGATGCTGGAATTCCGGTGATGTTGCAACGACTTCATAGTCTTCCAGAGCAAGAGGAAGATGCTGTTGATTTACCATATAAACTTCCTTTTCTGCTTCAACAACAAGGTATAAAATTCTGCTTGCAAAATGAAGGCGACATGGAAGCAATGAATGCTAGAAATTTACCTTTTTTGGCTGGGACATCAATGGCTTATGGATTAACAGAAGAAGAAGCCATACGTTCAGTTTCTTTATCTGCTTGTGAAATTATGGGAATTGATAAAATGTACGGTTCAATTGAAGATGGAAAATCTGGCACTTTATTTGTTTCAAAAGGTTCTGCTTTGGATATGAAAACAAATCAGATTACATTGATTTTGTCGAATGGGGTTTTTGTTCCAACCACAAATTTTCAATCATATTTGTATGAGAAGTACAATAAAAAATACGAACAAAAGAATTAGTTTTAAATAAAAAAAATGAAGCATAGTTTTATCCTTTTTATCTTGTTTTTAAGCTCCACAATTTGGTCGCAACAAAGCAAATCGCGCATCATTACAATTAATGGAAATGATACAACAATAATTGATTTGGATCAGCAAATCGGACAACTTGATTCCATTATAGAATCTACTATGCTAAAGGTTTTTAGTGATAGTTCGTATTCGAATTTGAACCAGAAATTTGAAATAATCATTGATACTTTAATCACTTCAAATTCAAAAGAATTAAATCCTGAGGATACTACAAAATTAAAATTAGGGAATAAGCGCATCATGATTATTGAAGATAAGCAAATCGATAAAAAGGGAGACAGAGATAGACGAATTATCATTGATGAGGATGTAACTAAAGATGAAAAAATATTTAAAGACGACGAAGAAGATGAACCTGAAGAAAATGACTTTGCGCATTGGGCTGGAATCGGAATTTTTTCCAATGGATTTTCGAATTCAGCAGGAAAAATTGCATCGAAAGATGATTCTTATTTTTTAGAACTAGACTATACAAAAAGCATTGGATTCAATTTGAATTTATTGGAAAAAAGATTTCCTGTTTACAAAGAATACATTGGTGTAACTACCGGGTTGGGCTTTCAGTTCAATCATTACGCTTTGAAAAATAATGTTGACTTAAACGTAAGTAAAGATTCAACATTCGGAACAGAAAATACAACATTAGACTTCAGGAAAAATGCACTAAGGGCCACTTATCTGCAAGCGCCGCTATTACTGGAATTTAATACGAATTCAGATCCTGAAAAATCATGGCATTTATCTGCAGGAGTTGTTGGTGGAATTAGAATTGGCTCGAGTTGGAAAACCAAATGGGAAGATGATGGCAAAACAAGAAAAGAAAAAGTAAAATCCAATTTCAATTTGAATCCTTTTCAAGCGTATGCGACAGCAATCGTTGGATATCACAATGTGAACTTGTACGTGAATTATGGCTTGACTCAATTATTTGAAAAAGGAAAAGGACCGGCTTTCTCTCCTGTTAATGCAGGTGTTCTGTTTAATTTTTAACAATAAAAAATCTACATTCTATCCCGAAAGCTATTGGGTTGTAAGTGGCAATTTTTACCAACTATACTTGAAGGATTTAACGTAAGTCAAAAATGAGACAAATAATAACAGCCCTATTGATTTTAGGATTTTCGTCAATTATTAATGCCCAAGAAAATCCACCAACAATTAGTGGCAAAGTAAAAATTTCAATAGTCGATGGAACTTTTGAATGTGATTTAACAATGTCAAATATTCCGCCAATTCAAGATTATTTGATACGGTTAAATGCTGGAATGAATCTACTTCATATAAAAAGTTTAAAACCGCATGAATTTATTATAATTGAAGATAAGTCCAGAACAGATAGTACATCTTCTGGGGAAAGTTCAGCTTATTTTTTTTCAGATAATACTGGCAAAGGGAAATTTTTACCTGACGAATTGCAATTTAAATACGTAGGTAAATTTCCTGTTGTTATGGATACAATCGTCAATTACTCGAGAGCCGATTGGAGAGGAAATATAGCCTTTAATGGTTATTCTGTTAGAGCAGAAGGTGTTCAAGGTGCATGGTATCCATATTTATACGATGCTAAGAATGATGTTACTTATGAGCAAATGAATTATAATATTGAAATTGAGTGCGTTGATTGCTCAACATTATATTTAAATGGCGGTAAACCAATTCATGCTCAAAAAGTAACCTTCATAAGTGAAAAGCCTTATGAATTATCACTTTTTTGTGGGAATTACGAATACATAAATGATGGAAATTTATTGCTTCTCAATCCAACATTTGCTCAGGATGACATTAATGATTTCTCGAAATTAGTCGGTCAATACAAAAAGTACTATGAGGAGAAACTAAAAATCAAATTCTCAGAACCACCCATTTTTGTGAATACAACACCAACTTCTCCGCGATTTGGATGGCTATTTGTTTCTTATCCAACAATTATGGGGATTGGATACGGAAATCTTGGGCTTGGGGCTCTATTTGATAAAAAGCAAAATTGGTACGAACAATTAATCGCTCATGAACTTGGACATTATTACTTCGGCACCTACAAAGTGTTTAATTCAGAATTGGGCGGTATGATGTCAGAAGGTTTCGCAGAATATTTATCACTTAAATTGTTTGAGGAACTCAAAGGGAAAAAATCCTACAATGAATTACTTGAAGAAAAATTCGAAATCTTGAAAACTTTTAAAACCATTCCAATATCAAAAATCAATACAATTCGGGATATAGAAGATCGAGAAAGGTTCGTTTATAACTATGCGCCATTGATGTTCATCGCGATTGAACAAGAAATTGGTTCCAAAAAAATGTGGGAATGGTTGAACAATATATTAATTACCAAAACTGTCTATACAAATTACGATTTTCTCTTATCCACATTACAAAATACCGTGAATGACGAAAAGACTGTTTTGAAAATCGTTAACAAATACTTTAGTAGTGAACAATCCATGGAAAATATACTGTCCCAACTTAAAGGTAAATAAACACAGCCTTTTCCTAGAGTGCTTATTTACGTTCGACAAACTAAATTTTCACTGTAAACTACGCTTACCCATGCATCGTTTCATTCTTCCCATATTTATCCATTAAATCAGCTTCAAAATCAAGAAATTCCTGCCAGCATTTATCTACATCAATTCCTTTGCCGTATTTTCTTGCAAATCCTAAAAAAGTAGTGTAATGTCTTGCTTCACTTTCCATTAGTGAACGGTAAAAATCCTTAAGATCTACATCTTTCATCTCTTCAGATAGAATTTTAAATCGTTCGCAACTTCTAGCTTCAATCATTGCAGCAAATAACATCTTATTGACAAACATACCTCCTTGTGTGCTGTTCGTTTTGTTTCTTCTTAAAAATTTCCCTAAATCATTTACGTACGGATCTTTGCGTTCAAAACCTAGTTTGAGTCCTCGCTCTAATAATTTGGCATGAACTAAGTCGAAATGCTCCATTTCTTCTTTGCAAATCGCCGTCATTGCCTGAACAAGATCGGTATACTCTGGATATTGTACAATAATGGAAATGGCATTACTGGCAGCTTTTTGTTCGCAAAAAGCATGGTCAACTAAAATTTCTTCGATGTTTTTCTCTACGATATTAACCCATCGAGGATCCGTTGCCATTTTTAACCCAAGCATAGAATGATTTTTTACAAAATTAATCAAACTAAAGCTGATTCATAAATTCAGGATTTAAGTTGTTTGAGTTTTGTATCTTTGACAATCGAATAAAAACAATATGTCTGAAACATTGACTAAAAAAGATAGAAAGTTGGATATTGATGTTTTGAAAAAAGCTTTCAAATTAATGTCCACAGCTAAATCAATGGCTGAAAAATATGAGGCGAAAAAAGAAGTAACTTCAAAATATGTACATGCTACTTCCCGCGGACATGAAGCTATCCAGCTTGCAGTTGGTATGCAGCTTAAACCTCAAGATTGGGTTTCACCTTATTACCGTGACGACAGTATTTTACTTGGAATAGGAATGTCTCCTTATGAATTGATGCTTCAAGTTTTTGCCAAAAAAGACGATCCGTTTTCAGGAGGAAGAACGTATTATTCGCACCCTTCTTTAAATCGGGATGATATGCCGAAAATTATTCATCAGTCATCGGCAACCGGGATGCAAGCCATTCCAACAACCGGAATCGCAATGGGACTTCAATACAAAGAAAAAACCGGAATGGTTGAAGTTGATGAGACAAATGCACCGATTGTTGTTTGTTCGTTGGGCGATGCTTCATGCACAGAAGGTGAGGTTTCTGAAGCTTTTCAAATGGCCGCTTTGAAGCAATTTCCAATTGTTTTTTTAGTTCAGGACAACGGATGGGACATTTCTGCAAATGCAAAAGAAACAAGGGCACAAGATATTTCAGAATACGCAAAAGGATTCAATGGTCTAGAAGTTCGATCCATTGATGGAAGTGATTTTGAATTGTCTTATGAAACGGTAAATGAGGTTTTTCAAACAGTTAGAAAAGAACGTCGTCCATTTATTATACATGCGAAAGTTCCGTTGCTTGGACATCATACCTCCGGAGTTAGAAAGGAATGGTATAGAGATGATTTGGAGGAAGCTGCTACCAGAGATCCTTATCCAAAATTAAAAAAGCTACTTACTGAAAATAATGTTGGTCTGGCTGAATTCATCAATATCGAATCTGATGCTAGAAAACTTGTGGATGCGGATTATGATAAAGCAATAAATGCTGAAGATCCAAATCCAGAAAGTGTTACAAACTACATTTTTGCCCCAACAACTATTACCGAAGAAAAAGGTGAAAGAGAGCCAGCTGGAAAGAAAAAAACTGTCATGGTTGATTCTGCTCTTTTTGCAGTAAGAGAAATTATGCAGGCGCATCCAGAAGCGTTGCTTTATGGTCAAGATGTTGGAGGAAGATTAGGAGGAGTTTTTAGAGAAGCTGCTACCTTAGCACAAACGTTTGGAGATAATCGGGTATTTAATACGCCGATTCAGGAAGCATTTATCATTGGTTCAACTGTAGGAATGTCAGCAGTTGGCTTGAAACCATTTGTAGAAGTTCAATTTGCAGATTACATTTGGCCAGGGCTAAATCAATTATTTACCGAGGTTTCCAGATCGTATTATCTTTCAAATGGAAAATGGCCAGTAAGTTGTGTGATTCGTGTTCCGATTGGTGCTTACGGATCTGGTGGTCCTTATCATTCATCAAGCGTTGAATCAGTATTAGCGAATATTCGCGGGATAAAAGTAGTATATCCATCGAGCGGTGCGGATTTAAAAGGTTTATTGAAAGCAGCATTCTACGATCCCAATCCTGTAGTCATTTTAGAACATAAAGGTTTGTATTGGTCAAAAATACCTGGAACGGAAGGAGCGATGTCTATCGAGCCTGACGAAGATTATGTAATTCCTATTGGTAAAGCAAGGATTGTTAAAGAGGCAAGCGCAGAGCAAATTGAAAAAGGAACTTCAATTGGAGTAATAACTTATGGACGAGGAGTTTACTGGGCATTAGAAGCAGCAAAAAACTTTGAAGGTCAGATTGAAATTCTGGATTTAAGGAGTATCAATCCTTTGGATCACGAAGCAATGAATTTATTGTCTGAACGTCACGGAAAAATTTTATTAGTAACAGAAGAATCTGTTGAGTGTTCATTCACTTTAGGTTTGGCAGGTCGAATACAGAGAGATAACTTCAAAAAACTGGACGCTCCTGTAGGAATTGTTGGTTCCATAGATACTCCCGCAATTCCCTTAAATTCAACATTGGAAGCAGCACTTTTGCCCAATGCTGAAAAAGTAGAGGAAGCCATGAGAAATTTATTAGCTTTTTAAATTAAAAAAATGACAATAAAAGATACAATTGCTGCGGTTGAAAAATTTCACGATGCTTTCGGAATAAAGAATCACTATGAGCCCATGTCTAAATTGACAGATGCAGAATGTGAGCTACGATATAATTTAATGAAAGAAGAAAACGAAGAATACCTTGAAGCAGCTAAGAATGGTGACATTGTTGAAATAGCGGATGCATTGGGAGATCAATTATATATTCTTTGTGGAACCATTTTGAAACACGGTTTACAAGATAAAATTGTTGAGGTTTTTCAAGAAATTCAGCGTTCTAATATGAGTAAGTTAGACAAAGACGGAAAACCAATTTACAGGGAAGATGGAAAAGTAATGAAATCAGAAATGTATTTTAAGCCTGATATTCATTCGATTTTATCCAAATAAACAGTTATTCACTTCACTGTCTTTATTTCTTTATTTCAATTCAAAGTTTTAAATTCTTTCTAATTCTAGATTTGTATTCATTGGCAATTAGTCAAATCAATATCGAATGAAAGATTTATCTATATATTTTAACCCGATTGGAGTGGAGGGAGAATGGAATGAAGAACAATTAGGTTTTAAAATTCTATCCAATCAAGGTTCATTTCCAGAGATTGAGAAAAATGGTTATGCTTTAATTTATGTTCCTGAGTTCAGAGGGAATAAAAATGAGATCAATAATGTCGTTACTAATTTCAGAGAAGAACTGTATAAATTAAGTGCTGGTGCATCCTGGAATAAGAATTTTTATGATTTAGGAACAATTCTTCCTGGTAATACTTTGAAAGACACTCATTTTGCGCTTGCCAATGTTGTTGCCGAACTTTTAAAATACAACGTTTTACCAATTATCGTTGGTGGAAGTCAGGATTTAACTGTAGCGATGTATGATGGTTATGAAAAACTTGAACAGTTAGTTAATATTTGCTCCATTGATTCTTCGCTTGATTTGGGACAACCGGATGAAGATATTTCCTCAGACGCATATTTAAGTCAAATATTACTGCGACGACCGTGCGTACTTTTTAATAATGCAAATATTGGATTACAAATACCCTACGCCGGTGCAAAAGAATTTGAGCTTTTTGAAAAATTGTATTTTGATATATGTCGTTTGGGTGAATTTAATTCGGATTTCAAAAAGGCAGAACCTCATTTAAGAAATGCTGATTTAATCAGTTTGGATTTTACATCAATTAAAGCTTCTGAACTTTCGTTTAAAGGAGGCAATCCCAATGGATTTTATGCGGAACAAATTTGCCAGCTGGCAAGGTATTCAGGTTTATCAGATAAAGTGACTTCATTTGGGATTTTTAATTATTCGGATGTGACCACAGTCAGTGATAAACTTTTAGCTCAAATTATCTGGTATTTTATCGACGGAATTGAAAATAGATTGGGAGATTTTCCAATTGGAAGTAAAAGTGATTATCATAAATTCACTGTTTTCGTTGAAGACTCGGGCCACGAAATCATTTTCTATAAAAGCAATAAATCATCAAGGTGGTGGATGGAAGTGCCTTACCCGCCAAAAGAGGGTTCAAAGTATGACAGACATCACATTGTGCCCTGTAACAAAGAAGATTATGAAAACGCAATGAAAAATCATATTCCGGATTTATGGTGGAAAACCTATCAAAAACTTGCGTGATTCTTCCTTATTATTTTTATGAAAAATTTTATAATTCAACAATTATTGTTATTTTAGCCACCTAAATTTGTGCTTAAACCAATTGGTTTGCCTTATTTATGCAAGTTAAATTAACTGTATGGTATTGAAAAAGAACTTATTAAGTCTTCTATTGACTTTCTTGTCTTTTGGGTTGTTTGCTCAACAAGATAAGTTATTGACTCATTTCATATATGATAAAATGAGCATCAATCCTGGAAAAACGGGTATTGATATTTACAATGGCGTATGTGCCACTTCTTTATACAGAAATCAATGGGATAAAGTAAATGGAGCTCCTAATTCTGCCATATTGAATGTGGAGGCGAATCTGTCAAAATATTTTCCAGGTGGAATCGGTCTATCTTTTTATCATGATGCAATCGGATTTTCTCGTCAAAATAACCTTTTATTAAATTACTCTTATCCTATTTCAATTGGAAATGCAGGAACTTTGGGAATAGGTGTTGGTGTTGGAATAATGAACTATGGAATGAATCCAGATTGGGTGCCTCCAACTCAAAATCCTGATAATTCATTGCCTGCGGGTTTTGCAGCAACTAGTTTAGATGCAAACTTTGGTCTTTATTTTAATGGTAAAGATTTTTATGCCGGTTTTTCATCAACTCATTTGTCTGAATCCCTATTAAAACAAGATGTTACAGTAAATGGTGTTTCTTTTGCTCAAAACTACCAAACAGCTCGTCATTACTATTTAATGGGTGGTAAGACTTTTAAAGATATGTTTGGTGGAGATATTGATGCTCAAATTTTAATGCGTACAGATTTAGTGAAGTTTTCAGCAGATTTGAATGCACGTTACATTTATACATTAAAAGACCAAAAGCAATTATACGGTGGTTTAACTTTTAGAACATCTGATGCATTGGCATTTATGGTCGGTTACACACCAATTGATAGATTGACAGTAGGTTATTCTTACGATATTACTGTAAACAAACTAGCAAATATTTCAAGAGGTTCGCATGAGCTTGTTGTAAAGTATTGTATGTACTTAAAGGAACCACCGGTGTCTTGGTCTAGACATCCACGTTGGTTGTAATTAAAATATTTATGTAACCATTTTTACAGTTCTCTCGTTATACATAAAATCAAATTCCTGTAGCAAGTTAATTTGGATAATGAAAGAACAAAAAATAATGAAATGAAAAAGTTATTAGGTTTAATTGTTTTGCTTCCGCTGTTATATGCGTGTCCAACCGTTGAAGGAAACTTGGTTGGTGTAAAAGGTAGGGATGTTTTTGATCCAGATATTTTGGGTCCAGGTAGACTACCTGTTGGAATGGTATATGTGCCTTCGGGTGGATACCAAACTGGTGAAGACGATCAAGATATCATGGGCTTGCACACTGCAAGAATGAAAACAGTTTCTGTTCAAGCGTTTTACATGGATGCAACTGAGATCTCAAATAATGAGTACCGTCAGTTTGTTCATTGGGTGCGTGATTCAATTGCGCGTGAAAAACTTTACAGAAGAAGTTTTGACGATGATGCTGAACAATGGGTAAACCTTCCTGATAATTTCTTTAAGGAGCCATACCGAACCTTATTAGATATGGGATCTGATGTACAAGGTGGAAATACGCCTTTTCAATTATTTGGGGATAGTACAAACAATTCTGAGGTTGATAAGACAATCTTAGGTTTAATGGGTAATTATGATCCAAAAAGAAAAAAAGAAGCTGGATTAAAGAAAATAGGAAAACTGGTTAATGGTTATCAACTTGACGCTAAATTTCCAACTGAAGCTTCAAAGCCCAACAGTAAGATCGATGTAACAATGTCTGAATCAGATTTAAGAACGATTTTTCAGCAATATTCGAATAAAGAAATAAATAGGGTTGGTTCGTCTAAAAAAAGTAAAGAAGTTGAAGATAAAGAGGTAAAGAAATCTAAAACTGATTTAAAATATGACCAAGGAGGTAGGATTCAAAACAGAAAATATTTTACATTGAATTGGGAGCAACCAATTGATTATGAAGATGCTGAAACTTCTTTCCTATTATCAGACATGTATTACGGCGAGTCTGAAAGATTCTACAATCGAAAAGAAATCGATACGCGTTTGTTGTTTTTCGATTATTATTGGATTGATTACAAAGAGGCTGCTCGTAGAGGCAAGGTTCAAACTCAAAGTGTTGATGCAAGAAAATCATACGATTATGATAGTTTAAGCGCAACTTCGGGTGTAAAATTATACAACAAAAGCAGAAGAGAGCCGCTTTCAAAAGATTACAAAGGGAATGATTTACATCGTTCAACTCTAGATGAAAACGGAACTAGTGTTTGGTTAGATACAACAATCTTTTCTAAAAGCAGCCAATGGGACCCACAAGATGCTCAGAAAGCTAAATATGCAATAAATGATACAGTTCACATTAAACAAACTATCCTTGAAAACCCGGGTCAAGATTTGGATTTAGGTTTCACAAACAGTAAAGGCCAACATAATGCAATTCGTGGGCATACAGATAGAAGCAGATTCATTATAAAAGAAAGAATCAATGTTTATCCAGATACGCTATGTTGGGTTAGAGACTTTACGTATGCATTTCATGAGCCAATGACTCAAAACTATTTCTGGAACAATGCTTACGACAACTACCCAGTGGTTGGTGTTACTTGGAACCAAGCAAAAGCATTCTCAGTATGGAGAACTCAAATTTTCAATACATGGTTGTTGAGCAATGGTGATATGTTTGTAAATGATTTCCGTTTACCTACAGAATCTGAGTGGGAGAGAGGTGCGAGAGGAGATTTAGATTTATCACAATATCCTTGGGGAGGTCCTTACATCAGAAACTCAAGCGGTTGTTTCTTGGCTAACTTTAAACCTTTAAGAGGTAGATATTTTGAAGATGGTGGTTTCCATTCAGTTAAAGTATATTCTTACAACCCGAATGGTTTTGGATTGTATTGTATGGCTGGAAACGTATCTGAATGGTGTTCTACTACATTTGATGAGTCACAATATGAGTTTGGTCACGACATGAACTCAGACTATGATTATCAAGCAAAAGACGGTGATGCACCAGTTAAAAAACGTAAAGTTATTCGTGGTGGTTCTTGGAAAGATATTGGTTACTATTTAATGAACAGCACAAGAACATTTGAATATCAAGATACAGCGAAATCGTATATAGGTTTTAGAAATGTTATGACTCATCTAGGTCGCGGTGGTAAGGACTTAGATCAGGAAAACGGCGAGGAAATCCAAAGTGATATCCAGTTGAGATAGTAAATCATGTTAAATAAATAAATCAAAGTTTAATTTTAAAAATCAAAAGTTATGAGTGGTACAGGTGGTTTTTTACACAGCAAGAAGTTTAAGACAATTATGAAACATTTTTTTGGATGGGGTGCAGCGATTGTAATCGTTGGAGCACTATTCAAAATCCAACACTACCCAGGTTCTGAATATTTCCTACCCCTTGGTCTAGGTGTTGAGGCATTAATTTTCATCGTAATGATTTTCGTTCCAGATCACCCGGATTATCACTGGGAAAGAGTTCACCCAATTTTGGATCCAGATTTAACGCCTGAGAGAATGAGTGAGTTGATTGCAAGTGGCGAAGGAGTTGGTTCTGGTGGTCACGGTGGTGGCAGCAAATCAAATGCTGATTTGGTTGCTAAACAATTGGAGGATGCTGGTATCGATGAGAAATTGTTATCAAAATTGAAAGACGGAATGTCTAATTTAGCAAACAATGCAGCTTCTTTAGGTGCTGTTTCTACAGCTGCTGGAGCAACTGATTCATATGTTAAAAGTTTAGAGGAAGCTTCTAAAAGCTTGAATAGCCTTACAAATCAATATGCTGAATCAGCAAAATCAATCGCTGGTATTGCAGGTGATGGTCAAGGAAACTTTGGTGCTGAAATGCAAAAATTAGGACAAAACTTATCTGCATTAAATAATGTTTATGAGCTTCAATTGAAAAGTTCAAACGATTATTTAGAGAGCTTAACTCAAATGAGTTCATTACAAGATAGTATCAAAACCATCATGAATGATTTAGCTGCTTCTGCAAAAGATACTCAGGTATACCGCGAAAATATGGCCATGTTATCTCAAAACTTAACTGATTTGAATAACGTTTATGGCAATATGTTAAGAGCCATGAAAGGTTAATTGTAACCAATTTTAAATTTATTGTTTAATAATTAAAATTTAGAAATTATGGGTGGTGGTAAGGAAACCCCGAGACAGAAGATGATTGGTATGATGTACCTTGTTTTGATGGCGATGCTTGCATTGAATGTGTCAAAAACAATTATTGATGCCTTCATAGCTATTGAAGAAAATATACAGATTGCTTCTCAAAATGAACATGCTCGCGGTTTAGAGAAATTAGAACAGCTAGATGAACAAGCAAAATCTGGTGATACACCGGAGGTTCGTGCTAAAGCAAAAAAGTTACTAGATGCTTGTAACGAAATAGATAAAATTACAGCAGCTCAAATAAAATATTTGGATGCGTTGAAAATGGAAATCTTAACCGAGATTAAGGAAGAACCAGCTAATTTGAAACCAGGTGGTGAGAAATCAATAATTTTGGTTCCTTACGATGATAAATTTCCTTTGAAACCAATACGTATGAATCTTGCTAATGTTGTAAACAAGGATAAATATGATGAGAGCATGCGTATTTTTGGAATTGCTGAAAATCCAAACAAGCCTACTCCATACAAATGTAAATCATCTAACGCAACTGCTGGAATTGAATTGTGGAATAGTTTATTAAAATTTCGTGGCGAATTATGTTCAGCATTAGTTAAAAGTTCTTCAAATGATTCAGTAAAATATAATTTTGTCGATCCTAAAGTTGTAAAATACAAGGATTTAGCGGATTTGCAAAAAACTTTGGCTACAGCTTTTAAAAAGTCAAAAATAAGTCCAGAGGATTATGCGGATGTTGAGAAAATCTATATTTCGTTGACTAAAAATGAGCATTGGGAAGATGAGGAGCATCCAGAAGGATTACATTGGTTAGGTAAAACTTTTAACCATTCACCTTCGGTTGCTGCAATTGCATCTTTATCAAGTTTGGAAAAAGAAATTCTTACAGCAAGAGCAGATGCAATTAGTGTGATTAGAGGTAGATTAGGAGCAGGTGAGTATTCTTTTAACAAGATTGTTGGTCTTGCCTTCCCTGAAACAGCAGTGTTAAATCCTGGTGATCAGTTTGAGGTAACGGTAATGATGGCAGCATTTGATTCTGATAAACAACCTATTGTTAAACCAAGTCAAGGTACTGTAACTGGTGTAGCCGATGGTCGTGCAACGGTTAAACTTACAGCACCGTCTAGCGGAGAAATGAAAATTACTGGAGTTGTTGGAATTGCAAACAAAAGAGGAGAGATTAAAGAAATGAAATACGAGACTAAAGTACAGGTTGCTCCGAAGGCAGGTTCACTTGAAATGCCTGAGTTTAACGTTTTATATCGTGGTTATGGAAACGTTATAATACCATCTGCATCTGGTGTAGTTTCTACAAGCATTAGTGCGCCTGGATGTCAGGTTTCTCCTACAACATCGAATGGGAGAAAAGGTTTCAAAGTGACACCTAACGCCGGTCAGTCAGTTAATATAAGTTTGTCAGGAAAAGACGCGAAAGGCAAGTCTATTAGTTTTGGAAGTTTTCCTTATAAAGTTAAGTCTATGCCTCCTGCAGTAATTATTAACGAAACCGTATCCAAAGCCGGAGGTAAAATTAATGTAGGTATGGCTGGTTCCATGTTGAATGTTACATACACAGTTCTAAATGTTAAATGTGAAGATTTTCAAGGGAATGGTAATATTATTCCAGCCTCAGCACTTTCCAAAGTTAAAGTTGGTAGAACAGTCGGCGTAGTTGCCTTGGTTAAAAACAATGCGACGGGTAAGACAGAACCAGTAAAAGGAGCTTTAACAGTTACTAATTAAAAATATATTTATGAAGACTCAGTATTTCGTTTCGGTAATTTTCTTTTTAATTGTTCAATCAACGTATTCTCAATCAAACGGAAAAATTTATGATTCACAGCGAGGTCCTCAGAATACAAAACCAAATGGGGTAATTGATGGAGTTGTTATAAAGGACGAATTACCGATAAGATCTAAAATAGAATATGAACATGTGAGATTAGCTGATTATGTTTGGTCTAAAAGGGTTTTTTCGAGAATTGATGCTCGTGAGAAAATTAATCACCCGATTTTTCATCCTTACGATGAAATAAATCAAGAACAAGGCTCTTTTTCTTTCCCTTTTTCGCAAGAAGAGTTAGATACAAATAGGTTTTGGTTACGGAACGAAGAACGTCTTTCTTTATGGACGATTATTGAGAAACATGCTATATTAGGTAACCTTACAATTTATAAAGTAAATTCTGAAGAGAACGGATTAATTGAAGATGGTTACCAATTCAAGTACCCAATTGATGGTAAGTCAATTAAAGAACCTTTCTTTAATAGTCCTTCATACAGGTCTCAAGTTTCTAAATGCTTTACTGTAGGTTCAAAGTCTACTGATTATTCAATTCCCAATCCAAATGCTAAGGGTCAGGAATTAATCTTGATGAGAACTTCAAAAACTTTTAGAAGATGGATTGATTCTCTTACAGATCCAAATGGTGTTGTGCCTTTAGATGATAATGCTCCAACGAAAGTAACGGTTTTTGATCAATTAACAGTAACAATGGCAGACCCAAAATATGCAAAAGAATTAGAGGATGCTTGGAATGCAGCAAAAGATAGCACTTACCTACAAAAACCTGGACAGGTTAAATATATTACTTCTAGTTGTATTGCGGCTTATAATATTAAAGAGGATTGGTTTTTTGATAAGGAACGTTCAATTTTGGATAGAAGGATTATTGCGATAGCTCCAGTAGGAAGATATAAAGTGGCAGATCCACCTCAAGGTCAGGATCCTGAACCCCTTAATAGATTTGCTTCATTCGTATTAGTTGGAAAAGATGGAAGTTTTCAGACTTTCACTCAAGATCCGAAAAATCCGTCAAATGTTGTGTTACAATCATTGGAGTTAGCACAGGGTGAAAAATTGATTGAAAAAGAAATGTTCTGGTTGTACTTCCCTGAACTGCGCGATGTAATAATAAACTACTACGTTTACAACGAACAATCCGATGCTCAGTGGATGTCCTTTGATGATTTGTTCTGGAAAAGAAAGTTCAGTTCAACAATCTATAGAGTATCAGATAAATTTGATCGAGAAATTGAAGACTATAAATACGGTGTTGATGCATTGTATGAGTCAGAAAAAATCAAAGACGATATCCGTAAATGGGAAATTGACGTTTGGAATTATTAGAATTTAAACATCAAAATTTAAAGAACCCTGTCTAAAGTTAAAGACAGGGTTTTTTGTTTTATTTTTGTCAAATGAAATCAATTGGAGATAGAATCACTTTTGTAGATGAAAAGAATCGCACAACAATCGTAATTCATCCAGAAAAAAAAATCTTAGTCAATGCTTTCATGGGCGCATGGCTTGCAATGTGGCATACAATTGGTTTTACGATAATTTGGGCTTTGAATGTTATTAAATTGAACCAACAGGAAAAAATAATTATATATATTTTCTTGTCTTTTTGGTGTTATTATGCATTCAAAGTGACGAAAGCTTTCTTTTGGTTGTTGTATGGTAAAGAATTAATAAAAATTGATGAAACCTCCTTTCAATTTAAACGAGCGATTTTATCCTACGGTAAAACAACACCCTATTATTTTGAAAATATTAAAAAATTTAAGTGTGAAATGCCTGAAAAGGGTTCAATTCAGGAAGTCTGGGAGTCTTCACCTTGGGTAAATGGAGGCGAAAGACTTAGCTTTGAATATTTTGATAAAAATGTAAAATTTGGAAGAAAGCTGAATGAAAGAGACGCTAAACTTCTGTTTAATTTAATTGGAAAACGAATTTTTGAACGAAATAAAAAGTAGATTATGTACGGAGAAATGAAAAATTATCTTGCGAATGAATTAACTGCAATTGAAGCGAATGGATTATTAAAAAAGGAAAGAATAATTATTACTCCGCAAGGCGCCAATGTGGAAGTGTCTACAGGTGAAAACGTAGTGATTATGTGTGCTAATAATTATCTAGGTTTGTCATCTCATCCAGAAGTAATTAATGCTGCAAAATATGCGTTGGATTCGCATGGATATGGAATGTCATCGGTAAGATTCATTTGTGGAACTCAAGATATTCACAAAGAACTTGAAAGAAAAATCGCAGAATTTTACGGAACGGAAGATACCATTTTGTATGCGGCAGCTTTTGATGCAAATGGAGGAGTATTTGAACCTTTATTTTCGGAAGAAGACGCTATTATTTCGGATGAATTAAATCATGCTTCAATTATTGACGGCGTAAGATTGTGTAAAGCTCAACGCTATCGTTACAAACATTCAGACATGAATGATTTAGAAGCACAATTAATTAAAGCACAGGAACAAAGATTTAGAATCATTGTAACAGATGGTGTTTTTTCAATGGATGGAGATATAGCAAAAATGAATGAAATTTGTGATTTAGCTGATAAATACGATGCATTAGTAATGACTGATGAGTGTCATTCTGCTGGGTTTATTGGTAAAACAGGACGTGGAGTTCCAGAATACCATGGTGTAATGGATCGCGTTGATATTATCACAGGAACACTTGGAAAAGCACTTGGTGGAGCAATGGGAGGTTATACAACTGGTAAGAAAGAAATCATTGAAATGTTGCGTCAGCGTTCTCGTCCTTATTTATTTTCCAATTCTTTGGCTCCTGCAATTGTTGGAGCATCAATTAAAGTATTTGAATTATTGAGTTCAACCACCGAATTACGTGATCGCTTAGAAGAAAATACAAAATACTTCAAAGAAAGAATCAAAGCAGCAGGTTTCGATATCAAACCTGGTGATTCACCGATTGTTCCAATTATGTTATACGATGCAGCACTTTCTCAAAAATTCGCAGATTTATTATTGAAAGAAGGAGTTTACGCAATCGGGTTCTTTTATCCAGTAGTGGCTAAAGGCCAAGCTCGAATTAGAACTCAAATTTCAGCGGCTCACAGCATTGCCGATCTTGACAAAGCGATAAATGCATTTATAAAAGTTGGAAGAGAACTGGGAGTTATAAGTTAGTGACCTCGCCAGGAATCGAACCTGGATCAAAAGTTTAGGAAACT
>CANGLG010000031.1 GCA_947454395.1 Flavobacteriales bacterium
AATGCTTCTTCATGTGTAATTGTTACTTGAGGAATATCTTCTCGAAGTCTATTTACTTCTTCAGACATGAAAATTAATGGTTCTACATTCTCGGTTTCAATTTCATTTAATTTTCCCATGAAATCAATAATTTTCTCCAAGTCTAATTTTATAGCTGTTTTTTCTTCACCTAGGAATTCAAGTCTAGCCAAATGAGCAATGTGATCAACGATTTCGTCCGAAATTTTCATGTTACAAATTTAATTAAAATCCTTTTTTAAATGAGGGTGTTCTTTTAGAATTGGTTCATTGATTATTTCAAAACAAAATTCACTTAATGTTTTTACTTCCATTGTTTGCACTTTTTCCTCCGAAATAAATGGATGAACGTAAAGACGTGCAATTCCTGGACCTGCAGGACCTAAAATTTCCGTTGGATCGGAAAAGAGTCTGTAATTATTTGTAAAAGTTAATGGTACTATTGGAATGTTTAGTGTCTTTGCTAATTTAAAAGCCCCGTGTTTAAATGGAATCATTTCGGGACATTGGTGGTCAGGAATTGCTCCTTCTGGAAAAATAACCAGAGACCAGCCTTCTTTAACTGCTTTAGAAGCCAAATGATATGATTGTCCGGCTTTACTTCTATCTCCTCGAAAAACTGGAATATTTAAATTTTTAAAATAAGTTCGAATAATAGGGTAGGAGAGAATTTCACTTTTACCCAAAAAGACAAAAGGATGCTTTGGTAAAATTGAATACATAAGGAATATGTCCAAATATGAACTGTGATTTGCAATAATAATGTATGGTCCTTCTGGTAATTCGGAGTTTTGAACTCTTTTAACACCATATAAACAAAAGAAGCGCATAAGCCAACTCCAAAGAATAAAAAGTTTGAAACTGAATTTTTTCCAATTTGGGTTGATTAAAATAGCAAAGAAAAATGGGTAAAATATTATTGCAAAAATTATAAATATTAGTGCAATATAAAGTTTCCAAATAAATCCTAAAATTCCTCGAATTGTCTTCACATTCAAATATAATGATTTCCCTTTATTCCATAGTCCATGTGTTTCAACAGAAATAAGTAATTTTGAATAAAAAAATAGAATGGCGCGGATTTTAACGGGGATACAGAGTACAGGAACACCTCATTTGGGTAATATACTCGGAGCAATTGTTCCTGCTATCGAATTAGCGGCAGATCCAAAAAATGAATCTTTTTTATTTATTGCTGACATGCATTCGCTGACTCAAATTAAAGCTGGTGAAACATTAAGAGAAAATACCTATGCGACTGCAGCAACATGGCTTTCATTTGGAATTGATACGAATAAAACAGTTTTTTACAGACAAAGCGATGTGCCAGAGGTAACTGAATTAATGTGGTATTTGTTGTGTTTTTATCCTTATCAACGAATGACTTTGGCTCATAGTTTTAAAGATAAGGCAGATCGTTTAGAAGATGTAAATGGGGGATTGTTTACTTACCCCATGCTCATGGCTGCCGATATTTTGATGTATGATGCGAACATCGTTCCAGTAGGAAAAGACCAAAAGCAACACCTCGAAATGACAAGGGATGTCGCAAGTCGTTTCAATCAGAAATATGGAGAAACTTTAATCTTGCCTGAGGAAAAAATTCAGGAAGAAACCATGTTAATTCCAGGAACTGATGGAGAAAAAATGAGTAAGTCGCGTGGAAACTACATTGATATTTTCTTGCCGGAAAAAGAACTTAGAAAGCAAATAATGTCAATCGTTTCTGATAGTACGCCACTTGAGGCTCCAAAAAATCCAGACTCGTGCCATGTTTATGCTTTGTACAAGCTTTTAGCGACAGAGAATCAACTTACAACTATGCGTGAAAACTACCTCAATGGCGGTTATGGATACGGATATGCAAAACAAGCTCTATTTGAATTGATTTTAACGAAATTTGAAAAACAGCGCATACGATTTTCAGAACTTATGAATGATAAAGCACAAATTGATGTCGCGTTATCTACAGGTGCCTCCAAAGCAAGTAAAGTTGCAATTGAAGTTCTAAAAAGAGTTAGAGAAAAGGTTGGTTATTAAACTGAAAATTATCTGTTTTCAATTTCTCGTTTAATGTCGTACATCGTTTTTTCGATGGTTTCATACTTTCCATTCGGTGATGGAGCCAAGGCAGGAGAAGCAATCAAAATTAAATTTGGATCAAATAGAAGGTAGTAAGGAAAAGTGTTTACTTTTAAATCCTTCCATATTGGATTTGAAGCGTCAAGTCCAAATTTATCCCAAATAATTGCATCTAAATTACGTTGTTCTATTTGTGAGAATCCTTCTTTTTTACTTTGATAAATTGTGACGAATTGGATTTGATTGCCATATTTCTCATTTAATTTTTTCAAAATTGAAATTTCCGATAAACACTTTTGATTTTTAGGGTCAAAAAAGTGCATGTAAACATGTTTTCCTTCATAAAGGGAGAATGAGATGCTCTCATTCAATTTGAAGTCATTTATTTTACTTCCGGTTTTTAATTCATTGTTTTTTAACCTGAGATTTCTTGCAATTAATCTAAGGTCATCATTAACAACTATTTGTTCTAAATTTTCGATGATAGATGCTACATTCGATTTTGGAAACTCTTGTGTTATTAGACCTTCAGATAATATTTTGAAAGCTACCAATTCACGTAGTTCTCTATTTTTTAAATATAAATCTCTACCTAGTACATTAAGAAAAGTTTCGGCATCACTTCTTATAACTGCATCATAAATGGCTTTTCTATTTTCAGAACTTAAATTGTAATAATACCTATTGAAAAACAAATTTACGTATTCCATGTATTTGTCATGATGATATAATACAGGTAAACTATCTAAATAAAAGAAAAATTTGTCATTTATGGATGGAGACCCAAGGTACTTAATATGATCTACATTTAATCCCATTGAATATTTCACATAATTTAGGAAATAAATGGATGTGTCTTCTTGATAAGTTAAGGATACATCTTTTTTAAATCGTTTAACCAGTTTTAAAAATTCCGATGGTTGAGCCTCTCGAAGTAAATACATATCGGCAATTTCACTATCCATCCATGATTCAAATCCAAGTATTTTATAATTGATGTCATTACTGTCTAGATAGAAAAATTCCATTTCAACTTCATTATCTCTCAAAAAATTTGAAGAAGTTGAATCCCTAAGTGGAAGTTGAATGAAATAACGTGCTTTCGGCTGAACATACAACCAAGAATATCGTTTTTTGTCTCTAAGTACTATTTTTTTTATTTCATCAGTGGGAATATCAAAAGAGAATAATCCTGCAGTGTCAACTGAAACAGTTTTTATTTTTTTTTCAGTATTTGTAATGTAATCTTCTATTTCAAATACCTCTAGTTCATCCGTTTTATAATTGGTTCTTCCTTTGATAGTTACTTGTGCAACAAGGCAATCCATCGTTGAAAGACAAATTAATAATAAAATAAACTGTTTCAATTTCATGAATTTCATCTTTACACGAATGATGCCAAATTAAACGAGAATTTCTGGCGAAGTTACAAATGGACGAATGTCAGCATGATTTAAGTACATTTCTCGGATAATTGAAGAATTTATTGCGCTATGTTCTTGGCTTGTAAGAAAAAACACAGTTTCAATACCCGAAATGGCCTGGTTCATGTGTGCAATTGATTTTTCGTATTCAAAATCTTTCGAGTCTCGAAGTCCCCGAATAATGTGTGTAGCAGAAATATCTTTACAAAAGGCAACGGTTAATTTATGATAGGTTTTGACTTCTATTTGAGGGTAGTCTAAAAACAAACTTTCAATGTGTTTAATTCTTTTTTCAATGTCGAATAAATAGTTTTTTCTGCTATTGATTCCAATGCCAATAATAATCTCGTCAAAAAGCGAAAGTGATTTCAAAACAACTGCTTCGTGTCCTTTTGTGAATGGATCGAAAGAACCCGGAAATAAACCTCTTTTTTTCATCTTAATTATTCCTCTGATTTGAAAAAACTGAAATAAACATTGCCAAAATTACGACAAAACTGAAATCCTTTTAAAGTTTCCAACTTTGTTTGTTTTCCATGCTCAATAATTAAAAAACCATCTTTGTTTAATAATGATTTCTCCATAATTGTTTGAACCAGTTGCTCATGAAATTTTAGGTGAAATGGAGGATCTGAAAAGATGATGTCGTATTTTTCAGGTGCATTTTTACAATAGACAATGCAATCTGATTTGTAACAATTCATGAACTTATCAATCTCCAATTGTTTGATATTTGTTCTGAGAAACTGAATACACCTTGGATGACTGTCTACTGCAAGTAAATAAGATGCACCTCTAGAAATAAATTCAAAAGAGATATTTCCAGTTCCGGCACATAAATCGAGCACTTTTTTATCTTCAATTTCAAATAAATTTTCTAGAACATTGAATAGTCCTTCTTTCGCAAAATCTGTTGTTGGTCGCGAAGGAAAACC
Organism: Flavobacteriales bacterium; assembly: GCA_947454395.1. Lineage (GTDB taxonomy): Bacteria > Bacteroidota > Bacteroidia > Flavobacteriales_D > Crocinitomicaceae > UBA952. The sequence continues at coordinate 4,460 of CANGLG010000031.1, forward strand.
GGGTGGCGTAGCAAATCTTTTCCCTTTTAAAAATCCTCTTATTATTCGCACAGTATTGACTTAAAGTATGATTGACTATCTGAAAAATTAAATTTGATTTGATTGAAATCCTGAATTGAGTCCAAAAGGTTTTTGATTTGATTGTTGCTGAGCTCAGACCCATTGTTATATAAGGTGATGGTTGCTTTATCAGCTATATCAAGTTTCTTATTAATAAGTAACAAGAAATAAACTAAATCATTTTCATTGTTGATTTCGTATTGATTGGCAAGAACGAGTTTTCCGTCAGACTTAACACAAACGTCCATCCAACCTTCATTTAATACACAGTTAGCTAGGGTAGATTCCTTCTCTTTTTCTAGCAAAAACAGTTGTTTACCCAAAGTTGACTTAATTTCTCCGAAAGAATTTATTTCAGATTTCAGTTCGTTTAACCATACAGGAATCGAATAAATAACAATTAAATTCATTGATACAATAGTTTCATAATGAATTGTTTCTTCTGAATTTATTTGTCCGAAATTTAAATTAAAGTAGTTTTGGGTTTTACTTGGTAGAAATAAATTCGCTGGAATCAAAGTATATTTTTCAGGACTATAATAAATACTTATTTTTTCGGGATTTTGATGATTATTTCGAATGACTTCTTTAAGATTTTCTTTAAAAAATGAGGATCTAGAATCAATTGATTGATGGTGCAATAAAACTGCAGAATTACGCGAACTTCTTTGAATCCAAAAAAAGTGTTTATCAAAAATTAAATTCAAAATTTGCAGCATAATTATTTATCAATGATTAAAAGCATTGAATCTTTAACTTTACAAAGCTACTATAATTAACTTTACGTAAATCATAAGAATTCTGAAACATAACTTAGTGCATGTTTATTATTGATTGTCATATTCTCGAAAATTCAATTCGGACTAATCTCGGATTTCAACCAACCCAAGATCAGCAGAATGCGATTGATATGTTTATTGAATTTATTTCTTCTGAAAAAAAGCTAGAAACGCTAATTTTATCTGGTTACGCAGGAACAGGTAAGTCTTCTTTGGTGGCGGCAATTGTCAAAACGCTTAAACAAAATAAAATTAAGACAAAACTTCTCGCTCCAACTGGAAGAGCAGCAAAAGTACTTTCGAATTTTTCCAAGGAACCAGCATTTACAATTCATAAACAAATTTACTTTTCAGGAAATGAAGTTGTAGGTCAGAAAGTCATACTGGCGAAAAACCTACATAAAAACACATTATTTTTTGTCGATGAAGCCTCAATGATAGGTGGATTTGATTCGAATGAAGGATTTAATCTTTTGGAAGATTTGCTAAATTACGTGTATCGGGGTGAAAACTGCAAATTGGTAATCATGGGAGATAATGGTCAGTTACCTCCTGTGGGTCAGGAAGAATCACGTGCACTGTCGGTTGATTATTTACTTTCGAATTACAAGAAACTGAGTGTCTTACATACAAAATTGACACAAGTGGTCCGGCTCAGAAATGAATCTTCGATACTTGAAAATGCAACTTATATCAGGGGACTCTTAGATTTTGAACTACCTTTAATTAATAAAACAGATAACAGTGAAACCATTCGAATCAATGGTCTCGAGTTAAAGGAACAACTTGAATCATCTTACGATCAAGTAGGCATAGAAGAAACAATTTTACTTACTTTATCAAATAAAAGAGCTAATCTCTGGAATAATGAAATTAGAAATAGAATTTTATTACGAGAAGAACTTTTAGAAAGAGGAGATGTTTTGATGGTGGTAAAAAATAATTACTATTGGTTAGATCCTCTTTCTGAAATAGGTTTTATTGCCAATGGTGAATTAATCAAAATTAAGCGAGTTGTAAAAATTGAAAGTCTTTATGGATTTAATTTTTCGCATCTGGATATTTCATTTTTAGATTATCCTGATGCGGCTGATTTAAGAATTATTGTTTTGACAGATTCAATTCATGTGGAAGCTCCAAATTTACCTCGAGATAAAATGAAAGAATTGTTTTTCGCAGTCGAACAAGATTATTTGCACGAAAAAAATAAGCAGAAACGATATCAACTAATCCTCAAGAACCCTTATTTCAACGCTGTTCAAATAAAATATGCTTATGCAGTCACTGTGCATAAAGCACAAGGTGGACAGTGGGAACACGTTTATATTGATTATGGATTTGTACCAGATGAAATGAAAAATAAAAATTATCTGAAATGGTTGTATACGTCAATGACAAGATCGAAAGAAAAGCTATTTCTTTTAAACTTCCCAGATGAAATATTTATAGACGAAAATCTTTGACTTTTAGATTTTCTGAACCTACGATAATGTTGGATTTTTCTAACGAATTATTGAAAGAATCTATAATTGCTTTTGCTCTATCGGGAGGTAAGTATTTACTGCATAAAATATTAAACTCAAGTTTCAATTGATTAAGCACAGCAATACTGCGGTATCCACTAAGTAAATCATTTTTAGAAACCTTTTTATTATCCAGTAAGGCTTGCAACTTAGAGTTTTTTACTGTCAGATTAGAAACTACCGGATCTGTATAAGAATCTATTTTTATTGCCAAATTTCTATCTGCTTTCAAAAATAACTCTGTCTTTCTAAGGCGTTTGAATTCGTTTGATGCTCTTGACACAGTTCTTTCTTCTGAAGTGCCTCCAGGATATGTATTTAATTCTTCAGCTTCAATTGCTTTTATGACTTTATTATTTTCCCATAATCCAACACCATTTCCGTGAATATCAAAAAATATTTGAGGGTTCACTTTCTCAAATTGTTTGAAAAAACGAATTAATTTAATCGAATCCTCCGTCTGAAATATTTTTCCATTGAAATTGAAATCATCCGAGGTGAAAACATCGTTTAGGGCTATTTTGAAATCGGCGTCATAATAAGGTTCAACATCGATTTTACTAATATGCAACATGACTTCATCGGATGTTTCTCCAATTAAGTCATCGGGAATAGAAATAAGTCTAACTTCAAAACTACTAGTATCATTTGATGGAGCAAAAAGAAACTCTTGAGTACGAACATCAAAAGTACTTGAATCATCAAAGACATAAAGTCCATCAATTTCCTTGTATTTAACCCAATTTAGACCCATTTGCCGACGATAATTATCGAGTACATTCTTTTTTAATTCGTATTCTTCAAAATACGGTTTCCTTTCCTCTATCAAATTTGTTTTATCTGACTCGAGCGTTTCATAAAGCTGATAAAGTTCAACTAGGTCGGCCTGTTTACGTTCTCTTGCGTTCTTTTTTGATTTCGTTGTTGGCGTAATATTAACTGGACCTAAATCTTTATTTTCTTTTTTAAGTTTTCTTGCTTCTCTAGAAGGATTTTTTTTCGTTTTGTAACTTGATTTTGTTAACTCACCATAGGAAGCTTCTTTTTCATTTATTTGTAATAATGTCTCATAGATTTGCCTGTCAATTTCTTTTATCTGCTCATCGTAGCCATTTTTGCCTTTTAATACTTTTTCCAGTTCATTAAAAGTATTTCCATTTAAGTCATTAATTATTTTCTGAAATGTAACGCCTTTTGAAAACGAAGAATCGGGGGATAAAAAACGTGTTTTTTCCGAACCAAATAGGTGATAGCTATAACCGTTTTTTTCAATTACCACTGTAGTCTGACGATTTGTATTATATCCCCAAACATCAAAATGTAAATTCGTTTGTTTGTCGTTTCCAACCATTTTCATAACACGATTGCATATTCTTTCAGGAACAAGCTCCTTATCTAAAATTTTGATATCGTACGGAAAAAGACCTATTGCTTTTGGAAGTCCTTTGTTCCAGTTTCCTTCGTCATCTCGCTCACGTTCTTGCAATAATCCGGTTGTATAACTTCCATCGCCTGCTGCTAAGAGGTAATTTTCGAATTCGTTTGATTCACCTCCCAAATACTGAAAAATTTCAAGTGCATTTTTTTCAATTGTTTTATTGATTGCTTTGTGTTGTGCCTCGAAAATTGATTTTCTGTCTTGAATGGAGGTAGCTCCCAATGAAGTCAACAATGTGTTTCTGTCATACAAAGATAAATTGCTATTGAAAATCGGACTCATGGAAGGATTAAACAAATTGTTGTAGTATTTTGAACGAATAACTTGTTTCGGTAATGCGTCATTAAAATATCCAATGTAATCCTTAAAAACATTATTGTCCGTATTGTTTATTTTCAACTGAATACTTTGAAGTGTTTTGTTTAAAATCCAAATAGCAGTTTTATTTGCAGCTTCGGCAATTAACCCTTTTGGTGCCTTAGCAATTTCTTCTCTTCTAATTACAAGTAGCTCGGGTGCATTAATTAACAAGGATTCTGTTGAATCGTAATTGATACTTTTATCAGCCAATAGAATTTGGGGACCCATGAATTCAAAGGCGTATCCGATGTTGTTTTCTAGAATTGGGCTCTTACGAACAATGTGAAACAAATAAGCTCGAACCTCCGGGGATAATCTATCTCCTAGCTGAGCTAAAGAGGAATTTTGATAAATCAGAAAAAAGAATGTCACAATAATAGAGGTACTATTCTTGTAGTTGAAACATTTTTTACTGATTGCCATAGTATAAATAACGGAGGATTCTTTCAAAAGTAACGAAACAATTAAGATTGTTAATTTAGTAAAATTACAGAAACGTTCTTACTATTTTTTGATTTTCATTTCAAAAAAAAAACCGCTCAAAAGAGCGGTTTCATAAATTGTAATTTAATTATTCAGCAGAGCTGGACTTTTTGTTTGGTTTAGATTTTTTAATGTTGACAATTAATTCTTCTTTACCAGTTTCGTAATCCAATTGAATTGTATCTCCTTCTGTTAGATTTGCTTTAATTATTTCTTCCGCAAGAGGATCCTCAATGTATTTTTGAATAGCTCTTTTCAATGGTCTTGCACCAAATTTTTCATCATATCCTCTGTCTACGATAAAATCTTTTGCTTTTTCGGTAAGTTCAACTTGATAACCTAAACTATTAATTCGGTCGTAAAGTTTACTTAATTCAAGATCTATGATTTGTAAAATTTCATTTTTACCCAACGACTTAAACATAATCATATCGTCTACTCTGTTTAAGAATTCAGGAGAAAACGCTTTTCTAAGAGCATTCTGAATAACCGATTTAGCATTGTCGTCTCGCGATTCAGACTGCGCTTTTGTTCCAAAACCAACACCTGTACCAAAATCTGCTAATTGACGTGCACCGATATTGGATGTCATGATTAAAATGGTGTTTTTGAAGTCAATTTTTCTACCAAGACCATCAGTCATGTGCCCGTCATCGAGTACTTGTAATAACAAGTTAAATACGTCAGGATGTGCTTTTTCAATTTCATCTAAAAGAACAATAGAATAAGGTTTTCTTCTTACTTTTTCTGTTAGCTGACCACCTTCTTCATATCCCACGTATCCTGGAGGAGCACCAACTAAACGGGAAATTGAGAATTTCTCCATGTATTCGGACATGTCAATACGAATTAAGGAATCTTCTGAATCAAAAAGGAATTTCGCCAAAACTTTCGCTAGTTGTGTTTTACCAACACCAGTTGGTCCAAGGAAAAAGAAGGAGCCAATCGGTTTGTTTGGGTCTTTTAAACCTGCGCGGTTTCGTTGAATTGCCTTAACAACTTTTTCAACAGCTTCATCTTGCCCGATTACTTTTCCACGAATAGATTCAGCCATTTTAACAAGCTTGCCAGTTTCTGATTCAGAAACCTTTGTAACAGGAATTCCACACATCATTGAAACAACTTCGGCAACATGCTCTTCAGTAACAACTACTTTATTGTTTTTTGAATCTTCTTCCCATCTTTTTTTAGCATCTTCCAATTGCTCTTGCAACTTTCGCTCAGTATCTCTTAATTCAGCAGCCTTTTCATATTGCTGAGAGCGGATTACTTCAGCTTTTTGTTCTTTCAGGGCTTCTACCTGAGCTTCAATATCAACTATTTCTTTCGGAACATTGATGTTTGTAATGTGAACACGCGAACCAACTTCATCCAAGGCATCAATAGCTTTATCGGGTAAATGACGGTCAGTGATGTAGCGCTCAGTTAGTTTCACACAAGCTGCAACGGCTTCCTCTGTATAAACAACTGAATGATGATCCTCGTACCTTTCTTTGATGTTATTCAAAATCTGAATTGTCTCATCAATTGTGGTCGGTTCTATGATTACTTTTTGGAAACGTCTTTCTAATGCGCCATCTTTTTCAATGTATTGGCGGTATTCATCAAGTGTTGTCGCACCAATTGCTTGCATCTCTCCACGTGCCAAAGCCGGTTTAAACATATTTGATGCGTCAAGGGAACCACTAGCACCACCAGCACCAATTATTGTATGAATTTCATCGATAAAAAGGATAATATCAGGATTTTTTTCAATTTCCTGCATTACTGCTTTCATTCTTTCTTCAAATTGACCTCTGTATTTTGTTCCGGCTACTAAAGAGGCTAAATCAAGTGAAATGATTCGCTTGTTAAATAGTACCCTCGATACTTTTCGTTGAACAATTCTTAGTGCCAACCCTTCTGCGATAGCACTTTTTCCAACTCCCGGTTCACCAATTAGTATCGGATTATTTTTCTTTCTTCTTGATAAAATTTGACTAACACGTTCAATTTCCTTCTCCCTACCAACAATCGGATCAAGTCTACCAGCTTCAGCCATTTTAGTTAAATCACGACCAAAGTTATCCAAAACAGGTGTCTTAGATTTCGGATCTGTTGGTCTTTTTTGTGCTGAAAAAGATTCATCTTCGTCTCCGTTTCCTGGAAATTCAGCACGAGGTAATTCTCTTTCCTCTATAAATGCTTCGTATTCGTCTTTTGCGTTTTCGTACATAATTCCGTATTTGTTTAAAACCTGGCATGCAGGGGCATTTTCATGTTTTAATAATGTTAATAACATGTGTTCAGTCCCGATGATAGGGGATTTGAACTGCTTTGCTTCAAGGTAAGATTGTTTAATAATATTTTCAGTTTGTTTTAATAAAGGAAGGTTTGTGTTTAAAAGTGATGAAACAGATGATTTTTGAAGGATTTTATCAAGTTCATTTTTAATCTGACCTAAATCTACTTGAAACTCATTTAAAATACTTACTGCCGTTCCCTCATTTAATTTGATTAGTCCAAGCAACAAATGTTCTGGTGTCACGAATTCATTGGACAAACGAACAGCTTCATCTCTGCTGTAACTTATCATGTCTTTTACTCTAGGTGAAAATTTGGCTTCCATAGAAGAATAATTTACTATTCACAAATATAACGTTTAATATTTCTCTTGAATGCGGATTTATTCACAATTTATTATATGATTTTGTTAGTAAAAAGCAAGTGTAAATCGCTTCGCACTTTTTTAATTCGTTAACTTTGGAGGCTTCAGAAATCAATGAAAATCTTTAAAACGTAAGCAAAATTATGGCGGAAGGCGAAAAAATCATTCAGATTAATATAGAGGATGAAATGAAATCTGCTTACATCGACTATTCGATGTCAGTAATTGTTTCACGGGCATTACCAGATGTTAGAGATGGATTTAAACCTGTACACAGAAGAGTTCTTTATGGAATGCAGGACCTTGGTGTTTACTCAAACAGACCATTTAAGAAATCTGCAAGAATTGTCGGTGAGGTTTTGGGTAAGTATCACCCACATGGTGACAGTTCTGTTTATGATACGATGGTTCGTATGGCGCAACCTTGGTCGCTTAGATATCCATTAGTGGATGGTCAAGGTAACTTTGGTTCTGTTGATGGTGATAGCCCAGCTGCAATGCGTTACACAGAGGCTCGACTTAGAAAGGTTGCTGAAGAGATGTTGGGTGACCTTGAGAAAGAGACAGTTGATTTTCGTCCGAACTTTGATGATAGTTTAGAAGAGCCAAGTGTTTTACCAACTAAAATCCCCAATCTATTAGTAAATGGTGCATCTGGTATTGCTGTTGGTATGGCCACAAACATGGCGCCTCACAATCTAACAGAAGTTATTGACGGGATTGTTGCTTATGTTGATAATGAAGAAATAGACGTAGAAGATTTATTACAATTTGTAAAAGCTCCTGATTTCCCTACCGGAGGAATTATTTACGGTTACGAGGGGGTACGTGAAGCATTCTTGACAGGTCGTGGAAGAATCGTTATCCGTGGAAAAGCTGAAATCGAAGAAGAAAACGGACGTGAACAAATAATAGTTACAGAGATTCCATATCAAGTGAACAAAGCGGAGATGATTAAAAAAATCGCCGAGCTAGTTAACGATAAAAAAATTGAAGGTATTTCAGACTTGCGCGACGAATCAGATCGTAACGGTATGCGTGTGGTATTCGAAATCAAACGGGATGCAATAGCAAATGTAGTATTGAACAAACTATATAAATACACTGCATTACAAACTTCCTTTTCAGTAAATAATATTTGTTTAGTTGACGGAAGACCTAGATTATTGAATCTACGCGATATGATTCAAGAATTTGTGAAATTCCGCCATGAAGTTGTAATCAGAAGGACGCGTTATGATTTAAGGAAAGCAGAAGAAAGAGCGCACATTTTGGAAGGGTTGATCATTGCTTCTGACAACATTGACGAAGTAATTGAAATTATAAAAAAAGCTGATAGCCCTGATGATGCTCGTGAAAAATTAGCAATTCGTTTTGGATTGTCTGAGATTCAAACAAGAGCAATTGTAGACATGCGTTTGCGTCAGTTGACAGGACTAGAACAAGATAAATTACGAGCGGAATATGCTGATTTAATGGCTTTGATTACTGACTTGAAAGATATTTTGGATAGAATCGAAAGAAGAAAACAAATCATCAAAGACGAATTATTAGAAATGCGAGCTAAATACGGTGATGAAAGACGTTCACGTATCGAATACTCTGCAAGCGAAATGCGTATGGAAGATTTAATTGCCGATGAAGAAGTGGTAATTACAATTTCACACGCTGGATACATTAAACGAACGAACTTAGCGGAATACAAAGTTCAAAACAGAGGAGGAATGGGCTCAAAAGGCTCAACAACAAGAGATAAAGACTTCTTAGAGCATTTATTTGTTGCAACAAACCACAATTACTTATTGATATTTACAGAGAAAGGTCGTTGTTTCTGGATGCGTGTTTACGAAATACCTGAAGGGAATAAATTATCAAAAGGAAGAGCAATTCAAAACTTGATTAACATTCCACAAGACGATAAAGTAAAAGCTTATGTGAAAGTTCAAGATTTAACAGATCAAGAATACATCAACAATAACTTTATCATCATGTGTTCGAAGCATGGTATCATTAAGAAAACTTCATTGGAAGCTTATTCACGTCCGAGAACTAATGGTATTAATGCAATTAGTATCCGTGAAAACGATGAGTTACTAGAAGCAAGATTGACAAACGGCTCCAATGAAATCGTTCTAGCAACAAGTTCAGGAAGGGCAATTCGTTTCAATGAAGCTACTGTTCGACCAATGGGAAGAAATGCTTCAGGAGTTAGAGGTGTGAACCTAAACGACGAAGCAAATGAAGTAATTGGAATGATTTGCGTTGAAGACATCTTCTCTACTATTTTAGTTGTTTCGGAAAAAGGATATGGCAAACGAACCTATTTGAATGATCCAGAAGATAAAGAACCTGTTTATAGAATTACAAATCGTGGTGGTAAAGGGGTGAAAACACTTAACATTACAGAAAAAACAGGAAAATTACTTTCCATTCAAAATGTTACTGACGAGGATGATTTAATGATCATTACTAAATCTGGTGTAACCATTCGTATGCATGTCGACACGATTCGTACAATGGGTAGAGCTGCACAAGGAGTCCGCTTAATTAACTTGAAAGGGAATGCTGAGATTGCTGCAATTGCACGTGTTCCAAGAACAGAGGATGAAGACGAAGACATCGAAGTGGTTCAAGGATTGAATGAAGAAGCAGAAGGATTAGCCCCAGATGATAACGAAATTGGCACGGATATTGAAAGCACCGACGAAGATTAATTTTAAATTTGTAATTAAATAATACATTATGAAAAGACTTTTCTTTACTTTCTCTGTTGGTTCATTAATTGCTATTGCACCATTGACTTCTTTTTCTCAAAAGAAAAATGTTACTGATGCGGCGATGTTAATGAATAAATACAACCCAATGATGGGTTTAGAACCGGCTAAGAAAACAGTTACTGAAGCTAAGAATTTTATTGACTTGGCTGCCGTAAATCCTGAAACTGCGGAAGATATGAAAATGCATTTATACCGTGGTGAAATTTATTTTGCATTAATTGAAGTAACTGGTATGGATGCGATGTCTGGAAAAGAACCTGATACAGCATTGATGAGAAGTTACTCTGAAATATCAAAAGCGAGTTTCAAAAAAGTTATTAATGATCCTAAAAAATCAAAATTAAAAGACGCTCAGGACTTTATCAACATGCGTGCGGACATGTATTTCAATATGGGTATTAAACTTTATAATGAGAAGAATTTTGAACAAGCAACGCAAGCTTTTCTTGGTGCTTATGGTGTTAAAGAATTCATCGGTGAAGATTTTAAAGATGCCTACACAAATACAACTTTAAGTTTAAATTTTGCTACTGATTCACTAATTGGAAAAAAAGAATTTGACAAAGCTACACAATTAGCGGAGGCAACTTTGGAGTCAATGCCAAAGAATATTGATGTATTGATTACTTTGGTAAATATTAATCTTCAAAAAGGAGATCCTGTTGTAGCTGAGAAATACTTAAATAAAGCTCTGGCTATTGATCCTCTAAACAAACAACTTTATTATGTTTTAGGTACGTCATACATCGATTTAAAACAAAATGAAAAGGCGGAGGAAGCACTTAGAAAAGCAATTGAAATAGATCCAAATTATTCTGAGGCTCAATATCAATTGGGTGCCCACCTTGTTAACTGGGCCGGTGATTTACAGACTGAAGCAAGTAATTTAGATTACAAAAACCCAAAAGTTGCAGAGCTAGATAAAAAAGCGAATGAAATTTTATTAAAAGGTTCGCAAGTTCTCGAGAAGTACATTGAGAAAAATCCAAATGAAAAATCGGTATTAGAGATTCTTTTTAAAACCTACTACAGATTAGGTGATACAGAAAAAGCAAATCTCTATAAAAAACGAGCAGACGCAATTAAATAATATCTTTACTGCCGGGTTTATCCGGCAGTTTTTTATTATGGTAAGTCATATCGGAATTATTGGTGGAGGTTTTTCAGGAACTATGTTGGTTAGGCATTTGGTTAGCCAAACAGATTCTCCGTTAAAAATTAATCTTTTTAGTACCAGTAATGAAATCTCAAAAGGCACTGCTTATAATCCAAATTCGAACAAACTTCTGCTGAATGTAATAGCCTCAAAAATGAGCGCTTTTCAGGATAAACCAGAACATTTTGTAAATTGGTGCTTCACAAATAGTATTAGCGATCAATCGAATGCTCCACTTTTAGCAAATTCATTTTTACCGAGAGCAATTTATGGAAGGTATCTGAATGATGTTTGGAGCGAAACAAAAGCACTTGCAATTAAAAATGGACATCAATTAGACGTCATTGCCGAAAGAATCGAAAAGATTGAATACCAAAATCATAAATATAAGTTAACTACAATCAATCAAATTTCAGAGGTTGAAATTGTTGTTTTGGCAACTGGCAATGAATTACCCGGTAATCCTGATATTAAAAACATTGATTTCTTTAATTGTGAATTGTATCAACAAAATCCTTGGAGAATTGATTTTTTGAAAATTAAAAGTGAACATCCAATTCTTATTATTGGAAATGGATTAACAATGGTTGATACAGTAATTGAACTCAGGGAAAATGGTTTCTCTCAAACAATTGTATCCGTTTCTCCTAATGGATTTAACATTCTGCCACATCGGAATTTTAATTTTCAATACAAGGGTCCTTTGAATGAAATTTCTGAAAGTCAAAGCCTTTTAGATTTGGTTCAGATGATTCGTAAAGAACTAAAAAGATTGAAGTCTTTTGGGATTTCTGCTGAACCATTGATTGATATTTTGAGACCCAAAACTCAAAAGATATGGCAAAATTTTACCGAGGCAGAGAAACGATTATTCATGAAAAAACTACGTCACCTGTGGGGCGTTGCCAGACATCGTATTCCATTTGTTTCGTATGACTTTATTCAAAAAGAACGAATTGAGAACAAACTTCAGATCACTGCAGGTAAACTTATTGATTTGAGAAAGGAGAATAATTCGGTTACGGCTGAAATTCTTGACAAAAAATCCAATACAATTTTCAAAAGTTCATTCTCCATAGTTATTAATTGTACTGGACCGGAAACCAATATTGATAGAACTCAAAATGAGTTGCTACGACAATTGAAATCAGATGGTATGATTAAGCAAGATGAATTGAAATTAGGTTTGCAAGTAAACGATTTATTTCAGATTCTTGATCGGGAAGGAAATACTCATGAAAAAATGTATGCAATTGGAAATTTATTAAAAGGGAAATTGTGGGAAAGTACAGCAATTAACGAACTGCGTGGACAAGCTTCTCAAATTGCATTGCAAATAATAAAACAAATTTCAAAAGCCTAAAATTCGTATTTTTGGAACATGGAATTTGTGCATCCTGAATTTTTATGGTTGTTGACTTTGTTGGTCATTCCAATAATCATTCATTTATTTCATTTTAGAAAGCATAAAACACTTTATTTCCCGTCATTAAAGTTTGTAAAGTTTATTGAACAGGAAAATAAATCCACTCAAAAATTAAAAAACCTACTTGTTTTAATTGCAAGACTTTTGGCCTTGACTAGTCTCGTTTTTTGTTTCGCACAACCTTATTTTGGGAAAAATAAAAGTCAATCAGCAGGAAAAAATGTCCTTGCAATTTATATTGATAATTCTTTCTCAATGAGTGCCAAGGGAACTGAGGGTGAATTACTTTCCGAAGCAAAAGAATTGACAAGAAGAATTTTAAAGGAGGCAGAGCCTCAAACACACATACTCATTTCCACGAATAAATTAGATGGAATTGAGCAACGTCTTGTTACAAAAGTGGAAGCGCTCGAATATCTTGAGAAAATAGAAGTTGCGCCCGTTCGAAGAAATTTTGATGAAGTATTAAATTGGCAAAAGGAATTTCTTGATCGTGAAAATGAACAAAACATGAAGCTTTCTTCACGCCAGTACGTGGTGATTTCCGATTTTCAAAAAAATCAATTTAGTACTAAAAAAATCAAAGCAGATGTTAAAGCGAACTATTATCCAATTCAAATTCTACCACAAGAATTAAGTAATTTGTATATTGATTCAATCTGGTTTGCATCTCCAATTCACAAAAAAGGAGAGGCAAATGAATTATTTGTTCGTGTAAGAAATTTATCAAAAATAGACCTTTTAAACGCGGAACTTGAAGTGGAAGCAGGTGAGCAAAAGCGAAGTATTTTTCTCGATGTTCCTGCTAATAAAACAACAATTGCCAATTTTCAATTTACGAATCAAAATTCTGGAAATATAGAAGGAAAAGCAAGTATTAACGACAAACAGTTATTTTGGGATGATGACTTTTATTTCTCATATAATGTCGCTGAAAGTGCTGGGATTTTAATTTTAAATGGAGAAGATGCCAATACCTCCGTAAATCGTGTTTTTGCGATTGAGTCTTTTTACAAAGTGAAATCAATTTCTCATTTGAGTTTTACGCGGGAAGAATTGAAAGCTACCGATATGGTAGTTCTGAATGGTTTAAATGATATTTCATCTGGTTTGGCATCTGAATTACTTGAATTCAAGCAACAAGGTGGAAGTTTGTTTATTTTTCCGGGAACAAAAATAAATGAGAGCGATTACAGGCGATTTTTAGGTGATTTGGAATTGCCAGCAATCTCAGGTACTGCTAAAAATGGAAATAAGATAGACAAAATAGAATACAAAGACCCTTTCTTCAAAAATGTATTTGAAAAGGAAAACAGTAGTTTGAATTTACCAAGTGTTACGAAATCATATGGGGTTCCAAATGCTGTTCAGTCAACTGTTTATCCTCTGATTAAATTGCGAAATGGCTCTCCTTTAT
>CANGLG010000032.1 GCA_947454395.1 Flavobacteriales bacterium
ACTAATAAAAACAATTCGATTTCAATTGTAAATCTAGAAGATGAATTGGCAGATGATAAGTGTAAGTTTTATAAGGAGATGATTAGTTTAGGAGAAATAATTAATGTGATACTAGTAAAGATAAGTTGACTAGGCGAATGATAGGGGGGTGTTGTAACACTGCGAAATTAACTCGGAGTAACGTTTCCGATATTTAGTAAAGTAAATATTAAATCTAGTCCGATACATCCGATCTATGATTGGTTAACGAATCCATCCATAAACGGTTGCAACAGTCAAGTGCCTGATTGGAATTTTTGTAAATTTGTTATCGACGAGCAGGGTAGGCTTGAAGGGTTTTACAGCTCGGCGGTTAATCCGAATGAATTAGTAAAATAGATTTATGAAAATTGTTCGCAACATCATTGGCGTTATAGCAGGAGTGCTGATTGGCTCTTATGTAAATAGGTGTATTGTTGAATTGGGTGATATTTTTTCTAAGTCAGCAGGAGTAAACCTCATAACGGAAGAAGGATTAAAGGCTGGAATGGCATTTATGAAGCCAGAACATTTTATTGCGCCATTTTTAGCGCATGCTATAGGTACGTTGATTGCGACATTTATTGCAGCGCTTATTGCTGTAAGTAGAAGGAAAATCATCACGCGAGTTATTTCATTGCTTTATTTAGCAGGAGGTGCTTATATGGTAGCTATACTTCCTTCACCGATGTGGTTTAACCTGTTGGATTTATTAGTGGCTTATTTCCCGATGGGAATGTTAGGTTATTGGTTAGCGACGAGGTTTATTCCGGAGGGGAATGTTTAGGGTAATTCTAATTTTAACTTGAAAGCTTTAATTTATATAAATATTTTTTTTTGAAAAGTAGATTTTCTATTTTGGTTATTTGATCAAATTATTATATTTGAATGGTGTGAAATAAAGCTACATCTAACGGCCTATTATGGATGAATTAGGAAGTTTTATCGAATCCATAAATTGTTATAGAAAAACTTTAAGATTTATAATAATGTTAAATAGAATATAATAAAACCATTAAAGAATCAAAATGTATTTAATAGACAAAAAAACAAATAGAATTTCTCAAATTGGAAAAAAAACATTCAAGGAAGCTGATTTTTCCGAACGAAAGAACTTACAAGAGTGGTTAGCAAATGAGCCTAGTGCTTTAGGGGAAGATTTATTAATTATTCAAAAGGAATTTGATGGATTTGATGATACAAGCGAAAGATTAGACCTACTAGCCTTGGATAAACAAGGGAATATTGTTTTGATTGAAAATAAATTAGATGATACAGGGCGTAATGTGACTTGGCAAGCATTAAAATATGCCTCATACTGCTCAACTCTCAAGAGAGATCAAATAAAAGATATTTATCAAAAGTACCTTGATCGTCAAAATATTTCTGAAAATGCTGAAGAGAAAATCTTAGATTTTCTCGGGGAGAAATCATTTGAAGAGGTTGATTTAAATAACGAACAAAAAATAATATTTGTTGCTGGTAATTTTAGAAAGGAAGTGACATCTACGGTTTTATGGCTCAGGGACAAATACAAACTTAAAATTCAGTGCTTTGAAGTTTCATTATCAAAGCTAGATAGTCAATATCTACTTGATATTGAACAAATAATTCCAGCAAAGAAAGAAGTTGAGGAATATATGATTTCCATTTCAAGTAAGAATAGAGAGGAAATTACTGTGAAAGCTAGGACCGCTAAGAATTTAGAATTTTGGACTGCATTTATTTCCGAAAGCAATAAAAAAAATAAATTATTTGAAACTGTAAGTCCAGGTAAGGACTCATGGCTTGGGTGCGCATTAGGCTTATCTGGAATTAGTGTTAATATAGTTGTATCTAAATCTTTTGCTCGAAGTGAAGTTTACTTTAACAGAGGTAAAAATGAGAATAAGCAAGCTTTCGACTTTGTTTTAAATAATAAAATTGAAATTGAAAAGGAATTAGGAGAGCCACTTATATGGGAAAGAATGGATGATAAAAATACTTGTCGCATAAAACTACAAATGGAAGATGTTAATATTGATAATAAGGATGATTGGCAAAAAATGATAAACTATTTAATTGATTCATCCGAAAAAATGGTAAAAGTTTTTAAGCCCATTGTAGACAAAAAACTGAGAGCTCATTTAGCAAAAAAATAAATTTTTGTTATGCGTTAGTGTTTTAATAATCTACTACCTTTTGTTGTAGCTTAATCTCAGTAAAAAAATGAAATTAAAGCCACGAACAGTTATTTGTAAGCTCATCAACAATAAACACTAAGAAAGTTTTTATAACTAATTGGCATTATATAAATTTTATGCGAAAAGTTATACGACAATGAATATCTGGCCCTTCGTATTTTAAATTTGCAAGTGCATTAACAATTATATTAACTTAGATTACTGAAATAAACATAAAATATTAAATGAAAAGAGACACCGAAATATCAAGTGAAGTTGCCCTGATTTGGAATACTGCCAATGACGTGCTGAGAGACATTTTCCAACGTACCGAGTACCCCGACATTATTTATCCGATGGTGCTTATCCGTAGGATTGAAGGTGTTTTAATTGCCAAAACCGATGAGCTAAAAACTCAATTGGAAAGCCAATTGGCAAAGGTGAATGCTGAAACACAAACACAAATATTGAATAGCAAAGTATTAGAAGCCATCAAGTTTAACAATACCAGCACGCATAATACTTTACAATCTTTGGCTGATGAAGGCGAAAGCAGTATCAAGAATAATTTTATCAGTTATTTGAACGGCTATACCGAAAATATCAAAATAATTATTGACCGTTCGGGTATTCGTTCTCACATAAACAAATTGGCAGAAGAGAAAATACTTTTTACACTTATCAAAGACTTTGCACAAATAGACCTTAGCCCACAAAAAGTGAGCAACATTAAAATGGGCTATGTGTTTGAAGAATTGGTTCGTAAATTTTCGGAAGCGAACAATGCCGAAGCGGGAGAACACTACACGCCACGTGAGGTAATTGACCTTATGACACATATGTTGGATATGGACGAGAAAGCCATAAAAGACGGACAACTCGTTACCATTTATGACCCTGCTTGTGGAAGCGGTGGTATGCTTTCGGCAGCAAAGGAATTTATTGAAGAAAAAATAAATCCCAATGCCAAAGTGGTAATGTACGGACAGGAGGTAAACGATAAAACTTGGGCGGTGGCACAAGCCGATTTATTGCTGAAAGGCGAAACGGCATACATTACCAAAGGCGACACACTTTACGAAGATGGAGCAGCAGGCGAACAGTTTGACTTTATGCTTTCTAATCCGCCTTATGGCAAGAGTTGGAAGAAAATACAAAAGAAAGTAATGACTGCGAGCAATGGCCGTTTTGATGTGGGGCAGCCCCGAAGCAGTGACGGACAATTGCTTTTTACACTGCATATGATAAGCAAAATGAAACCTGCCGAGTTGGGCGGTTCTGCCATTGCTATTGTACACAACGGTTCGCCTTTGTTTAGTGGTGATGCAGGTAGTGGCGAAAGCGAAATCCGTAAATATGTTTTGGAAAACGATTGGCTAGAAACCATTGTAGCCCTGCCAACCGAATTGTTTTACAACACAGGTATTGCCACTTACATCTGGCTGGTACGAAACAATAAACCTGCAAAACGCAAAGGCAAAATTCAATTGATTAATGCCGTTGATTTTTGGAAACCAATGAAACGCAGTTTGGGCAACAAACGCAGACGCATACACAACGGAATAGAAGGCAGCGGAGAAAACGAACGCTATGTAGAAGCCAACGACCAGATAAAGCAAATTATTGACATTCATAAAACCTTTAAAGAAGGACAATACAGCAAAATATTTGAACTCGAAGATTTTGCTTTCCGCAAAGTGTTTTTGGATTTGGAAGAAACCGATGAAGATGGTAACCCAATGACCATTGAAAAGGAAGTAACAGTTGCTCAAAATAAATTAGATGAAATTTTAGTAGTTAAAACTGCCGATGACAAAAAACGATTGGCTGAATTGAAAGATAAAAAAGGCAAAGAAGGAGAATTTACTTTTACAATGAATGCCGAAAGCGAACTGGCAACTAAAAACAAAACCGCTGATACTTCTATTACCATTCGCAAAACTTTAGACGGAAACAAACTTGGTTTGAAAGCCACTATTAATGTACCCAAAATTGTAAAGGACACAGAGTACATTCCTTGGAAGGACGACAAAGAAGCCTTTTTGAAAAAAGAAGTGGAAAAGAAATGGACTATAACAGCCGAAGAAAAAGGCTACGAAATTCCATTTACTAAACATTTTTATGTTTACCAACCATTACGTGAACAAGTCAAAGTGGTAAATGAAATGGCTGAATTGGAAAAAGCAAATCTTGATTTAATGCTTGAATTAGGAATTACATTATGAGTAAGTACGAAACATATAAACCAAGCGGAATTGACTGGATTGGAGAATACCCCTTTCATTGGAGACTTGAAAGAATGAAGTATGCATTTGCTTATGAAAAAGGAGTAAATGCAGCTTTATATACCCAAGAATATCTCGCTGATAATTTTGGAAATTATCCAGTGTACTCCGGGCAAACAGAAGAAGAGGGAGTAATGGGTTATATCAAGTCATTTGATTATGATTTTCCTGAAGTGCTTTTTACAACTACTGTAGGAGCTAAGGCAATGACCTTACTTAAACTTAATGGGAAGTTTTCATTATCACAAAATTGTGCGATTATCTTTCCAAAAAAGAAAGATATAAATATTACGTTCTATTTCTATTTTCTTCAAAGTCAATTCGATTATGAAAAGGGAAAGATATCATTGATTATGCAACCATCTCTTAGATTTCAGGATTTAGATTTCAATAAAGTAATTTTTCCAGCATTTGAAGAACAACTCACCATCGCCAACTACTTAGACCACCAAACACTAAAGATTGACCGCCTGATAGCCAATAAAAAAGCACAGGCAGAAAAACTGAAAGAGCTACGGCAAATTGAAATCAACAATGCCGTTACCAAAGGCTTAAACCCCATTGCCGAAATGAAAGACAGCGGCATTGATTGGTTGGGGAAAATTCCGAAGCATTGGACTGTGAAGAGGTTGAAAAGTATTCTTATAAATATCAATAGTGGAGATGGAATTACAAATGATGATTTGGTTGAAGATGGAGAGTTTGAAATTTATGGTGGCAATGGCGTTATGGGTTATACAGATAAATATAATTCCGAAGGCAAGGTTATAGTCATTGGTAGAGTTGGTGCTAAATGCGGTGTAGTTTATTTGGTTGACAAAAAGATATGGATTAGTGATAATGCTCTTCAGTCGAGAACCTATAACAGTTATGAATTCGTTTATTATCTTATTGATGCAATGAACTTAAATAATTATGCCAACCAAAATGCACAACCTCTTATAACTGGTGGAATTTTAAAGGTGCTTTATGCAGGTGTTCCTCCGAAAGAAGAACAAATACAAATCGCAAAACACTTGCAAGAACGCACAACTGCAATTGATAAACTCATAAGTAACATTGATGCACAAATTGAGAAACTGCAAGAGTTGAGAAAGATAAAAATATACGAAGCCGTAACGGGCAAAATAAAAGTAAACGCTTATGTCGAAGCAACAGCGTAAAGATTGGGAACGCATATTTGAAGACCATTTTTGTCATCAGTTAGATACAAAGTGGGGCTATCGCATTTTCCGTGATAGTGAAATAACAGTTGATAAGGTAAACTGTATTCATTGGGATAGGCTTGAGCAGTTTTGGGAAGATACCCAACGTGCAAAATTACAAGCCATAAAATCGGAACTCGGCTACGAATGGAAAAAGGAACTCGGTAAAAAAATAAGCGAAGAACTCGAAAGCAAACCACTGTTTCAATTATTGAAAGATGGCTTAAAAGTAAACAGTCAGCACCATTTAGATTTGTTGTATTTCAAACCCGAAAGAGCGGACAATACAGAACAGACAGCCCAATACAAAAAGAATATTTTCAGCGTTATTCGTCAGTATCATTTTACCAGTGCCGCCAATGCAAGGCAACAAGAAGACGACCGCCAAAGCATTGATGTTGTTATTTGTTTGAATGGTTTTGCCATTATCACAGTAGAACTAAAACACACCCTTGCAGGGCAAAACGTAAACGATGCAGTAAAACAATATTGCAATCGTGATATTGACAGAGCAATTTATCACCGAGCTTTTGTACACATAGCATCCGATGACGAAAAGGCGAAAATTGCTACCACATTCAGCAAGCCACCCACCAAAGATGATTTCAGGGAATTCAACACAGGCTTGCTCAACGAAAAAATAAAAGGCGATGATTATGCCGTGCAATACTTGTACAATGAAATTTTAATGCCTGACAGCATTTTGAATTTTATTGAACGCTACTTATATGGCAATACACAAAACTGGATTTTTCCACGTTACCACCAACAACGTTGTGTAAAACGCATTTACGATGACATTAAAGAGTATTTCAGCAAAAAGAAATCGCTGAATCTTCGCTATCTTATTCAACACAGTGCAGGAAGCGGAAAGAGCAATACCATTGTTTGGTTGGTGCAAAACCTACGAAACTTACACATCAAAAATCAAAAGTTATTCGACCATATCATTATCCTTACACATCGAATAAACCTTGACGACCAAATAAGCAAAGATTTCATCAAAGCAATTGGACAAACAGGCGTTGTTGGTTATTGTAAAACCAGTAACGATGTTCGTTTGGCATTGGGAGAACGATTAGAAAATTATCGCAATCCTGAAATACCAGTTAATTCGCCAGTAATCGTTACCATTCTGCACAAATTTTCTTTCTTAAAAGATTTGGCAGACCAATCGGGCAAAAAGATTTGTTTCATCATAGACGAAGCACACACCAACCAGGAAGGCAAGTTACACGAAAAAATGGTGGATGTGTTTGATGAAGCCACAGGTTTAACTACCCAACAAAAAGTAGAAGAGGAAACAGACGAGCAGGAAGAATTAATTGAAGAAATTTCGAGAAAGGAATTTCCAAACCTTTGCTTTATTGCATTAACAGCCACACCAAGCGACAAAACAATTCAACATTTTGGCAGAGAAGGTCGTCCGTTTGATGTTTACAGTATGGATGAAGCCATTGGCGAAGGCTACATTATGGACGTTGCAAAAAACATCATCACTTACGAAACACTTTACGAACTCAATTACAAACTGCCTGACGACCACAAGCAACACGAGTACCCAACTTTGCAGGTTTACCGAGCATTGAAGCTAAAAGCATTTGAAGATGATGAGGTAATAAAAGAAAAATGCAAAATCATTGTTTCCATTTTCAAAGACAAAACAGCCGATAAAATTGAAGGCAAGGCAAAATCAATGATAGTAACTTCAAGCCGTTTGAGTGCTGTTAAATACAAACTGTTTTTAGATGAAGAACTTCAAAGACGAGGCTTTAAATGGAAAACATTAGTTGCCTTTTCAGGACAAACCAATTACAACAGTAAATTCTATTCTGAAACAGAAATGAACCGATCAAACAATCCGCAGTCAGTAAAGATTGAAGATTGTTTTGAGAAAGGTGATGACATTCGTTTTTTAATTGTTGCCAATAAATTTCAAGTTGGTTTCAGTGAAAAAATGCTTCATACAATGTTTGTTGACAAAGCATTGCAAGACCGAAACGCAGTGCAAACCATCAGCCGATTAAACCGTATTTATCCAGGAAAAAAGTTCGACACATTAACCGTTGACTTTACGAATTCGTATGACAAAATAATTAAGGCATTCCGCAAGTACCAGCACAATGTAGAAAGTCACAAAGAAGCCAATCCAGACGACCTTTACAAAATCAAAGATGAATTATTGAAGCGTGGCATTTTTACGCTTGAAGATGTTGAGAATTGTGTTCGCTTGTTCAATAGTGAAAACGCCAACGATATTGCACCGCTATCAGCTTTGCTAACGCAAGTAAAAGGAATATTGGAAGCCAAATGCGATATGGAAAAACGCAGGGAATTCAGAACTTTGCTGGCTCGTTATGTGAGTTTGTTTGGTTTTATCCGTGCCTTGTTCCGCTTGCGTTTTAAAGATAAAATTCTGATTGACTTCCATATTTTCGCTTCACTACTTTTCAAAAAACTCGACCCAACAATGAGTGCCGAAGATTTGGAAGCAGAAATTGCCAAAGTAAAACTCAAAACTTTCGACATTGAAAAAATTGCAGAAGGCGTTCAAGAACCCGATGGCGGAGACGATGACGATGAAGGCGGCAATGGTGGTGGCGGCCAAACAGGCGGAAACGTAACCAATGTTAGACCAATGGCAACCGTTGAAGAAGTTGTAATTGCCATCAATTTGCGTTTCAAAGAAAGAGTTTCACCCGAAGGTGTGGCAGTAGTGGAAAATTATTTACAAGCAATTCAGCAAGACACAGCCGTTAAGACCGCTATCAAGAACAACTTAACAGGTGACGAAAAACAGGTTTATGACTTAGTAATAAAAAGTATTATGGATAAACTCTATACAGACTATATAATCAATCATTCACCGCAAAACTACAACGAACTGACACAGGAAAATGTGCAAGGTTTTATAAATCACAGTGCATATAAAATGTTGAGAGAGGAAATGAGAATAGCATAAAAAAATAAGATATGGCAATACCAGAAAAGCAACTAGATACTTGGAGCCATCAAGGTTCAATAACGAATTCAGCAAGCACAGGTAATTCGGTAAAAAATGCTATAGATACTTATACAGGTTTTCCTGAAGGAATTACGTTTAATGTTTACTTACAAGGTTCATATAAAAATGATACAAATGTTTATGGCGAAAGTGATGTTGATGTTGTTGTTGAATTGACATCATCTTTTCAAAATAATCTGACACAAGACCAAAAGAATTCGTTAGGTTTTACTTCATCAGAATATGGCTATTTAGATTTCAGAAACGATGTTGATGATTGCTTAAGAGCTTACTATGGGGCTAATAGTTTAAGTTTTGAAAATAAAGTTATTAAAATTAATCCCACAACTAATAGGCTTGATGCAGATGTTTTGGTTTGCTCACAATATAGACTATACTTTGGTGTGTTAAATGCGAATACTCATCACAAGGGGGTTGTCTTTACAACAAGAAACACATGCCAGAAAATTTATAATTTCCCCAAAAAACATTCTGATAACGGAACAACAAAGCACCAAGCAACAAATCAATGGTTTAAACCAACCGTTCGGATTTTTAAAAATATGCGTAATCATTTGGTGAACAATTACGGCTTTCAAAAATCAATTGCTCAATCATATTTTATTGAATGTATGCTTTCAAATATCCCAAACAATCAATTTGGAACTAACTTTCAAACAACAATAATTAACTGCCACAACTACCTATCAAATAATTCGAAAGACAATTTTATGTGTTTGAATGGTGTTCGTCCACTATGGGGTGACACAACGGAAAATTGGAATCAGGCAGATGCAGACATATTTTTAGAACAATTAGCACAACTTTGGAATAATTGGTAATGCACCCATACTCGATAAATATAAATGACAAAGCGAAAGTATATTGGATAATAGTTCCACTAAGTTTACTATGCGGATACTTAACAAATGAGTGTATTTTGAAGAACTTGGACTTTTATCAATCTTATTCTTGGATTGTGGACGTCCCTTCCTCTGGGCTTGCATTTTTTGCCATCTTTTATCATCTCTTTGACAAATACATTTGGAAATGGTTTTCTGACTCCATTTTTTGGTTTGAAACTCCCAACATAAGCGGTGAATATGATGGTGAACTCTTAAGCTCACGAGACGACAAACAAACGCCAACTAAAATTGAAATCAAAATCAAGCAGACACTTACAAAAATCAAAATCAGTTCGCATACAAGTCAATCGACATCAAAGAGCGAAATGGCTGCATTAATCGTTGACGAACCAGACGGACCTTTGTTGATTTACGAATTCATAAATGACCACCGAAAAGTTGCAGACCCTAGCTTGACAATGCATAGAGGTCTAACCCGATTGACACTGAACAAGGAACAAAAAACATTGACTGGGATTTACTATACATCACCTGAAAGAAAGAATTATGGAGAAATTCGAGTTACAAAGAAATAGCTATCGCAAAGGTAAAAGTACATTTGCATTTCGCACAAGGGGACCATTCGCAAAACCCAAACAACCATTTTTTCATACCATTTAGTACCTGCAATTTATAATGATGATAGATACAAAAAACTATTTTGACCTAGAACTAAAACCACAACAACAAATAGCATTTACTGCATTGTGTAACTTTATTGAAAGCAAGTCAGAAAAAGTTTTTATTTTAAAAGGTTACGCTGGCACTGGCAAGACAACTCTAATGAGTGGCTTGATTAAGCGACTTTCAAAAGAGAAAATCCCTTATGCATTATTGGCTTCAACAGGAAGAGCAGCAAAAGTGCTTTCAGACAAATCAAAGACAACAGCTAACACTATTCATAGCCATATTTATGTTTTCAAAGAGTTAAGTGAAGATTTGGAAAAAATGAGTGAGTTGCAAAACAACTTGGCAGTTGACGATAAAGGACAAGTTACTTTGCTTTTTCACTTAACACCTATCAGTAGCGACATAGAAAAAATTTACATCATTGACGAGGCTTCAATGGTTTCAGATGAAACGGACAAGAACTCATCATTTGCTAAGTTTGGGAGTGGTGATTTACTTGGCGATATTTTAAGCTATGACGCCAAAGGTAAATTTATATTTGTAGGCGATCCATGTCAGTTACCTCCAATTAATCAAATAAATTCTCCTGCTCTTTCTTCATCGCATATTTCAGCAAAATATAAATTGCAGACATCAGAATTTGAAATGACCGACATCATTCGTCAAGCAAATACAAACGGAATAATTCATGCATCATTCAAACTCCGAAATTTATTTCATACCAACCCTAATGTAAAGTTTGCAGATCTTCCATTAAAAGGACACAGCAATATTTTTATAGAGAACTCACATGCAGGTATATTGAACAGATACATTGATAAAATTAAAACCGAAGGATTTAATCATTCTACTCTTATCTGTCAAACAAACAAACATTGTTCGGATTTGAATAGAATTATTCGTTCCACGTTGCATGGTAATAAAGAACGAGTTTGCGTAGGTGATTTACTTATGGTTACTCAAAATAATTACCTATCTAATCTTGTCAATGGCGATCAAATAATAGTTTTGGAAATCGGAAGCAATGAATACAGATGCGGGATATCGTTTTTGCAAGTAGAGGTTGCAGAAATTGCTACAATGAAAAGATTTAATTTGCTCTTGATTGAAGATATTCTTTACTCAACATGGACAAACCTAAATTCAAAACAACATAAGGATTTGATGATTGATTACTTCATGCGCATGAAGGACAAGGGCATCAAGCAAAAAGACCCTCAGTTTAAAGCTAACATGCTCAAAGATCCTTATCTAAATGCACTAAAAACCGTTTATGGTTACGCATTGACTTGTCATAAAGCACAAGGGGGTGAATGGAATGAAGTATTTTTATATTTGGATAATAAAATTCATGGTATTAAGAAGCCAGGTATTTATCAATGGTTTTATACAGCAGTTACAAGGGCAAAAGAAAATTTACATATAGTTAATGATTGGTTTATTAAATAATTCAAATGATAGAGATTCTAAAAAAAAGATATAAGGTTGGAGACATTCTAACTCTTCATACTGAGGAAAAATCATTTACAGGGTCAATAGATTCCTTTGAAGAAACTTGCGTAATTCTTAGTACAGAAGATGGGGAAGAGTTTATAGCAAATGAAACCATCAAAAGAATATCTTTTCCAAAACCCAAAAGAAATATTGAGGATGGTAAACAAATTTCTAATGATGATTTAATGAAAGTTACTGTTGTTGATGCATCTGAAACAAATCAAGGTTTAGAAAAGAATATTAATTTAAACGAAAAGAAGACCACAGATAAAATAATTCCAAAAGTTGAATATAAAGTCGGAGATAAAATTCCTTTAGATGAACTTGCAAAAAGGTCAGGTAAGAACGATAAATCCAAATTGTCAAATGTGATAAATAAAGGAATAACACTAGGATCGCTTGCCGACCTCAGCCAACTTATACTCCCTGAAATTGAAGCTGAGAATAAGAGAATAGTTTCAGCAAATGGAACTATTGCTAGATATTTTGGTGACAGAACATTTGGTTTTATAACTGATAAATTTGGAAATGATTTATGGTTTGGGTTTAATAGTATAATTGACGAAGACCTTAGAAAAAGTTTAATTGGGACTTCTACAAGAGTTGATATCCCTGTACTATTTACAATATCCAAAAATTACAAAGGAGATTCCGCTATATTAATACACAAGCCCAAGAGTGTTGAAAAAGTCATTGAACTAGCCAAGAAATATTTTGAAAAAGAAAAAAAGGCAGATACAGCTATTGGTATATTGGATCAAATTCTAATTTCCTATCCTGAAAATTATTTAGCAACGAGTTTAAGACAAGAAATTATTGTCAAGCAACCAAAGACTAATTTTCCAATTAATACGTACAAAACTTATGATTTAAATTATCAAAAAGCAGTTAAATTAAAAAACAATGACAAAAATTATGAACAAGCTTTAAAGTACTACTTTCTAGCTTTTGAGAATAGGTCAAAAAGAGAATCTTGTATTAAGGATATTGGGATGTTATATGTTTCAATGGGTGAGATTAACAAGGCTCTTGAATTTATAAAACAACATGAACCTGAATTGCCAGTAAATGTCACGACATTTTATTATTTGGAGAACTTCTATTCTTCAGCAAAAGATTTTAAAAAGGTTTTAGAATATGTAGATTTATTGGTAAAAGAAAAAACTGTTTACACTGATAAACGTAAGCACTCAATGTTGCTTGCAAAAAAAGGATTTGCATTGATTCAGCTTAATGATTTTGATTCAGCTCGAAATAGTTTAGAAGAGTCGATAAGTTATCAGCCGGATAATGCTTATGCAAATCGATTATTAGCTGCACTTGACGAACCTGACAATATTGAATTCAATCAAATAATTGCAGATGCTGAATTTGATTCGTTTGGTGGTGGTTTAAGTAAATTAATAAAAGATACAATTGATGGTTATTCAGAATATTTTGGTGTTCCAGCGAAAGTTATTGATAAGGCCGAATTTTCTAAAGAGACACTAATAGCTCTCAGGAAATTAATTGATACAGCAGGTCGAGCAAGACCAAGAGAACGGGCCAATTATCTTTTAACCGAGTCAAAACTAATGACTTCATTAGAGCCGGAAAAAGAGAATCATATACGTTCTGTTTTAGCTAGATATTGCAATGCGATGGCTTTAAATCACATCTCTGAAAATTCATCAATGGATGTGATACGAAATTACTATTTAGAAGCCTTTAATTTAGAGGAAAATTATGATGCAAACGTAAGACAACTAGCACTCTACCTTATATCATTTAAGGCACAGTATAGTGAACTTTTGTCAGCTAACAATTTGTCAATAGATGAAGCATTAAAATATTTATTTGCCACTGATAGTAGAGATAATATATGGGAAGGAATACTTTCCATGTTCCTCTGGAACAGAAGTATATCTTCACAAGTAACATATAAATTGTTTAACGATAAATTATATCGGGATAAATCTCTGTTATACTTGAAAAGTATTGAAGTTAGTATACCATTAAAAATTGATATAGATGAATATAGGAATATTTGGAATCAAGCAAGAGAAAAAAGACAGCGCGATTTTAGTCGATGGCTTGCATCAATCAAAGCGATTTATAACAATGAAAATATCGAAACTATTATAAATCAGTTGACAGATTCACTAAATGAGGCAAAGAAAAATTGGCTTACCCAACTAGATACATCGAGATTAAATATCATAGCAACTGATATTTATGAAGTTATTAACCAATATTTACGTCAAACTGGATATCGTGATAAAGAAAGAAGTTTGAATTTTTCAAAAGCTCAAATTAATCAGTTAATAAGCGAGATAAAAGAGAAGCCAACAAAGTTTTCATACGAAGGTTTTATACCATTGTTAGAAAAAATTGATATGTTATTAGATAAATCATTTAAAACCGTAGAGGCAGCTAGTAATCCTATTGTTAAGGTAAGTATTTTAGGAGAGGCTAGTGTTGTAGGGGTAGACAACAATATTGAATTTCAAATTTCAGTTGAAAACTCAAAAGACTCTTCGCCTATTCGGGATATAAAAGTTGCCGTTAAAAATAATTCTGACATTATTTTCATTGAAAAAAATAATCATTATTTTGATTCAATTGATGGTAGTGAACATTGTATATTAAGGTTATCAGTTCAAATATCGGATAAAATAATACAAGACAAGGCAGCTACGCTTGATGTTATTTGTGAATATAAAACAAGAAATCAGGAAAATCCAATAATAATTGACGAGCAACTCTCATTGCGGCTATATTCTGAGGAAGAGTTTGATGCAATTGATAACCCATATGCACCAATTGCTGATGGTGGTCCAGTGACAGATAAAAAAATGTTCTACGGAAGGGATGAATTTATTAAAAATAGAATTAATGCAATTTTAAATGCTGATTCAAAACAAATAATTATTTATGGTCAGAAACGATCAGGTAAGTCTTCTGTACTACACCATCTAAAACAAGGCTTAGAAGCAACCAATAATACTTTTTGTGTACATTTTAGTTTAGGTTTAATAATAAAGGAACTAAATGAATTTACATTTTTTCATAAAATTCTTTCGACCATAGATAGAGAATTAAAATTGAGGAAAGCGAAAAAGGAAAAAACCCCTCTTTTTATTTGCCCAACATTGGATGAATTTAAGAGTAAATATGCCTCGAATCCTGCTAATGGATTTATTGAAATTATTGAAGATTTCAAAATTGCATCAACCGAATTAGAAACTTGGAATACAAAAAAAATAGTCGTTATGATAGATGAGTTCACCTATTTATATACGGCTATTAAAAGCGGAACAACATCTGATTCAATAATGAAACAGTGGAAAGCTATTACACAAAGTGAGAATGCTAAGTTTTCTGTTGTACTAGTTGGTCAAGATGTAGTGCCAAGTTTCAAAAAAGAAGATTATGCAAAAAATGCATTTGGCGTAATTGAGGACATTCGTTTAACCTATCTGGATGAATTAGATGCAAAGCGTTTAATAGAAGAACCTGTTCTAGATAAAAAAGGAGAAACAAGATTTATTGGTAATGCTGTTGCCTCAATTATTAACTATACATCAAGAAACCCTTATTACATACAAATATTTTGTACAAGATTGGTTGACTACATGAATACAAAGAAAATTATTAAAGTAACTGAAGCGGATGTAAAGGAAGTTGCAGAAACTTTTATTGAAGGAAGTCAAGCGTTAGCTCCTGAAAAGTTTGACAATCTAATACGGGCTGGAGAAGACCATGATTTTAAAGAGTTTGATGATGAGCCTATTATAAAAGTATTAAGGCAAATTGCTATTGGATCTAAAAATATTGGTGTTTGTTCTCGAGACAATATTTCTTTAAATAATAAGGAGTTAGAAAACAAAGTCTTAAATCACCTTGTTGATAGAGAGGTGCTGGAACACAAACAAGGAGACAACTTTAAAATACAAGTTAAACTTTTTCAAGAATGGTTATTAAGACATTAAATACAGAAAACCCCTTTGCTGATTATGGAAATATCATTGAAGGAAATCGATTTGTTGGTAGAAAATCATCGATAGCTACAATTTATAATAGGGTATTGGGTAATAGCTTTGGTAATATTGCCATTATAGGATTACCACGTATAGGAAAATCGAGTTTAGTTTGGAATGCATTAATGGTTAAAAAAAGTGAATTGGCAGAGAAAAATATTTTAATTGAATGGATAAGAGTAAGTAAATACAATAATACATTTGACTTTTATATTCAATTAATTGAATCCGTTTTGAAGACGGTAAAAAATAGAGGTTATGATTTTTATGATGATATTAAGTCAGTAAAATCAGAATTTATTCAAACCAAAAATTTTGGCGATATAGAATTCCTATTTGCTTTTTTAAGGAGCAAAAATGTTAGAGTAATCGTTGTATTAGATGAATTTGATCAATTTGGATTGATGGGTAAATTCGAAGATTTTCAATTTTTGCTTGATTTGAGTACATTTCCTGATTATAAAGTTTGTATAGTTACAATTAGCAGAAAAACTATAGTTGAAATTGAAGTTAATGATGGTGGAGCTATTTCAAATTTTCATGGGGCCTTTTCAGATTTAAGGTTAGGTGTGTTTAATGATGAGGATTTGCTTGAATATTGGAAAAAAGCTGAGGATTATCAAATTGAAATATCAGAAGATTATAAAAATTCTGTGAATTATCTTGTCGGTGGTCATCCTTTCTTTATTGATTTGTACAATTATGAAGTTTTCAACAAATTGCAAAAGACAAATGGTCAAACCTCGAGCGAATTTACAGAAGAAGTCGAATCGCAAATTCGTCTAACACTTTTCAATAATTTTGAAAATATTTTAAATCTTTTGAAAGATGAACGCTTATACACGAAAGCAATTCAGTTGATTTTAGGACCAGTATATGATGTTACTTCCATTGACGAACAAAAGCTTTTGAAGTATGAGTTTATAAAATTAGTTGATTCAAAGTTGAAGTATGTTATTTTAAAACAAGACGTTGGTTTGAAAACTAGGCACAATGACTCTAGCTATGTTTGTTTTTCTGACTACTTCACCGAATTGATGAATTTAAAACTATCAGATGTTGACTATTGGCCATTATGGAATCAAACAGAGAAATCAGTAAGGGAGCTAATTAAAGAGTATTTAGAAGAAGAAATGAAAGGTGAAAATTGGGAATTAAGTTACATAAAAAAACATGAAAGAAGTGAAGGTAAAATAAAAGGAATACAAAAATTGGATGATGTGAGAACCTATACTAAAAAGAAATTCGGCCATTTAGCAAGTTCTCATTTGGTCGATTATACCTTTCCAAGAGATATGTATGATTTATTTATTTCAAGTGATTGGAATTGGTTTGAAAAAATCCTTGGTGAAACAAAAAATGAGTGGAGTAAAAGGTTTAGCACATTGGCTGAGATTAGAAATCCAATAGCACATAATAATTCTGAATTCATTTCACCTGATGAATTAAAAAGTGCTAAAAAATATTGCGAAATCATACTAGAGCGCATTAATAAATGGAAAGATTTGTAATTCCAACGTTATAAAAATATTTGTTACAATTTATTAAACGCTTAATCTAGCAGTAAAAGAATATTGAAAGATCAACATGCTTTTACTAGACTCGAGCGTTACTTTAATAAAAAATTTCACCGCATGCTGTTTATTATTTCAATAGTTCAAATATTATTTTTTACCATCGTGATAAATGTTTTGATTAAAATTAGTTTCAACTTTTTTTTTATAATTGCAAGACAACAGTGGTTGTGGATTTTGACTATGTTTGTTATCGGTTTTGGTATTTTTTATATTGCATCAAAATTTCCAGAATCATTTGATGCGTTTTGGTGGTCATGTTTATTGGGGTTGCTATTAAATTATTCTTTTAAAAATATGTCAAAGTATGAAATTAAATCAAGGATTCAATTAATCAATGAAATTTTTAGTGTCTTCGGAGTGAAAAATGGCTATATCAAATATAAAGTAGGTATATTATTTTATATTATAGGAGCTTTAATTGGATGGACAACCTATTTTTCACAAACTGTAAATGTGTTGAATTGTGTTCATTAGGTTAATTAAGGTAATTTGCAAAATAAAAATTGAAGAAATATTAGATGTAGATGAGATGCTAATTATAATTAGTAAAATAGTACATGATAAATCTTAAGATAATTAAAAAACGAAATAAATATAATAAACGAAATAATTATAAAATGTTATTTCATTTATATATTAATTATGCACTTTATTGAATCCCCATGAAACTCGCTCACTTCGCCCTTGTTATCGACGATTACGATAAGGCCATTGCCTGTCATTCTTAGGCACTTCAATTTAAGTTCATATAAGGCACTCCGGCTAAATTGGATAAAACTTAAAGCCAATATTTTTTGTCCCAAATAT
>CANGLG010000033.1 GCA_947454395.1 Flavobacteriales bacterium
TACGATTTAACACGAGGAACGAAAGGTTCGAAAATGCTCTATTTTTCTGTTCACCCGAATGGTGAAAGAGAGGTAATCACGGTTCTTTTAAGACCTCGTCCGCATTTGAAACGTTTACGATTTGATGTTGATTTAGGCGAATTGTTAATTAAAGGCCGAAATTCAGCAGGGAATCGTGTAACGAAAGAAATTATCCAGAAAATAGTTCAGAAAGAAGTTGGTGGTTCTACTTTAGCCGCACGAAAGATTTGGTACGACAACATTGTTGGTCGTTTGAATGACGAAGGTAGGGGGAAATTCTTAGGGTCTTTCAAAGGCGACGATCGAATCTTAACACTTTATAAAAATGGTGATTACCGTTTAAGTTCCTTTGACTTAGCAACGCATTTTGATGAAGATATGGTTCATATCGAAAAATGGATTCAGGATAGACCGATTACAACTGTTTATTTTGATGCTGAAAAAGATATGCATTATGTAAAACGGTTTTTATGTGAAGTCACTTCGGACAAACGAGTTAGTTTTATAAGTGAAAGTACTGGATCTTATATGGATTTGGTTTCTACCGCTTATCGACCTGAAGCGAAAATCGTGTTCAATAAACTTTTGAAAGAAACGAAAAACTTGCCTGATAATGTTGTAAACCTTGCCGACATGATTGATGTGAAAGGAATGAAAGCTCAGGGGAATCAAATGACGAAATTTAAAGTCAAAGAAATAGTGTTGACGCATGCAATTGACGAAGGGAAGGAACCTTGGCCTGAAGATGAGGTAATTATTGATGATACTGAGGTAATTGATGAATCAGAAGTTACAGAAGAAGGTGATGCGCCTACTATGGAATGGGATTTGTCAAAAAAGGAAGAGGATGATCAAGATCAAATGAAATTATTTTGATTCTTTCTATATTACAATCAAAACTTTCTATTTGCGTTCTATTGGGGTTGATTTTATGTAAATTTGTTAAATAAATTTTAGTGTCATGAATGTACTTCAAGAAAATAAAATCAACTATTTAAATATTGGTTTGATCATCCTTAGCATTTTTGCTGCTTTTGTGATGCCATTTGAAACATTTCTATTTGCATATGCTTTTTTAGGTCCACTTCATTACTTGACTGAAATAAGCTGGTTGCATGACAGACAGTATTTTTCAAAAGGGAAATACGATTTTATTCCTTTGCTTATCATCGGAATTGTGATTACATACGATTATTTCGCAAGTAAATATGGATTCAGTAAGAGTTTTACTACAATGTATTCCGACTTAAATCTCTATGGGAAATTATTGACTTTAGCGCTGGCTGCAAGTATTTTATTTGCACTCGTCAAAAATATTTGGGTCAAAATAATCAGTATTGTATTGCTATTTGCATTTATTGATCAATGGTTTGCGCCAAATACTATAGATATTCAAGGAAATCCAATATTTAAAGGTTCTTCAGCTACATTTACAGTTACCTCGCTTGTTCCCACTTTAATTCACGTATACATTTTCACGGGACTTTTCATGTTGTATGGTTCTTTAAAATCTAGAAATGTATCTGGATTGGTATCTGTTTTGTTTTTTATTGCAGCACCAATTATCCTATGGAATCTCATTCCTGGTCAGTCAATGGTTCCAGTAACAAGCTTTGGACGTGATGCATATTATGCAAGTGGTGATGGTTTTTGGGATTTAAATCTTAGTTTGATTAAAGAATTTAATTTAACAGAATTACCAGTGAAAAAAGGTTATGTTGACATGTATGGCGATCCGGCAATTGATGCAAAAGCAAGCTTACCTATTATATTTGAATCTAAGGTAGGAATTACTTTAATGAGAATAATTGCTTTTGCTTACTTGTACCATTATTTGAATTGGTTCAGTAAAACAGAGATCATTCGTTGGCATCAAGTACCTAAAGTTCGTTTTGCTTTAGTAATATTTTTATGGTTGTTAGCGTGTGGTTTGTATGCTTATAATTATTCTTTAGGGTTGACTTACTTATTTTTCCTAAGTTTTTGCCATGTGTTATTAGAATTCCCATTAAATATAGTTTCCATTGTGGGAATCGGTCAAGAAAGTTATTCTATTTTTACTAAAGGATTTCGGAAGACGTCCATTGAATCCAAATAGTATGAAAAATATTTTAAGCTTATTCTTTGTTGTAATTTCCTTTTTTACCTTCTCTCAGAGTGAGGCATTGTTAGTGAAAACACTCCCCGATGGAAGGTATACATTGTCCGAATCAGGAGCTTCTTATTTTGCTAAATTATCTTTGGATTGCTCTAACAAATCAAGTCCTCATTTCTATTTTAAGGCATTAAGAAAACCGGGAGATAAAGAAGGTCCTCGTGATCTATGGCCATCATTTTATGGTTGTTATGATTGGCATAGTGGAGTTCACAACCACTGGTGTATGTTAAAACTTTTGAAATTATATCCGAATTTACCAGAATCGAAAGATTTGAGAGAAAAATTGGAATTGAGTTTCTCAAAAGACAATATTCTTGCCGAATTGAATTATGTGAAAACGCATGAAAATGGATTATTTGAATTTCCATATGGACAATCTTGGTTGTTAAAAGTTGCAGATGAATTAAAAAATTGGGATAGTCCAGATGCCAATCGTTGGTTGGAAAATTTGAAACCTCTTTCTGATTACATTGCTTTCGTTCATTTGAAAGTTTGGCCTCAAGTAAAAGAAGTAGAATTGTCTGGAAGTCATGACAGTCCTGCAATGGCTTTGTCTTTTGCTTATGATTATGCTGTAAGTTTCAACGATGTAGCTTTGAAGAAAATTGTGGTTTCAGCCGCAAAAAAGTACTATGGTAAAATGTCAAATGCACCAATTTTAAAAGAACCCTTTGAATATGATTTCATGTCTGCTTCTTTGTTGGTGAATGATTTGATGAGAAAAGTTCTTCCTGAAAAGAAATACTGGACTTGGGTTAATAGTTTCACACCGGAATTATTTTCGCTAGATAAAGTAAGTCAAGGCTTGCAAATTAAGAAGTCTGAAAAACACGATGGTTATGAATCTCACTGGGATGGTTATCATCTAAATAGAATCTGGTGCTTAAATGGAATGTTAAAATCAATTCCTCCCTCAAAATTATCACCTGAATTAAAAAAACAATGGATATTTCAGATGAATGATATGTGGGATTATGCTCAGGAAAGTATCGGGAAAGGGAATTATGATATTGATCATTGGTTATCTTCATTTTCCGTTTTTGCCTTAATAGGATACGAATAAAAATAGTTTATCCGCTCATTTTTCCGTTAATGTAATTAATACCTAGAAATAGCTTATAATTAAGCAACTTTGAGCAAATTATTTCGTTTTATCACTAGATAAAGAATGGATATTAAAGCTTTGAATTTACGCTTTTTATATAGGAATTTACTTTTTTTAGTAATAGTTATTCCTTATTTATCTTTTAGTCAAATAGTTACGCCCTTTAATATTCGATATCAAGCCAATCAAAAAGGTGGAATATTGTTGATGTCTAATGTAGCACTTACATGTAATAGCAACAATGCGAATTGTGGGGTGTATCAACAACAACTCCCTCCAAATGGAAACCACAATCAAGACGGTGGGATTACCATGGGGTATGTAGATGTTGATTTCGATGCTTCTACCTGGATGTCTAGCAGTGATAGTTTGAATCTTCCAGATTGTAGTGAAGTCTCTTGGGCTGGATTATATTGGAGTGCAAGGATTACTACAACCACCACAAATTACGCAACTAGAAATCAAGTTCGCATTAAAAGAAATAATGGATTATATCAGACATTAACAGCTGACCAATTACTTAATGTTAATAGTATTGCTGGAAATCCTGGGTTTAACATGAGGAGCTATTATTGCTTTAAAGATATTACTTCAATTGTTCAGGCTGCCAATGGACATGGCAGGTTTACAATAGCTAATATTGTCTCACAAACAGGTGATAATAATTTATTTGGAGCATGGTCGATTATTGTTGTTTATAAGAACCAATTACAATCAATGCGGAATTTGACTGTTTTTGATGGAATGGCGTATGTTAGTAATGGAAATACTTTAGATATTCCAATATCAGGTTTTGTTACACCACAAGTAGGTCCAGTAAGTTTTGAACTTGGAATTGTTGCCCATGAAGGAGACAGATCAATTCCTGGGGACCGACTTCAATTTAATGGAAATGGTACTTTTTTAGATGTTCCAGATCCAATACGTTCAGCTAATGATTTTTTTAACAGCACATTGACATACAATGGAGCATTATCACCTTTCAGAAAACCAAGTTATAACAATACGCTTGGTTTTGATACAGGTATTTTTTTTCCAAATAATTCTACACAAAGTTACATCGGTAACAATGCAACATCAGCAACTGTGCGTGTTACAACATCTCAAGATGCCATACTTCCTAGGGTGATTACTTCTGCTATAGATATTTATGAACCTGATTTAAGAGCAACCGTTTATATTAACGATTTAAATGGGGCACCAGCACAACCGAATGATATTCTAGAATATACGGTTGTTGCTAAGAATATTGGTTCTGATGTTTCATTGAATACTTTTTTGACGGATACGTTAGACATCCGAACGAATTATATTCCAAATTCAATAAGTTATTTAAATGGTCCATTCATCGGAGCTAAAACAGATGCTGCAGCTGACGATCAAGCAGAATACGATCCTGTAAATCGAATAATTAGAGCAAGAGTAAATTCCGGAGCGAGTGCAACTCAAGGTGGAACAATGAACAATTCGCCAACGGGAGCTGACAGTGCAGTTGTTCGTTTCAGAGTAAGGGTTGTAGATGACTGTATAATTCTAAGTTGCGACAGCACCTTGGAAAATAAGGCCTATTTGTTTGGAACTGGTGTAATTTCTGGTAATTCATATAACAATGGTGGTGCATCGGATATGTATGATGCAAATGGATGTCCTTCATCCTCAAGTAATTTGATTTCCGTTTTTGCACCAAATTGTCCGGATATTGCTGTTTCTTATAATGGTCCGATTTGCGTAGGTAATACATTGGATTTATCCGTACCCGTTTCCTCGTATGCTAATTATTCATGGACAGGACCCAATGGATTTACATCTACTGAACCGAATCCTTCAATTTCGGATATCACTAACGAAATGGCTGGTGTTTATTCTTTGACAATTACTTTGCAGGATGCATCTTGTAGTTACCAGAATTTAACAGATACAATTGTTGTTAATACTCCACCAGATGTAAACTTAAATTATTTAAATAATGTTCTTTGTTTCAATGCGTCAAATGGTAGCATTCAAGTATCTGGTTCGGGAAATTCACCATTTACATATAGTTGGCTTAATACTTTGACTAATACCACTTTCTCTAGTAACAATACGTTATCTAACTTATCCCCTGGAACATATATTGTAACGGTAACAGATGTTAATACTTGCATAACAAAAGATACATTCACTGTGAATCAACCAACAGATTTGCTTGCAAGTGCAACAATTACATCCAATTACAATGGTAAAAATATTAGTTGTTTTGGTGCTGGAGATGGTTCGGCAAATGTTAGTTTTTCTGGAGGAACAGCACCATATTCTGTTTCTTGGTCGAATGGTGCAACGTCAGCAGCTATTTCAAATTTAGGTCCTGGCACATATACTGCGACTATTACAGATGCTAATGGCTGTGTTAAAACTACAAGTGTTACACTTACTCAACCAACGGCAATAACATTAAGTGATACCAAAGTCATGGTTTCTTGTTTTGGCGGATCCAATGCATCGATAAATTTAACAGCATCGGGAGGTACTCCAGGTTACTCTTATTCTTGGTCGAATGGTTCAACTACAGAAGATTTAGCAAATTTGGTTACTGGAACATATAACGTGCAAGTAACAGATTTAAACGGTTGTACAAAAACAAGATCTGTTGTGATTACTCAACCAGTAGTACCATTAACCTTAAATCAAAACCATATTAATGTATCGTGTTACGGAAATTCTACGGGATCAATTGATTTAACAGTTACAGGTGGTACTTTACCTTATAATTATTCTTGGTCAAATAGTTCTACAACTCAGGATATATCTGGGCTAAGTTCAGGAACGTATAATGTGGTTGTCACCGATGGAAAGGGATGTACTGCGAATACTTCAGTAATAATCACTCAACCACTTGCCCCATTGTATTCAACGGTTTTAATTTCAGATGTTTCTTGCTACGGTGGAACAAATGGATTTGTTAATTTATCGCCTTCAGGTGGAACCTCACCATATACTTTTTTATGGAATAATGGAATTACAACCGAAGATATTTCGGCATTAAATAATGGAAATTATTCAGTTACAATTACGGATAGTAAGGGATGTGTTGCAACAAATAGTGCCTTGGTTTCACAACCGATTACACCCTTAGGTTATACTTTTTTTATTGATAATCCGAATTGTTTTGGTGGAAACGATGGAAGTATAAATCTCAGTGTATCTGGAGGAACAGTTCCGTACAATTATAATTGGTCAAATGGACAAAATACGGAAGATTTAAATTCATTGGTTGCAAATAACTATTTGGTTACTATTACAGATTTCAATGGTTGCCAATTAGTCGAAGATACCATATTAGTTCAACCCAGTCAAATTCAAATTTCCTTTCAAAAAACAGATGTTAAATGTTATGGGCAATCAACTGGTTCGATCGACTTAACTGTAATTGGAGGAACCCCAAGTTATCATTATTCATGGTCAAATTCGTTGACAAATGAAGATATTAATGTTTTGATAAGTGGCACTTATTCTGTTAGTGTAACGGATTCATTAGGATGTTTGGCTTCAGAAAGTATTGTCATTCAACAACCATTGGCTCCTTTGATATTATCAGAGAATCATACCGATGCCGTTTGTTTGGGAGCACAACAGGGTACGATTGATTTGACCGTTAATGGTGGAACAGCTCCATATTTTTATAATTGGAATAATAATCAAACTACACAAGATGTTCAAAATCTAGTTGCTGGATACTATTATTGTGTTGTTAGCGATAATAATCAGTGTGTTGACACTATAGGTGTGACCATTCTTGACCCATCGAATAACATGGTTTTAGGTGAAGCACACACGAATGTTTCTTGTAAATCAGGAAATAATGGTTCTATTGAATTGTCGGTTATTGGTGGAACACCTGGATATACTTTTAATTGGAGTAATTCTTCTATTACCAAAGATTTAACTAACTTGTTTGCAGGGAATTATTTTGTCACTGTGACAGATTTAAATTCTTGTCAGTCATTTATTTCCGTATATATAAGTGAACCCCCTTTGCCTTTGAGTATTAATTATCAGAATCAAAATGTACTTTGTTATGGATTTAACACAGGTTTAATTGATGTAACCGTAACTGGGGGAACTCCTAATTATGCATATGCATGGAATAATGGCTCGAATCAACAAGATTTATCGAATTTATTTGCGAACTCTTATGATTTATCTGTAACTGATTCGATGGGTTGTA
Organism: Flavobacteriales bacterium; assembly: GCA_947454395.1. GTDB lineage: Bacteria > Bacteroidota > Bacteroidia > Flavobacteriales_D > Crocinitomicaceae > UBA952. The sequence goes on from CANGLG010000033.1 coordinate 7,489, forward strand.
TCATTGATACTACAGTTTTAATTAGTCAACCTAATGAAATTGTTATTTCTGAAACTCATTCCGATGTTTCATGTTTCGGAGGATCAAATGGAAGTATTGATATTTCAGTTTCCGGTGGAGTAGGAACTTACACTTATTCTTGGAGTAATAATTCAAATTTGGAGGATTTATCTACTTTAGTTGTAGGAAATTATACTTTAATTGTCACCGATGCAAATAATTGTTCTAAAAGCTTAACTATTATAATTGCTCAACCTTCAGCTCCATTGACCTTGAGTGCTAGCCTTACAAATGTTTCATGTAATTCTGGTAATAATGGATCAATAAATATTACTCCAAATGGAGGAAATGGTTCCTATCAATATATTTGGAATAATTCTTCGAATACAGAAGATATACAGAATTTAGTTTCAGGAACGTACTCCGTAACAATAACTGATATCAAGAATTGTACTGCAACAGCAAATTATCAGATTACTCAACCAGCTTTACCTTTGTCGCTTTCAATTACTTCAACACCTGTAATTTGTTTCGGACAATCAAATGGAACAGCTACTGTTATTGCTTCAGGCGGTACACCGGGATATGCCTATGCTTGGAGCAACGGACAAACCGCTTCAAATATTTCCGGATTAATTGCAGGAACTTACTCTTTGATAGTTACAGACAATAAACTTTGTAATGCAACAGCTTCTGTAATCGTGCAACAACCAAATTTATTGGTCGCTAATGCTGATTCTGTGGATGTTTTGTGCTTTGGGAATTCAACCGGTTCAGCTCAGGTAATTGCCTCTGGAGGAGTTATGCCTTATTCTTATTTATGGAATACGAATTCAATTAACGCTTCGATAAACAACTTGATTTCAGGAATTTATACTGTAAGTGTTACTGATTTTAATGGATGTACTGCGAATTCGGTTACAACAGTTAATCAACCACCTAATCCTTTGCAAATTTCATTTGTAACTAGTAATAATGTCTGTTTTGGAGCATCTACTGGCAGTATTAATGCTACTGTAATAGGAGGAACACCTCCATATAATTACGCTTGGTCAAACTCGCAATCTACAGAAGATATTTCTCTTTTACCAACGGGTAATTATCAGTTGAATATTTCAGATAATCATGGTTGTACTTTATCTAATAATACTTTCGTCAACCAACCAACCCAGATAAATACCATTGCGCAAATTTCATCTGTGAATTGTTTTGGAGGAAACGATGGTAGTATTAATATAAGTGTAAGTGGGGGAGTGGCTCCTTATCAATTTCAATGGTCAAACGGCGAAACAACAGAAGATATTTTTGGCTTGACTTCAGGTTCATACACCGTAATTATTTCGGATTCAAATGATTGTCAAAGATCTTTTGTATTCAATGTCCCTCAGCCATTACAACCCTTAACACTTTCAAGTATAAAAACGGATGTTGGGTGTTTTGGTGCATCAACAGGAGCAATTAATTTATCTGTTATTGGAGGCACAAGTCCTTATTTATACAATTGGTCAAATAACCAAATGACACAGGATATTAATAATTTATCGGTTGGTACGTATTCTGTAATTGTTGAAGATAATAACCATTGTTTTGACAGTTTGAATATTACCATTTCACAGCCACAAGCTCCATTGCACATTTCAGAGTCGCATGTAGATATTTTATGCTTTGGTTCTTCAACTGGTTCGATTGATGCCACAGTAATCGGCGGTACTTCTAATTATAATTACAATTGGTCAAATAGTTCAACCTCTCAAGATATTAGTAATATTTCTTCTGGAAACTATCAACTAATTGTTACAGATAATAATGGTTGTAAAGACACTTTAGTAGTAGTTATTCAACAACCAGTTGCTCCAATCGATATTCAATTTGTCGTTCAAGATGTGGGATGTTTTTCAGATACTACAGCAACAATAATGGCTTCTATTTCAGGTGGCACACCAAATTACACTTGGCAATGGAATACGGGTCAAATCGATTTGTTTATAGATTCACTTCCAATTGGTGCTTACGTACTCTCAGTCACAGATTCCAATAATTGTTCTTATAGCGAAACTGCTATTGTTAATCAGCCTACGGCATTAAGTGCTTCATATTCCGAAATTCAACCAACATGTTACTCATATTCAAATGGACAATTATTACTTACCCCATCAGGAGGTACCGTTCCATACAATTTTTCATGGTCAAATGGAGATGTAAATCAAAATTCTGATTCTTTGACAGCAGGAAATTATAATGTTGAAGTAACAGATTCACACGGATGTACTTTTGATTTGAGCTGCATTCTAAATCAACCTGATCAACTAAGTGTTTCATTCGATGCAGATTTGTTAGTAGGATGTAGTCCTTTGACGGTTAATTTTCAAAACACATCGGACCCTAGCGTTTCTTGTCTATGGAATTTTGGAGACGGAAATTCATACATGGGATGTACTGATATTGTCAATACGTTTGAGCAAGGGGGATTATTTGATGTTTATTTAGTTATTGTTGATGCAAACGGATGTACGAATAATATTACCTACAATGATTTCATTACTGTAAATCAAACTCCTGTAGCTGATTTTAATGTTGCCCCCCAGCAACTTTTCCCTGAATCACAAACCGCTAATATCACCAATTTATCTACAGGTGGAGACTGGTATATTTGGAACTTGGGAGACGAGACTTCAAATCATTTGTATTTTGAACCAGGTGAACATACTTATCCAATTAACATTGCAGATACTTTTTTAATTACGCTTTATGCATCTACGACGGAGGGTTGTGCTGATACAGCAACACGAATTATTTTATTTAATAACGATCCTTTTTACTTTGCTCCGAATACATTTATTCCTGATAATGATGGAACAAATGATGTTTGGTTACCTGTATTTTCAAATCCTGATAAAATTAACAGATATTCCTTGCAGATTTTTGACCGATGGGGTGAGTTGATTTTTGAAACAGATAATACATCTTCAGGTTGGGATGGAACAATTAATAATGGAATACTAAAAGCCCAAGATGGAACCTACGTTTGGAAATTACAGTTTACTTGGTATGATTACAAAGTTTATAATACAACGGGACACATTAATTTACTGCGGTAATTCGCTTTTTTCTTAATTTTTTTAGATAAGCGATAATACAAATTCAAGTTGTTCTTCTCTTGTTAAATTCGAATTATCCAATACAATGGCATCATCAACTTGAATCAATGGGCTAATAGCGCGATGAGTGTCTAAATAATCCCTTTCAGACAAGTTGAGTCTTACATCATCCAAGGTTGATTTTATTCCTTTACTTTGAAGTTCTGCAAAACGCCTTTTAACCCTTATTTCTTCAGAGGCAGTTACGAATAATTTCAATTCTGCATTAGGAAAAACTACGGATCCAATGTCTCTGCCATCCATAATAATACCGCCGTTTAATCCCATTTTTTGTTGCTCATGAACTAATTTTTCACGCACTTCACTTATTGCAGCAATTAATGAAACAACACTAGCAACTTCATTGGAACGAATTTGACTTTCGACATTCACTCCATTTAAAAATAAAACATTTTTATCATCTATCTTTTTAAATGACAATCGAATACTAGGAAGAGCATCAATTATTTTTTTTTTGTCAGGAATGTTATTTTCAATTAATTTATTTTGGATGCAATAAAGAGCAACACTTCGATACATGGCACCGGAATCAATGAAAATATATCCCAATTTATTTGCTAAATCTTTTGCTAGCGTACTTTTACCGCACGCGGAATAACCGTCAATCGCTATTGTAATTTTCTTCATTAAAAGTAAAAATAAGCATTCTTAATAAAAAGAAAAGGCTCCTTTTGAGAGCCTTTCAAATTATTTTGTTTTTAACGATTAATAATAAATCGCTCTTTGAACTTTAGAAACATACTTAGCTAATCTAATTACTTGTTTCGTGTAACCAAATTCGTTGTCATACCAAGCATAAAGAACAACATTTTTACCGTCCTTAGATACAATTGAAGCATTTGAATCAAATACTGAACAACATGTATTTCCTATAATATCACTTGAAACCAATTCTGGATCAAAAGAATAATAAATTTGATTCACAAGATCTCCATTTAACGCGGCATCTTTAATTACAGCATTTATTTCTTCAATAGATGTGTTTTTTTGTAATTCCAAACTCAAAATAGCAAGAGATCCATTTGGAGTTGGTACACGCACTGCATTAGCTGTTAGCTTATCCTTTAGTTCAGGAATTACTTTCGTCACTGCATTTCCTGCACCTGTAGAAGTAATAACCATGTTTATAGCAGCAGAACGACCACGTCTTGGTTTTTTGTGCATATTATCCAATAAGTTCTGGTCGTTAGTGTATGCGTGAACAGTTTCAATATGTCCTTTTACAACACCATATTTGTCGTTAACAACTTTTAAAATCGGAGAAATTGCATTTGTAGTACAAGATGCTGCTGAATAAATTGTTTCGTTATCAACATCAAGCGTTCCTTGATTGATCCCATAAACAACATTTGGAATTTCTTTACCAGGTGCAGTTAATAAAACTTTTGTTGCTCCGTTCGCTTTTAAGTGACGAGACAATGCTTCACGATTAGTGAAAACACCTGTATTGTCAATAATCAAAGCATTTTTAATTCCATATTTTGTATAATCAATGTCTTCAGGAGCAGATGCGTCAATCATTTTTACGATTTGACCATTGATAACAATAGCTTTGTTTTCAAGGTCTTCGATTACAGTTCCTTTGAAAGCCCCATGAACAGAATCATTTCTTAATAAAGAAGCTCTTTTGATTATGTCAGCATCCGATGAACCACGGGTTACAATTGCTCTTAATCTTAATTGTTGTCCTTTTCCGGCTTGTTTGATTAATTCACGAGCAGCCAAACGTCCGATTCGACCAAAACCATACAATACTACATCGCGAGGTTCAATTGCATTGTCACTATCACTCTTAAGATTGCCAAGACGATTATTTAAAAAATCAGTTTTTGTTGCGAATTGTCCTTGTTCAGCCAACCACTCACTTGCTAATTTTCCAATATCTAGTTTTGACGCTGGAATGTCAAGTGTTGTAATTATTTCTGCTAACTCTGAAGTAGTAAATACATCAATTGGTTTGTTCACTACTTGCCCTGCATATTCATGTAAGTTCAATATTTCAGAAATTGTTACATCTGTTAAGTGATTTCTGAATAATACCAATTCAATTCCTTTATCATAAAGTAATTCACCTACTTTACTTTGCAGTTTAACTGCTGCTCTTTCCTGCTCGATGTGAGACTTTAGTTCTTTTTCGTAGCCGATTGCTGTTTCCATTATAATTGATTAGAATTTAAAAAAATGCAAATTTATTAAAGCAAAAAAGGCTACCGGTTTAAAACCGATAGCCTTTTCAAGATTTTATCCTAAATAAGATTTTAAAAGTTTGTTTCGCGAGGTGTGTCGCAATCTTCTGATTGCCTTTTCTTTAATTTGACGAACTCGCTCACGAGTTAAATTGAATTTAGCTCCAATTTCTTCAAGTGTCAGACCATGGTTCATTCCTATACCAAAAAACAAACGAATTATTTCACGCTCTTTGTCTGTTAATGTACTTAATGAACGTTCGATTTCTTTTTGAAGTGATTCGGCCATCAATACGTGATCCGTTTTAGGAGCGTCTGTATTCGCCATTACATCCATCAAAGTTCCACCGTCTTCGTTTGTTGTTAAGGGAGCATCCATTGATACGTGTCTTCCTGAAACATTCAAGCTTTCTTTGATTTTATCTTCTGGAACTTCCAATGCCTCTGCCAACTCTTCTGCTGATGGTGGTCTTTCAAACTCTTGCTCTAGACGTGAAAAAGCTTTATTGATTTTATTCAATGAACCAACTTGATTCAAAGGTAAACGTACAATTCTAGCCTGTTCAGCTAAAGCCTGAAGAATAGATTGACGAATCCACCAAACGGCATAAGAAATGAATTTAAAACCTCTTGTTTCATCAAATTTTTGTGCAGCTTTAATCAATCCAAGGTTTCCTTCGTTTATAAGATCTGGAAGTGTTAATCCTTGATTTTGATATTGTTTTGCAACAGAAACTACGAAACGTAAATTCGCTCTTGTTAATTTTTCTAAGGCTCTCTGATCTCCAGCTTTAATCTTTCTGGCTAACTCTACTTCCTCCTCCGCTGTAATAAGTTCTTCTCGACCAATGTCTTGAAGGTATTTGTCTAATGACTGACTCTCACGATTTGTAATCGATTTGGTGATTTTTAGCTGTCTCATTCTGCCTTTATCTCACAATTTAATTGTTAATGAATACTTCCATAGAAATGGGGAGCAAAGTAACACCAAAAAATACGAACTGAAAAATTTTTAACGTGTTTTTTTTCAACTTTTTTTTGCGTTTTTCAACTACCAAAAACTATGCCTTTTATTGGATTATAGACCGAAGCCAACATAATCCTTTTTACCACTTTCAGACATGATTTCCAAAAGAATTCCACGATTCACACCGTTTAATTTTGTTGTCAATTGCTCAATGGTTTCTATTGGCTCGTTGTTCACCTTTGTGATTATCGTTCCTTCTGAAAGGCCTAACGATTTTAATTTTCCTGCAGCCAATGTTTTAATTTTCACACCATAAGAAACATTCAACTCTTTCTTCTCTTTATCTGTTAGTTCACTGAATGTAGCGCCTAATGCAACATTCTTTTTGATTTCTTCTTTCGAAACTAACGAGGTTTCACCTTCTTTGTTACGCAAAACGAGCTCCTTTATTAATTCGTCTCCGTCTTTTTGCCTGATAGTAATGCTAACTTTATCGCCGGGACGTCTTTTTCCGATTTCTTCTTGGAGTGAAGCAACTGAATTTACTTCTTTATTACCAATTTTTAATATGACATCGCCGTCTTTTAGACCAGCCTTGTCTGCACTGCCGTCTTCAACCACTTTTGCAACAAACACACCTTTTAAATTAGGAAGTTTGTTTTTCTCTTTAATCTCCTGAGAAATGTCGGAAATTTGTACACCTAAATAGCCGCGTTGAACGATTCCATAATCAATTAAATCACGCATTACCTTTTGAACTAAATTCACTGGTACAGCAAAAGAATAGCCGCTATAACTTCCAGTTTGTGAGGCAATTGCAGTATTTATCCCAACAAGTTCTCCTTTTGTATTTACTAATGCTCCACCACTATTTCCAGGATTTACGGCAGCATCTGTTTGTATAAATGATTCAATTGGAACAATGTCTTTTCCACTTCGCTCACTTAATAAATTGATATTTCTTGCTTTGGCCGAAACAATTCCTGCAGTAACCGTTGAAGTTAAATTGAATGGATTTCCTACTGCTAAAACCCATTCACCAATTTTTAAATCATCACTGTTTCCTAGCGGGATTGGCTGAAATCCACTACCTTCTATTTTTAGTACAGCAATGTCAGTCGCTGGATCTGAGCCAACTACTTTTGCTGTGTATTTTGAATTATCATTTAGAATTACTTCAATTTCACTTGCATTGTCAATAACGTGATTGTTTGTAACAATATATCCTTCAGATGAAATAATAACACCAGAACCTGCCCCGGAACCATATTGTTTATATTCACGTCCACCTGCTCCTGGACCGTAAAAGAACTCTTGAAATGGATCTCGTTGAAAAGTTGTTTGCACCACTTTTGTGGTCACGTGAACTACAGAATTAATCGTATTTTCAGATGCCGCAGTCAAATCTGTATTCGGGTCAATCCCTGAAAAACTTACGGGCATTGCGTTGTAACGATTTCCATCAATAACTTCATCAGAAAGCTTCATTTGACTTGAATTCATAACAACGTAAGTTGCTAATGGAAGAGTGCCACCTAAGATACCGACACCAAAAATTTTCAGATAAGAAAGATAATTCATAGTGTAAAGATTTTATTATTCATGCAATTATAACACAAAGTATGATGAAAAATTTCTTCTTGGTCGTTAAAGATTGTTAAGCGATTTATTATCTGAATTAATGGTATTTTTGTGACGGATATGGAAGTGAAATTTACAAAGTACGAAGGCACAGGAAATGACTTTTTACTGTTGAATAATTTGGATGGAAATTACAACGGGTTAACCATTGAACAAATTCAAAAAATATGTCTTCGCCGTTTCGGTGTTGGAGCGGATGGGTTAATTAAAATTAATCATTCTGTAAAAGCAGCATTCGAAATGGATTATTATAATGCTGACGGAAGTAAAAGTTTTTGCGGAAATGGAGCAAGATGTGCTGTGCATTTTGCAGGACAAATCGGAATTGATGTTAAAAATGTTCAATTTGAGGCAATTGATGGTTTGCATTCAGCTTCTCTAAAGGGAAATGAGGTAACGCTAAAAATGCTTGATGTAGCTTCAATTGAAAAAAAAGAAAACTCATTTGAATTAAACACCGGTTCCCCACATTATATTCAATTGTCTGAAGATATTTCCTCCAAACATGTGATTTCATTGGGTCGAACAGTTCGATTTTCTGAAAAATATAAAGAGAATGGAATCAACGTAAATCTATTAAAAAAAATATCTACCGAAGAAATTGCGATAGCGACTTACGAAAGAGGTGTAGAGGATGAAACATTGTCTTGTGGAACAGGTGCAACAGCTTGTGCCCTTACTTGGGATTCGCTTTCGAATCTTGCACTTAAAGAAATTACTGTAAAAGTAAAAGGTGGAAAATTGAAAGTTCAATTTGAACGAGATGGAAAAGGCGGTTATCGTGAAATTTATTTAATTGGTCCAGCAAAATTGGTATATCATGGAGTCATCGAAGTGTGATTTTCAATTTGAGAGCATAATTAATTCTATAGAAACACTTGATGTCAACCGAACGTTGCTTTGGATTTTACATGCAGATAAAATCCCACCACACATTGGAATTTCGACTCAAGGAAGTTATTTTAGTCTAAAAGTCAATGGAAAAGATGAAGATCTTCCGGTTGAAAAACTTTTGTCACTTTGTCAAATAAAAAAAATGTCGGTTGTAATCGTTCAACTTTTGAAAAATTTAAGTTTGGAAGATTTGAAAATGAAATTCAGTGATTTTGAAAAAGCAGAGGACATAAAAACGACATGTTTAACACCAATCAAAGAGTTATTTACAAACGAAACAAATGTTTTAAAGTTGAAAGATTTGTTAGAAACTCAAAATAAAAAAGGCGAAATCGAAAAAGTATTTGGATTAAATTTGAGATCAACGTTCAAAGGAATTCCGTTCTATACAACCGAGCAGATTCAAAAAAGACTTGAATTTTTAAAGTATGTTGAAAGGTAAATCAATTTTTCTCAGGGTAGTTGAAAAAGAAGATGCAACAACTCTTTTTTTGTGGGAAAACGATCCGAAAAACTGGAAGGTTTCCAACACTGAGGTTCCTTTTTCGATGCATGCAATACATCAGCTAATTGAGCAACAGTCAAATATTCGCAATTCAGGAGAAATCAGATTCATGATTTGTTTGAATGAAAGCGAAATAACTATAGGTACGATTGATTTGTTTGACATTAATTTTAAACATGGATATGCCTCAGTTGGAATTATCGTTGCGGAAGAGAATGAACGAAGAAAAGGTTTTGCAGAAGAAAGTATTTTCCTTTTAGCAGAATATGCAAGGGATATTCTTGAATTGGCAAATTTGCAATGTACAATCCATGCAGACAATTTAGCAAGTATTTCATTGTTTGAAAATTGTGGTTTTTTGAAAGTTGGAACTAGAAAGGATTGGCTTAAATTTAAAGGAAAAAGAATTGACGAAATAAGTTATCAATTATGTCTAAAAAAAGAAATGTAATAATTGCAGGAATTGTTCTTGTATTGGTGATAATTGCAATTGCAGCACCGAAAATAATGTTGTTTTTGGCTGGAAACAAAAAGAGTATCAATGAAAAATCAGTTGAATTTTTTATTAAAAAACCAACTGATTTGAATGAACTTGCTTCTAGTTTGCAAGAACAAGGAATAATCGATGATACCAAAGCATTTATTTCTGTCGGTGATTATAAAGGTTTGAATAAAGATAAAATAGCTCTCGGGAAATATATGATTGCTTCAGGAACGAATTTCAGGTCTTTGTTAAATGGATTTACAATTAACTCGAATGGGAATGGAAATGCAGAAGTTGAAGTTGAAGTCACATTCAATAATTGCAGGGATATTTATCAAATGTCAGGAAAATTATCTAAAATTCTTGCAATCGACAGTTCTAAACTTGTAAATTATGTAACAGATGGAAAAACACTTTCCAACTTAGGATTTACAGTTGAGCAGTTACCCGCTTTATTCATCCCAGACACCTATAAAATGTATTATGATACGGATGAGAAAGTATTTGTAGACCGAATGGCTCAAGAGTTTAAAAATTTCTGGACAGCAGCTAGAAAATCGAAATTGAATGCAATTGGTTTGAAATCTCCAAGTCAGGCAGTGACTTTAGCAAGTATTGTTTACTCCGAGCAATCTGTTAATTCTGACGAATGGACAATCATTGCCGGTTTATATTTAAATCGAATCAATCAAGGAATTAAAATGCAATCGGACCCAACTTTTAAGTTTTGTTGGGGAGATAAA
>CANGLG010000034.1 GCA_947454395.1 Flavobacteriales bacterium
TAACGTCGTTTGGTTGTTACATGCATCTTTTATTGTGTACGTTCTTGTGATTGTGATTGGACATGTACCACTCGTTGCATCACTGCTCGTTACTACCAAGTTCGCATCCAATGTACAGTTGTCTGATATTGCTACACCCAACGATTCCAAGGCGGCTACTGTAGTGACTGCGGCTGGGGCACCGGTTGTTGTACATCCACTAACTGTTGATGCTGGGAGACTGCCCGTTACCGTTGGAGCTTGATTATCAACAGTTCTAGTTATTGTTTGAGTACAAGTTGTAACACAAGAATTTAACGAAGCAGTATAAGTCCTAGTTGTAACCTCACTGCACCCTGTTGTTACAGGAGAACCATCTGAATAGGAAATTGACGTCGCATTAGTTGAACCTCCTAGGGATGTAAATGCAGCAGGCGTTGTCGCACCAGCCGGAACCGAAGCATTACAAGCAGAAATAACTAAAGCTGGCGGACAAGTTAACGTTGGACTTGGATTTACAACAACCGTTGTAGTAGCAGTACAAGTTGCTCCAGTTGAAGCAGTAACCGTCACGGTATAAGTTCCTGCCATTGCAGTTGTGGCATTTACAATAGTTGGATTTTGAAGACTTGAAGAAAATCCATTTGGACCAGTCCAGCTGTAAGTTCCACCGCCAGTTGCATTTAATTGGATTGTTTGACCAGGACAATAGGCCCCTGTATTTATTGCAGTACAAGAACTACAAGGATTAACTGTCAAACATTGAACATTACTATAAGAACAACCAAAATTATCTGTTAAAGAATAAGTATAACAATTAGATCCAGCAGTAGTAGGTGTCACTGTTGCTGTTGTAGCACCAGTAGGGGTTAATCCGCTAGTATTTACCCACCCTTGAGAGACGATCGTTGGGGTGAATGAAGTTGCCGCTGGTTGCAATGCAGAGTTAAAATTCACGTCCCAATTAAAAATATAGCCATCGTCAGCTGCCAAATTATCAGTTACCTTAATTATCCATTGACCATTTAAAGGACAGCCAATAAAACCACTTAGCGCTTGAGTTGGCATGTAATTACCTGCGTTAACCGATGCGCCGGCAGGTGAACCACAGCTTGAAGTTGCGCCGGCAGTCAATAATGTCGTTGCTGTTGGAGTAAAACAATAGGTTCTTCCGGATCCAGGACCTCCAGTAGTATTATCAATCGGACACCCTAAATAAGTTCCACCACCTCCATTTGCATAAGATTTTAAAATAACTGTTTGCCCATTTGGGCAGATTAATTCGATTTGTAAATCCCCCATATAAGAGTGTTCCATCGTTACACAGATGTTTTGAATATCACTCGCAGATTGAACAGTTTGCGTATTTGCAAAACAGTTTACAGTAATAGGGGTTTGATAAGAGACTCCTGAGCCATCAGGTAGAAATGTTGTACCACTTACGGGGGGAGTGCAATTCTGCACGTAAGGAGTCATAGTAACATTTGCGCTAAGATTTGCTGATTGCCCAACACAAATTGGATTTGGAGCTACAGATGTTGTAATTGTTGGAGTTGTTGAAACTTGAACTACTTTGTTGATTAAATTTGAATTTGTGCAACCGTTAGGGTCTGTAATATTTAAATTTACAGTATATGCCCCAGCAGTTGTAAATGTATTACTTACAGTTGAGCCATTTGCAGTTGAACCGTTTCCAAATGACCACACATAAGATGCTCCTGTGCCACTGTTTGAAAAAGTTCCACTTCCGTTAAATGTAACACTTTGTCCTTGACAAATTTGTATAACTCCACTGGCATTCGGCGCAGGATTAGAAGTAACAAAATTGGAAGTTATAGTTTGACAGGGTACGATACAACTAATTGCAGCAGCCCATCCAGTGGAAGTAGTTGATCCATCAGAAGTAAACCTTATTGTAATACAGCCAGAGGAATTACTTGATGTTGCCTGTACTGTTCCCGGAGATGTTGTACCTGTGTACGTACCCAAAGAAGGAGCGGCGGTACTATTTCCATCATAAACGTACATGAAATCATAGTTGTTTTCCAAAGAAAAAGAAGAAAAGACTAATTTAACTTTCGCGCCTGGCGTTGAAGGACAAATAGTATAAGTAATATCCTGATTATTCGTATAATTAGACCCACTTCCTCCTGTATCATAAAACGTCCCTGAGCAAGCAGAGGTTGTTGTATTACTTATTAATAGGTTTGAAAGTGGTGTAGAAGGTGGAGTTACACAAGAAATAGTTGCAGCCCAACCTGCTTTTGTAACAGAACCATCAGACTGAAAATAAAATGTTAAACAACCATTTGAAGCATATGATGTTAATGTTCCCGGAGAGGTTGTTCCAGAGTAAATTCCCAGTAACTGAGAAGATGTCGAATTTCCACTGTAAACATATAAAAGGTCTAATCCAGATTCTGTATTAAAGGATGTAAAATTGACACTCACAGACTGACCTGCAGTTGAAGGACAAATGGTATAGGTAAAAGTTTGATTATTGCCGTATTGAGCTCCACTTCCTCCACTGTCATAGAAGTTTCCAGAACATTGTGAACTTGAACCATTAGACATTGAAATATTTTGTCCAAATAAAATTGAAGTGCTGAATAATAGAAATAAAAACCAACTCTTTTTAATCATTCGTTTTATTTATTAAAAAGTCAATAGGTTTGATGTAAATAATTTTGTTTACTCCAGCCAATTTAAAAACTTGACTTTCGTGTGTAGGAAAAAATCTATATTTCAAAGGATTAAAATCGATAGTTTCACTGTCACTTAAAAACTCCTGAACTGAAACAGAATCGTTGTTTTTAGAAAGTACTGGAACGTAAGACATCTGAACAAATTCATTGTATTTTCCCTCACTCACAGTTTCTACTAGAAAACCATGGGTAAGATACTCATTTAATAAATCAATCATTTGTTTATTTTCGGATAATTCTCGGTCATACCATTCTTGACCATAAACAGCAACGATTTTCTCTTGATTCGTCGCTTGTCCAAATAAAATAAGACTTGAGAAAAATAAAAATAAAATTGAAATATTTTTTTTCATTGTTACTTTCATAATTTAAAATACGTTTTTTACCCAATATAGTTGACTCAAAATTAATTGGATTTTTAGTTAAAAGCAAAACACCGGGACTTACTTATGTAAACCCCGGTGTTCATTGAATATTTTATGTTACTTAGAATTCAAAAGTTTCCATAAATTTTGTTGTAAAATTACCCTTTTGGAAATCCTCATTTGACATTAATTTCTGATGAAATGATATTGTGGTTTTCACTCCTTCAATAATGTATTCATCCAATGCGCGTTTCATTTTTAAAATTGCTTCCTCACGAGTTTGAGCAACAACAATTAATTTTGAAATCATGGAATCGTAATTCGGTGGAATTGTATACCCCGAATAAACGTGGGAGTCTATTCTTACACCATGGCCACCTGGACAATGATAATCTGTTATTTTTCCGGGAGAAGGCCTGAAATCTGTGTAAGGATCCTCTGCATTAATTCGGCATTGAATAGCATGCATATGTGGATAATAATTTTTACCCGAAATTGATTTTCCAGATGCTATTAAAATTTGCTCTTTTATTAAATCGAAATCAATAACTTCCTCTGTAATCGTATGTTCCACTTGTATTCGAGTATTCATCTCCATGAAATAGAAATCTCGATTTTTGTCTACTAAAAACTCAACGGTACCAACACCTTCATATTTTACTGCTTTCGCTGCTTTAATTGCCGCATCACCCATGCGTTCTCTTAAATCATCCGTCATGAAGGGAGATGGTGTTTCTTCAACTAATTTTTGATGACGACGCTGAATAGAACAATCTCTTTCTGATAAGTGACAAGCGTTACCGTATTGGTCACCTGCAATTTGAATTTCAATATGACGTGGTTCTTCAATGAATTTTTCCATGTAAATTCCATCATTTCCGAATGCCGCACCTGCCTCTTGACGAGCTGAATCCCAAGCTGCTTCAATATCCTCTTCTTTCCAAACGATACGCATTCCTTTTCCTCCACCACCAGCGGTAGCTTTAAGAATAACAGGATACTTAATTTCTTTTGCTACTTTTTTGGCATCGTTTAAGTCTTTTAATAAACCTACAGAACCAGGAATACAAGGAACACCTGCAGCTATCATTGTAGCTTTCGCTGTAGCTTTGTCACCCATACCCGCTATTTGCTCAGGCAAGGCTCCAATAAATTTAATTCCATGTTTTTGACAAACTCGCGAGAATTCCTCATTTTCAGATAGGAAACCATATCCTGGGTGAATCGCATCGGAATTTGTTATTTCTGCAGCCGCAATTATATTTGGTATCGACAAATAAGATTGCTTACTTACTGGAGGTCCGATACAAACAGCTTCATCTGCAAAACGAACGGGCAAACTATCTTTATCTGCTGTTGAATAAACAGCAACTGTTTTTATACCCATTTCCTTACAGGTACGAATCACCCTCATGGCTATTTCACCACGATTTGCAATTAGAATTTTCTTGAACATAGAAAAATATCTTTTCGTTAACTACTCAAATTTTTAAGCAGGATCAACTAAAAACAACGGTTGATCATAATCTACCGGGCTCGCATTATCCACCAAAACTTTAACTATTTTTCCTGAGATTTCAGATTCAATTTCATTAAAGGTTTTCATTGCTTCTATAATGCATAACTTGTCTCCTTTTTGAATTGAAGTTCCTACATTAACAAAAGCATCTTTGTCAGGACCGGGTGTTCTGTAAAAAGTTCCAATCATTGGAGATTTGATAGTGACATACTTTGAGTCATCATTTGTTTCGTTTGATGTTGTTGGAACTGGAGTAGGTGCAGGAACTGCAACAGGTGCTGTGGGAATCGATTGAACAGCAACTTGTTGAGGAGCTTGAACAAAAATCGGCTCACTTGAGGATGTTGTTCCTCCTTTTATAACAACTTTAAATCCTTCGCTTTCAATCTCTACTTTACCGATTCCACTTTTTGAAACCAGTTTAATCAGATCTTTTATTTCTTCTATATTCATAAGCTAATTTTATGTAAAGTTAATTTTTTTAAGAATTATATGCCCATTTAAGATAAACTGCTCCCCAAGTGAAGCCTCCGCCAAAAGCTGAAAGAACTAAATTATCTCCTTTCTTTAATTGTTTTTCATAATCCCACAAACACAATGGTAAAGTTCCAGCCGTCGTATTACCATATTTTTCAATATTGATCATTACTTTTTCCTTTGGAAGACCCATTCGGTCAGCTGTGGCATCTATGATTCTCAAATTCGCTTGATGTGGAACTAACCAATCGACATCGTTACTGGAAAGATTATTTCTATCCATAATTTCAGCAGATACCTCTGCCATATTTGTAACCGCAAATTTGAATACTTGTTTTCCTTCTTGTTTAACAAAGTGCATTCTATTCTCGACAGTTTCATGTGTAGGAGGATTTAATGAACCTCCAGCTGGTTGAACTAAAAAATCAACTCCTGAGCCATCACTTCTTAGGATAAAATCTTGTATTCCAAGTCCTTCTTCATTTGGCTCCAAGAGAACGGCTCCTGCACCATCTCCAAAAATCACACAAGTTGTTCTATCCTGATAATCAAGAATAGAAGTCATTTTATCAACACCAACAACGATTACTTTTTTGTAAGTTCCGTTTTCAATGAATTGAACTCCAGTAGAAAGGGCATAGATAAATCCGGAACAGGCAGCTTTTAAATCAAAGCCCCATGCATTTTTCATTCCTGCTTTATCGCATAATAAATTAGCCGTGCTTGGAAAAGGGTAATCTGGTGTTACTGTTGCAACTATCACTAATTCAATATCGAGTGGATCAATTCCTTTTTTGTCTAAAAGACCTTTTACAGCTTCCATCGCCATGTCGGAAGAAGCACCGTTTTTCATGATGCGTCTTTCTTTAATTCCAGTTCTTGTAGTAATCCATTCATCAGAAGTATCTACAATTTTAGCAAGATCTGCATTACTCAATACATCTTCCGGGACAAATCCCTGAACACCGGTGATTGCTGCTGTGATTCTTTTCATATTTAATTGAATGCTTCGTTAATTTTATTTGCCAAACCTGACTGAGAAACTTCGAATGAATGAAGAATCATATTTTTTACGGCAATATCATTTGAGATACCGTGACCGATTATTACATTTCCTTTGACTCCGAGAATTGGGGTGCCCCCGTAATTTTCATAGTTGAAACGATCGAAGTACTCATCACGAATTCCTCTTTTACGCATTAAGGTATAAATTCCTTCTGCTTCTTTCAGCACCACGTTTCCCGTAAATCCGTCACAAACAATTACATCTGCTTTACCCATAAACAGGTCTCGTCCCTCTAAATTTCCAGTAAAACAAATTTCATCTGATTCTGACATCAACTTGTATGCTGCCAAGGTTAACAAATTACCTTTTGAATCTTCTTCTCCAATATTTAGTAACGCCACTCTTGGTTCTTTAACTCCATGCACATGCTTTGAATATAACGAACCCAAAACAGCAAACTGATAAAGAACATCTGCCTTACAATCGGCATTGGAACCGACGTCAAGTAATATTGTTTTTGAACCGTCAATTGCTGGCAAAGTTGAAGTTATACAAGGTCTAATAATTCCGGGAACTGTATTTAATTTATACATAGAACCAACTAACATTGCCCCCGTATTTCCTGTGCTTGCGAAAACATCAATATCACCCTTGGACAATAATTCAAATCCAACAGCAATTGAACTTTGAGGTTTTTTAGGGATTGCTCTTGTCGGGTGATCGTGAAAAGTAATAACATCTGGAGCATGCACAATGTCTACCGAATTAATATCGACATTTCGTGATGAAAGGCCAGCATTAATAACAGGTTCATCACCAATTAGTACCAAACGAACATGAGAAGGTAATTCCCTTAACGCTAAAATCGCGCCATCGAGATTTGCTTCTGGAGCAAAATCACCACCTGAAATATCAATTCCGATTCTCATTAATTTGGAAAATCGAAATCTTATTACTCGGCAGCAACTTCTTTTTCTGCAACTACTTTTCCTTTGTAGTAAAGTTTTCCTTCATGCCAATGAGCATGGTGAAACAAGTGTGGTTGACCAGTTGTAGGACAAGTAGCAACATTGCTTGCAACTGCTTTTTTGTGAGTTCTACGCTTATCACGTCTTGTTGTGGAAATTCGTCGTTTAGGATGTGCCATAACTATTTATTATCAATTTAAATTTTTCAATGCGGACCACCTTGGGTCTGTATCATCATCGTTTTTATTATTCTCTGTTGATTGAAATTTTTCAATCAGTTTAACCATTTCTTCATCACATTCACCTTCGTCATGAACCGGGCGAGATGGTAAGGAAACTGTTATTAACTCATAAATTGGCTGCGTAATATCAATCTCATAACTATCTGGTGATATCACTATAAGATTTTCATCTTCAACAGCTTCATGCCCGAATTTGTAAATTATTTCCATTTCTCCAAAAACTTCAACGTCCATTGGCTCGTTACACCTAGAACATTCCATTTCAACAGTTCCGTCAATATCAAAAGAAGCAATTAGCATGGTTTCTTTTTTTTCAAGAGTTAACCAAGCTTTTAAACTTCCTTTTTCAATTAAGGAATAAGGCAATGATTCAAAGAACGTATTGTCAATTTCGAATTCAAACTCATGAACACCTATTTTCAATCCAACAAAAGGTATTTCAAAGGCGCTTTTCATTTCAATTCGGAATTAACAAAAATCGGACGGCAAATGTAATAATTATATTTTAAATGAAAAAACTTACTATCACTCTTCTTTATCAGAATGTTTTTTTTGTTTTTCATCCATATTGTATGGAAGAGGATTTGAGTTGATTTGCTTCAAAAATTTTCTATTTTTATAAATATCGATTGCAAGATAAATTGCGCTTCGCATGGATTGTTCGGAAGCCAAATTCTGCCCAGCAATGTCAAAAGCTGTTCCGTGGTCAGGAGATGTTCTTACAATCGGAAGGTCTGCAGTGAAATTTACCCCATCATCAAATGCCAATGCTTTAAAAGCAGCTAATCCTTGGTCATGATACATGGCAAGGACTCCGTCGTAATGATTTTTGGCGTCTGATCCAAAAAAGCCATCAGCAGAAAATGGACCATAAGCTAAAACACCATCATTCTTAGCTGCTGAAATTGCAGGATTGATTATTTCTTGTTCCTCGGTTCCCAATTTTCCATTTTCTCCAGCATGTGGATTCAAACCGAAAACCGCAATTTTTGGGCGGGTAATGTTAAAGTCTTTTTTTAAGCTCGATTCAAACTGCTTAATTTTCGATAGAATCAACTCTTTATTTAATGAAACGCTGATTTCTTTCAAAGGAACATGTGTTGTCACCAAAGCCACTCGCAATGTCGGAGAAACTAAAATCATTAATGCATTTGCAACCCCTGAAAGGTCCGCTAAATATTCAGTGTGCCCAGGAAATTTAAAGCCTGCTTTCTGAATTCCTTCTTTGGAAATTGGGGCAGTAACTAAAACATCAATTTTTCCGGATGCGATATCTTGTGTTGCCGCTTCAAGTGCTTTGAAAGCATATTGACCTCCAATCTCATTTGAATTTCCGGGTTTGATTTCCACTTCTTCGTTCCAAACGTTTATGATATTCAATTTTTTGTTTTGAACTTCATCTGCGGATTTACAATTATTGAAGTTAAACTCTTGAATATTCAGCGATTTCTTGTAGTATGTTATCACTTTTGAAGAACCATAAATTACCGGTGTAAAATCAGTTAAAATTCGATTATCACGAAGCGCTTTAATAACAACTTCTGGTCCGATTCCATTGATATCACCTAACGTAATTCCTACTTTAATTAATTCCTTATTCCCTTCCATTATTTATAGTGTGATTTGAAGAATTGGTATAATAATCGAACTCCTGCACCTGTTCCGCCAACTCCTCGATAGCTTTCTTTTGAATCTAACCAAGTTGGTCCGGCAACATCCATGTGAATGTATGGCGCTTTACAAAAATGCTCTAAAAATTTACCTGCAGAGATCATTCCTGCATTAGCAGAACCGATGTTTTTTAAATCTGCGATTTTAGACTTCATGTGTTCTTTATAGTCATCCCAAAAAGGAAAACGAACCACTCGTTCATGTGTTTCATTTCCTGCTTTTTCAAGGCTTTCAAAATAAGTATCCTTCGCATTTCCCATGATGATGCTTGCCTCTGTTCCGATTGCGCGCACCGCAGCTCCGGTCAATGTAGCAGCATCAATTACAACTTCAGGGTTGAATTTTCCGGCATAAGCAAGAGCATCAGCTAATATCATTCTTCCTTCTGCATCTGTATTCAATACTTCCACCGTGGTGCCATCAAACATTGTGATGACATCTCCTGGGGTGTATGCATTTTCTCCTGGCCTGTTATCTGTCGCAGGTATTAAAACGATTATGTGTAATTTGAGTTTTTGTAATGCGGCTAAATAAATAGCTCCAGCCACAGCTGCTGCGCCAGCCATATCACTTTTCATGGTGTCCATGGAACCAGGTGTCGGTTTCAAGCTCAATCCTCCTGTGTCATAAACAACACCTTTGCCAACTAGAACTATCGGTTGTTTATTAATTGCTTTTTTTGGTTTGTATTCTGCAATCGTAAATGTCGGTGGGTCAATTGAACCTTTGTTTACGGCAAGTAATCCACCCATTTTAAGTGATTCAATTTGTGTTTTCTCTAAAACTTGAACAGAAAACCCCGCCTCTTTCCCCAATGAAACGACCTCATCCGAAAGTTGAACTGCATTCAAATGTGAAACGGGTGTATTTACTGCTGTCCTCGCCCAAAAAACAGCTTTAATGGTATTATTTAATTCTTCTACTTTTTCTTCACTTATTTCATCATTAAACAAAATAGTTTGTAGTGAATTTGATTTTGGTTTAGTGAAAAATTTATTGAATTGATAATTGGATAATGCAATCCCTTCAGCTAAATTCAATACTGCCTTTTCTTTGCCTGTAATTGCAATATCATTAACTGTTTCAGCAATCATCGCTTGAATTTTTGCTCCTGCGACTCTTAATTCTTCTGCTTTCTGGTCTTCTTTTACTAGGAAAATGAACTTATCTTCCAACTTCAGATATTCAAATTTCTTTTCAGAGGCCTGAAATTTCTCAATTGATGCTTTAGTAATACTTTCTTCATATATCTTTTTTGAAAATCCTTTACCAACGATATAAACAATTGAAGAATCGGTTGAAAAAGACTTAACTATTTTAATGATTGCCATAATTTCGTTTTTTACAAAGTTAATAAGTAAAGTAAGCTATTTCACAAAAAGTAAATTTGCGTTTTCCTCAATGAATTTTTCAACTACCCTCGGAATTGGATAATTATCAAGCTCATCTGGTGAAATCGAAATAAATTTATCGGTTGTTTCATTAACCTTTTCTTTTCGATAAGCAAACGTACAAAACAAATGTTGATGGGATAAAATGTGTTTGTATTCTTTAGAAATGAAACGAAAATTCTTTGGGTTTAAGTAATTTTGTTTGTCTTCCAAATTAGAAAATTCTTTCAGGGGAAATTGAAATAAATTATGCCATATTCCTTTTTCATTTCGCTTTTCAAGAAGAATATTCCCGGTTTTCGTTTTTATAATTTCAAATACAAACCAGCGCTGAGTGATTTTTATTTTTCCCTGTTTAACTGGAAGCATTTTAACTTTATTTTGAGCTTTGGCTTCACACATTAAATTTAAAGGACAAACATCACACCTTGGATTTACCGGAACACATTGCAATGCTCCAAATTCCATAATGGCCTGGTTGTAAATCGCTGGATTTTTTTTTTCAAGTAACTCATTTGCAAGTTCTTGAAATTGTTTCTGTCCTTGAGAAGAATCTATAGGAGTTTCTATTGAAAAAACACGACTCAAAACGCGAAAAACATTACCATCCAAAACAGCCCGAGGTTCGTCAAAAGCAAACGATGAAATTGCAGCAGCCGTATAATTTCCAATCCCTTTTAATTTTATAATTTCATTGAAACTTTCAGGGAATATCCCTTTGTGATTTTCCACTATTGTTTTAGCCGTAGCATGTAAATTTCTTGCTCTACTGTAATAACCAAGTCCTTGCCACAAGTTCAAAACATCAATTTCTTCAGCTTTAGCTAGATCAAAAACAGTTGGGAATTCCTTTACAAATTTCAAGTAATAACTCATACCTTGATCAACTCTGGTTTGCTGTAATATTATTTCACTCAACCAAATAAAATAAGGGTTACGCGTATTTCTCCATGGCAAATCCCTCTTATTCCAATTATACCAACCTACTAAAATCTGCTGAAAACGAACCATTTGACAAAAAAAGTATTAAAAAATCAAGGAAAAATGTAAATTTAATCTTTATGTAATATAACTTTGTAAGCAATTAAACTCAATATTAATTCTAAAAACTAAAAAATGACTAAAGCAGACATAGTTGCAGACATCGCAGAAGAAACAGGACTAGAGAGAGCAGAGGCTTTAAGAGCGGTTGAAGCGTTTATGAACTCAATTAAAACTTCTCTAACTAAAGGACAAAATGTATATTTAAGAGGATTTGGTAGCTTTATAGTTAAAGAACGTGCTGAAAAAACTGGAAGAAACATCTCGAAAAAAACAACGATTATTATCCCTGCTCACAATATCCCTTCATTCAAGCCTTCTAAAACATTTGTTGAAGAAGTAAAAAACAAAGTAGTTGTTAAATAACTCTGTTTTTGGTTTTTAAAAAAAAATAATTAACTTCGCACTCCCAATTTCAGGGGGTGCTTTTTTTTAGATTATAAAATTAACATTTAAATATATAGAATTATGCCAAGTGGTAAAAAAAGAAAAAGACATAAAATGGCTACGCACAAGCGTAAAAAACGTCTAAGAAAAAATCGTCACAAGAAGAAGAAATAATCTTCAGATTTAATATCAGGAGGCTCAGTGATTCTTTCATTGAGCTTTCATTGTTTAATTCCGTAAAATTTAGCTTGTGAATCTGGAATTAGTCGTAGATGCAAGATCCAATGGCGTCTGGCTTGGGTTGTTGCGCGATGGAAAATTAATTGAATTACACGAAGAGCGTGGAAACTCAGACTTTGCCGTTGGTGATATTTACCTTGGGCGTGTCAGAAGAATTGCTCCAAGTTTAAATGCCGCATTTGTTGATGTAGGCTATGAAAAAGATGCGTTCTTGCATTACTTGGATTTAGGTCCTAACTACAATTCCTTAAGTCGTTTTGTCAAGGATACATTAAATGGTAAACAAAATGTTTCGGATTTAATGTATTTTAAACTGGATAAAGAAATTCCGAAGGAAGGGAAAATTAGTGAAATCGTTTCTTCTTCTCAACCAATTTTGGTTCAGGTTGCAAAAGAACCTATCTCAACCAAGGGACCTCGACTTTCTTCAGAAGTAACTTTGGCTGGTCGCTATTTAGTACTTGTTCCTTTTTCGGATAAAATATCTGTCAGTCAGAAAATTAAAGATCAAGAGGAAAAAGACCGACTTAAAGATTTAATGGAACGAATTAAACCGAAAAATTTCGGGGTAATCATTCGAACTGTTGCGGAACATAAATCTACTTCGGATTTAGAGCTTGACCTCCAAAATCTATTAGAGAAGTGGAAAACAATGCATGCGAACATAAAAGGCGCACAGCCTCCGAAGCGCGTATTGGGTGAATTAAATACAACTACTTCGATCCTTCGTGACTTATTGAATGCCGATTTCACAAATATCCATGTGAATGATACAACGCTGGTAAGCGAAATGAAAGAGTACATTCAAGGAATTGCGCCTGGAAAAGAAAAAATTGTTCGTCTATACGACGGCAAACTCGATATATTTGAAAAATTCGGGATTAATAAACAAATAAAAACTCTTTTCGGTAAAAAAGTTCCTTTACCAAGCGGTGGGTACCTAATTATTGAACATACTGAGGCGATGCATGTCATCGATGTGAATAGCGGTAACCGCAAAGGAGCAGACGGACAAGAATCAAATGCACTTGCTACAAATGTTGAAGCAGCAGAGGAAATCGCTCGTGTTTTGCAATTGAGAGACATGGGAGGTATTGTTTGTGTTGATTTTATCGACATGCATGACAAGGAAAACAATCGAATTCTTTTTGAAAAAATGAAAGAATTCATGAAATCCGACCGTGCAAAACACAACTTAATTCCTCCATCTAAATTCGGTGTAATCGAAATTACTCGTCAACGTGTAAGACCAGAAACAGACATACAAACAGCTGAAAAGTGCCCTACTTGTAATGGAAGTGGAGAAGTTCAAGCCAGTATTTTATTCGCTGAAGAAATTGAAAATAATTTAAGCTACTTGTTAGGTGACCGCAAAGAAAATCACGTTACGCTGTTAGTTCATCCATATTTAGAAGCATACTTTAAAAATGGATTGATTAGCCGTCAATTAAAATGGTTTATTAAATACAAAAAATGGGTGCCTGTTCGAGGAATAACGGCCCACCATTTACTTCAGTATTCATTTGTTAACAAACAAAACGAAGAGATTACACTTTAAATGAATAGTTTTTCTTTGGAACAATTGATTCAAAAACTTGAAACTTATTGTGCCTATCAAGAGCGCTGTCTTTTTGAAATCCAAAACAAACTTAATCAACTTGAAGCTAACGACTCGGATTCAGAAATAGTAATAGCTCATCTTTCAAAAAATCGTTTTTTCGATCAAAATAGATTCGCTCAGAGTTTTGCTCAAGGAAAATTACGGATCAACAAATGGGGAAAATCGAA
Source organism: Flavobacteriales bacterium (assembly GCA_947454395.1). GTDB lineage: Bacteria > Bacteroidota > Bacteroidia > Flavobacteriales_D > Crocinitomicaceae > UBA952. Next base: position 13,780 of record CANGLG010000034.1, read on the forward strand.
AATAAAAGCAGCTTTAATTCAAAAGTTTATAGATAAATCAATAATAATAGATGCTTTATCTAACTTAGACGGAGAGGAATATACAGAAGTCCTTAAAAGCCTAATTGAGAGAAAATCAATGGAGTTATCTAAGGAGAAAGATGAATGGACCAAAAAACAAAAAATCCTCCGGTTTTTAAGTTCCAGAGGATTCTCCTATGACGAAATACAAGATATAATTTTATAATTTATTTCCTATTTCTCTTGGATGATGGCAGTTGCACCGTTAACCCAGTTTTGAGCTCCACCAGCAACATAACCAGTTGAACCTAGCTGCGTTAAATTCACTTTTCCATCTTTCATTTTTTCAGGTTTCACAAACCAAACCGTCGGATATCCGCGAACTGAAAACTGTTGCTGCAATAAATTATTTTGCTGACGAACCTCATCTGTCTGTTTTTTCGCAGCCTCTCCATTTCTACTAGGAAAATCAACCTCCACTAAAACGACGTTTTGTTTCGCCCACGTTTTAAATTCGTCCTGAAAAAAGACTTCTTTTTGAAGTTTATGACACCATCCACACCAGTCACTTCCAGTGAAGAAGAGCATTAATGGTTTCTTTTCTTTTTGTGCCGTCGAAATTGCTTTGTTTAAATCAGTGTGCCACGTTAAGTCTTCTTTTTGCGAAAATGAAGTTCCGATGATAAACGCGAACGTTAATAGAAGGATGTTTTTCATAATTGTTTTGATAAAAATAATAATAATTTCATTTGCTTTCAAAAACCGTGCAAAAGATTTATCTACGTCAAATTAAAATTATTTAAACAGAATCTTTCTAACTTCGCCAAAAATATTTTATATGAAATTTCTCTTTGGTGTAATTTTCATTTCTAGCATTTTCTTGAGTTTCGGTCAAGTTCCAACACAAACAGTTCGGGGTAAAGTCTTCGATAGTGAAACAAATTATCCACTTATTGGAGTAAAATTAGAAATCGAAGCGAAATCAGATGCTCCTTTGCGCGCCGCATCCAATGAAGAAGGACTTTTCGAAATAAAAAATGTTCCTGTCGGTAAATACGAACTTACAGCGATGTATGCATTATATTCAACTAAAACGATTACGATTGAAGTGAATTCCGGAAAAGAACTAATTGTCAACCTACCTATGACAGAACGTGTTTCTGAAAAACAAGAAGTAAAAGTTTTAGGTCGTAAAAAAGGTGAAGTTTTAAATGAAATGGCGGTTATTTCAGCCCAACAATTCAGTGTGGAGGAAACCAATCGATACCCTGGTTCTAGAATGGATCCTGCTCGAATGGCTTCGAACTTTGCCGGTGTTCAAGGTGCTGATGATTCCAGAAATGACATTGTTGTTCGTGGAAATTCACCACTTGGAGTTATCTATCGTGTCGAAGGAATTGACATTCCAAATCCAAATCACTTTGCTATTGCAGGAAGTTCTGGTGGTCCTGTATCAATAATTAACAATAAAATTCTTGGGAATTCGGACTTTTTTATGAGTGCGTTTCCGGCTGAATATGGAAATAGTACTTCGGGCGTGTTTGACTTGAAATTGCGAAATGGAAATAACAAACAACACGAATTTACCGGACAATTTGGATTCTTGGGAACCGAATTTCTTGCAGAAGGACCGCTTTCAAAAAACGGAAAATCATCCTTTTTGGCAATGGGACGTTACTCTACACTTTCTTTATTTCAAGCCTTAGGAATTAAAATTGGAACTTCTGCTATTCCTGTTTACGGTGATGGTGCGTTTAAATTTAACTGGCAATTGAAAAATGGTGGACAAATATCCCTTTTTGGAATTGGAGGAGCAAGCAACATCGCTATCAAAATTTCCGATCAGAAAGAGTATTCACAAGAATTTTATGGAGAAGGTGACCGAGACCAGTATTTCGGGACATCGATGTTTACCATAGGCCTGAACTACAAAAAAACGTTGAGTGAAAAAACTTTTATTTCCTCAACATTGGCTTTTTCCCAAGAAGAGCAACACACCAACCATGAATACTTGCGAGGTCGTGAAGTTGATACAATTACAAATACAATTAAATACGATACATTGTATGCCATGATGGCCTATCAATACAAAATCCGTAAACTATCGAGCTATACAGCAATAAATCATAAAATCAACAAACAGCATTTATTGAAAGCTGGAATTATTCTCGATGTATTGAATATGAATTTTCTAGATTCTTGTTTGACAGATTTAGACAACCAAAATTCATGGAAAGTTCGATGGAATTACCAAGGTTACGCGGCTTTAATACAACCTTTTGTACAGTGGAAATGGCGCATCAATGAGAACATGGATTTTACTGCCGGTCTTCACGCACAGTATTTTACTTTATCGAATAGTTTGAGCCCTTTGGAACCACGTTTGGGTTGGAAATACCGAATGAAAGGAAATCAAGCGATTTTTGCTGGTGGCGGTTTACATAGTCAAACACAGCCATATTACACGTATGCATACAATGTTCTTCCCAATCAACCAAATATTCCGGCGAGTAACATGCACCTTGGATTTTCAAAAAGCATTCACTCTGGAATTGGTTATGAAAGGTCTTTTAACAAAGGATTTAACATCAAAACAGAGGCATTTTACCAACGACTATACAATATCCCGGTTTCAATGACACCTTCTTCGTTCTCTATGATTAATGTTGGAAGCGGATTCTCTCGTTTGTTTCAAGACTCCTTGCAAAACACAGGAACAGGATACAACTACGGTTTGGAATTAACAGTTCAAAAATACTTTGATAAAACGTTTTTCTTCCTATTCTCAGGTTCTGTTTTCGATTCAAAATACAAAGGAAGCGATGGGGTTACTAGAAACACCTCATACAATGGAAATTATGCTGTTAATTTACTTGCTGGAAAAGAGTTTAAAATCAATGCTAGAAATACTGTTGGGATAGGATTTAAGGTTACAAGAGCCGGTGGAAAACGCTACGGATTGGTGGACGTTGCAGCAACAAATGCATCGAAAGAAATCTTATTCTTGGACAGCGCCTTCAACAATTACAAATTCAAAGATTATTTCAGAATGGATTTAAAAATCAGTTGGAGAAAGAATGCAGACAAAGTAACGCATGAAATAGGCTTAGATTTAGTGAATTTATTAAATACGCAAAACCTTTTGAGTTTAACATATAATCCTGCTATTTTGCCAAAAGACATTGCTAACCCAAATTATCAACCATATAGTCAAAACCAGCAACTTGGGTTTTTACCAATTTTCTATTATAAAATAGATTTTAAAGCAAAACGAAAAGCTTAATTCGGAATTTGAAAAACAAAGACGTTGGCATTTTAATTCAAAAGAAAAATTACTCGGAAAGTAGTTTAATCCTTACTTTTTATACCGAAGGAAACGGATTAATTTCTTTTATATTTAAAGGTGCTAAAAAAAAGAAACTTGCCGTTTTTCATCTTGGAATTTATGAAATCTCTTATTTCAAAAGACCGGAATCAAACCTCGGAATTATTCAGAGCCTTGAAGCGGCTGTCCCACTGACCGACTTATTCTCTAATCCGCAGAAAATTATCATTGGTTTTTTCGTGGTGGAGGTTTTAAGTCAAACATTGAAAACAGAGCATTCGGATCCGGAATTGTTTCACTTCATCAAAGAGGCCATTCTGCAATTGGAGGTTCAAAATGATTTGCTTTCATTTCCATTGGGTTTCCTTGGAAATTACATTCAAAAATTGGGTTTTTCACCGCTTTCTGAAATTGAAAACCCCAAAGGATTTGAAATTCATTCAGGGCAATTTACCGACCAAGAAACAGGATTTGACCTTGATGTAGTCACTACTTTAGACCAATTGTTCCAAGGAAAAACGATTGAAACCAACAAAGCAACTGCTCAAAAAACACTGCAAGTTTTAATGGATTATTACAAATCGCATTTGCCACATTTCAACGCAGAAAATTCCCTAAAAATCATTCGAGATACGTTGTATGTGTGAAAGTGATTTTATGATTTGATAAAACAATTTATTGAAAATCAAAGCGTTTTTATATATTTGATTAAACATTATGACCCTCAAGAAAAAAGTACTTTACTTCTGTTTTCTAATTTTTATAGCAGTTGGCTGTAAAAAAGAAGGGGGAATATTTGACAAAAAAGGGCCCAGAGAAGTTCAAAATATTGAATCAAGAGA
>CANGLG010000035.1 GCA_947454395.1 Flavobacteriales bacterium
CTTTCATCATTGCTTTGTATCCCTTTAAAGCGGTTGAATATGGGGTTGCACCATTTTTAAACATATCTCCATTTCCCATCCCAGCTACAAATTCAAATTCGGTTTTAACTGGGCCTGGACACAAGGCCGTCACAGAAATTCCATACGGTTTTAATTCCTGTGAAATTCCCTTTGAAAATGAAACAACAAATGCTTTTGTAGCAAAATAAGTAGCTTGTAAAGGACCAGGAAGAAATCCTGCTGTGCTGGCCGTATTTAATATTCTACCTGATTTTCTTCCTTTCATATCCTGTAAAAACATATGTGACAGTTCAACCAGAGCTTGAACGTTAAGGTGGATCATTTCAACATCTTTTTCCAAAGAACGATCAACGAAATTTCCATGTCCACCGAATCCCGCATTGTTCATCAAATACTCAATTTCCAAGTTTTTCTCTTTGCAAAATTGATAGACATTTTTTGCAGCGCCTTCGATTGACAAATCTTGCTGAAAGATAAACACTTCAATTTTATATTTTTCTTCCAATTCAGTTCTCAACGATTCTAACTCGGCTCCTCTTCGAGCCACAAGAACGACATTTCCACCATTCGATGCGTGAATTCTCGCAAGTTCTTTTCCTATTCCACTCGATGCCCCCGTTATTAATGCTGTTTTCATTTATTTGTTTTATATTTAATTATTTAACATTAGTTACGGGTAATTGTTTAAGAATCAAGTTAGAAGATCCAACCCAATACGAAACGTGTTTGCATGCGCTTCAACAATGTCTTTGACCTGCGGACTGTAGCCTCCACCCATGCTGCAGATAATCGGTACGTTGAGTTGCTTTGCTGTTTCAAAAACTAGTTTATCACGTTGAGCACACCCACTCAATGTTACTGCTAATTTACCGAGTTTATCAGTTTCGAGAATATCTACACCGCATTGATAAAAGATAAAATCAGGTTTAAAACATGACAATATGGAGTCTAAACTGTACTCTAACAAATACAAATAAACTTTATCGTTAATTCCATCTTTTAAAGGGACGTCCAAATCCGATTTTTCTTTGAGCATTGGATAATTATTTTCACCATGCATGCTGAAAGTAAAAATATGTTCTTCATTTTCGAGCATTTTAGCCGTTCCATTACCCTGATGCACATCCAAATCAATAATTAATATTTTTTGAATGTTTGAATTTCCCAATAGCCATTTTGAGGCAATTACTTGGTCATTTAACAAACAAAAACCTTCACCTCTATCATAATACGCATGATGTGTTCCACCGGCAATATTGAAACCTATTCCTTTTTTCAAAGCTATTTCAGCTGCCTTACGTGTTCCTTCCATAATTGTAATTTCCCTTTCTATCAATTTATTGGAATGAACAAATCCAGAAACACGTTGCTCGCGCTCGGTCAACATTATATTTTTCAATCGATTCCAATAATCTGAGGAATGAACAGCTAATAAATTTGATTCACTTAAAACGGAGGGTTCAAAAAAATCAGATTCAGAAACCGTTCCTTCGTGAAGTAATTGTTTCGGTAATAAGTCATATTTCTCCATCGGAAAGCGATGGTTTTCTGGCAAGGGATGAACATAATTCGGATGAAAAGCAATCATATTATCTTTTGAACTATCCTTGAAACAGCTGGACAAATCAAAGTGTTCTGAGCCGTCAATTCTAAAATCTGAAACATGTTCTTGCGATCGGTATGTGGATATTCTCGACATGCCAATGGACGCACTTCGTAAATATCACATTTATTGTCAGAACCCAAAAAGTGACAAGGTGATTTTTGAAGCACGTAATCATTTTCTTCGTCCATTTTTAAATAGGAAGAAATGAATTGGGATTCTTTCATTCGCAGGTGTTTGGCAATTCTACGAATATCGGCATCACGAAAAATTGGACTGGTTGTTTTACAGCAATTCGCACAAGTCAAGCAATCCATTTTTTTGAATTCTTGTTCGTGTACCGAATGAAATTTAGCATCTAAATCCTTTGGTTTTGACTGCTTCCACTTTCTGAAAGTCTTTTTTGTTACATCCAGATTCTGTTTTGCCAATTCAATAATATCGGAGTCTTCTTGTTTCAAAAAAGAGATTTTAATTTATTAGTTATTTCACAATATACAAAAAAATAAATTTATGGAATAAAAAAAGGATTGGCAAAAACCAATCCTTTCTTAATAAAAATAAACTAATCTTATTTTGCCTAATTATTTAAAATAGACTCAAACAAAGCAGATTCTTCATCTGTAGTTTCAAGTTCTTTACTTTCAATTTTATATTCGGCACAAAAATCATCCATAGCTTTTTGTTCCTCATCTGTAATTTCTCCATTCATTTCAATGACAGATTTAACGATTTTACCTACTATAATTTGATTTTTACGAGAAGTAGCTGCTAAAAATAGTTTTGACTTTTCAGTATGAAGTTCTAAATTTTGCTTGATTAAATCCAAACCTTTCATATTACTTGGATCAATGTCAAAATCCAAATTTTCCAAATCCTCTTCTGATGCTCCTGAAGACATTAAGCCAATTGCTAGTTCCATTATTCGAGGCAAAGCTGGAATAAGGATTTTCGAAAAGAAATCTTCAGATTCTTCGTTTTCATTCATTAAGGCTTCATTCCCCTTGTCCAACAAAGAAACACTTGCAAAAGTTGTCAAAATACTATGCATTAAATCATTCAGCTCTTTCTTCATATCATCAACAGAATTGCCATTTAATTCATCATTTGTGATGCCATATTTTGTGCAGAAATCATCCAAAGCTTCTTGCTCATCATCAGTAACAACGCCGTTCATCTCAATAACTGACTTTACTACTTTTGCAACAACAATCTGATTTTCCTTTGAAGTTGATGCTAAAAAATTATCAGACTCTTCTCGGTAAGCATCTATATTTGAAAAAAAATCATCGTCATTGTTCATGATATCAAAATCAATCATTGAATCCAAATCTTTCATATCGATATCATTGTCTTTTGATTTTAATGCCAAATTCGTAATTAACTCCATCATTCTTGGCATTACCGGAGCCATTAATGTTTTTGATAAAACATCCGAGTTATCATCATCAGACATAATTGACTGATTACCTTCATCCAATAGCATTACGTTTAAAAAAGTAACCATAACACTTTTCATCAAATTACCAATTTCTTTTTTTGTTTCTTCAATCATTACTTTTAGCTTTAAATTTATACTATCACTAAGTTAACATTTTTATACAAATTAAAAATACTTTTATACAAAAAATTGCCATATTTTAATTTTCATAATTTTTTTTAAAGTATTCACTTAAAATGAACTGCTTGATATTTATTCTGTTACGGGAGTAAAAAAAATTTGATTTTAAAAAACGAAATCTAGCTATATTTACGTCCTATTAAATCGTGCATGGAGAAATTTGATTTGGTTGTTATTGGTAGCGGACCTGCAGGATATGCAGCAGCGATGCGTGGAATTGATTTCGGAAAACGCGTTTGTTTGATTGAAAAAGACAAAGTGGGTGGAGCCGGAGTTTATAATGGTGCTCTTTCATCCAAAACACTTTGGGAACTTTCTAATCGCGTGGCTGATGTGAACGAAATGATCGTTTCAAAAGGACGAACCAAATTTGAATTGTCCTGGGAAGATGTAAAGAAAAACCTTGCAGAAGCCATTTTTGAACGCAAATTCCAATACTCAGCCCACATCAAATTGCTACAAACAGAAACCATGAATAAACTGCTTCATTACGAACGTGGTCATGGAAAATTGCTGTCAAAAAATGAAATTCAAATTTCAAACGAAGGTGAAAGCAAGACCATTTGGGGTGAACAAATCATACTTTCTACGGGAAGCAGACCACGGACTCTGCCCGACATCGAAGTGGACGAAGAAACAATTCTAACTTCCGATGGTATTGATAATATCGATGACTATCCTAAAAGCTTAGTAATTGTCGGAGCAGGTGTTATCGGTTGTGAATACGCGACAATTTTTTCCAATTTCGGAAAAACAAAGGTTTATATTATTGATCGTCAAGAGCGGATTTTGCCTTTTGAAGACGAGGATATTTCAAAATTAATTTCAAAAAACCTTACCGATCACGGAGTTGTCATTCATTCCAATGCGAAATTAGAGCGCTTACAACGCATCGACGGGGAAGTGGAATATGAACTTTCTTATCCCAACGGAACGCACCAAGTAATTCGCGTGGAAAAAGCACTTTTATCGATTGGTAGAATTCCAAACATTGAAGGTTTGGGGCTTGAAAATGCGGGTGTTTCTATGTCTAAAAGAGGTGTTCACATCGGTGACGACGACACATTAACAAGTGTACCAAATATATATGCTGTTGGTGACGTTTCAGGACGAATTGCCCTTGTAAATATGGGAGAACTTGAAGCACGACATGCAGTTGAAAAAGCATTAGGAAACAAACCGGAACGTTTGAATTACGACAATATTTGCACCATCATGTTCTTAAATCCAGAAGTGGCATCTGTCGGATTAAACGAACAACAATGCGTAGAACAAAGTATCCCGGTGAAGGTCGTTAAAATCGATTACTCATTGATTACCAGAGCTATTGCCATGCGAAAAACACAAGGTTTTTTCAAAATAATTGTAACCAACGACAAAGAAATGAGAATCCTTGGAATGCGGGTAGTTGGCGCTCATGCCTCTACAGCAATTCAAGCAGTTGGTTTGTTAATCAAGTTAAACATGCCAATTGAAGTGCTTTCTGAATTAATTCATCCGCATCCATCCATTGTAGAAGGTATCCAGGAATGTGTTCGTATGTTATTGAATCGTTCGATTTTTAAATCTTCGGTGTTTAAGGATAAATTGGCTTGCTATTCTTTGGTAAATGGTGTAAAAACGCCTCTTGAACGATTGTAATTCAAATGTCTGAATTTCCTCAATACCGAAAATTATCAAATTCACGCGCATTCTACCGGATTGAAAACGAGTTTCTCTTTACAGAAATTCAATTGATAGGAAAAAAATCCTTTGAATTACATTTTAAGGCAACAAAATATCCTGAGATTTTAAAAATTAAAGAAATGCTTGCTTGCGAAGAACCATATCTAATAAGCAGTATTCAGGAATTTGAAAATTACAAAGAATCAAATTGAAATAGTTGAATTTGATTAACTTCGTTACTATGTTTTTTAGAAGGATTTTACTTGCTCCTTTTTCGGTCATCTGGTTTCTCATTACCGAATTCAGGAATTTTCTATTCAACAAGGGTATATTAAAATCTTTCCAAATCCCAAATAAATCCATTTGCATTGGCAACCTAAGCACTGGTGGGACGGGAAAAACGCCTATGACAGCTTACCTCGCTGACTTGTATTCGAAAGACATTAAAGTTCAAATTTTAAGCAGAGGTTATGGCCGAAAAACAAAAGGATTTAGAGAAGTTCACATCAATGATTCATCAGAAGCTACAGGAGATGAACCGTTATTTTATAAATTGAAATTTGGAGAAAAAGTTGATGTTGCTGTATGCGAAAAACGCAAAGAAGGAATTGAGAAAATGGGGCAGAACAACTTTGAACTTTTGCTTCTAGATGACGCTTACCAACATCGTCAAGTTAAGGCGGGATTTACAATTTTACTGACTCCTTTTCAGCAGATTTTTGCAGATGATTTCATTTTACCGATGGGTAATTTAAGAGAAGGAAAGAAAAATGCTGCAAGAGCAAATTGTATTGTCATAACAAAATACCCCGATGAACTCTCTGACAATCAAATAAATCACATTAAAAACAAACTAAAAAATTACAATAAACCCATCTTTTTTAGTAAATTGAAATACATAGATTTCGTTCCCTTCGGAATGCAATTGGGCATAATCAAAAAGGTTATTTTGGTCACCGGAATCGCCAAGCCCCAACCTTTGATTGATTATCTCAGCAAACAATTTGAAGTTGAAGTGATTACTTATCCCGATCACCATCCATTCACACATGCAGAAATTGCGGAAATTCACAGAAAAATTGATACTTTTGTTGGAGGTCAAACGGCTATTTTTACAACCGAAAAAGATTTTGCCAGATTAAATGACAAAATAAAAGATTGGCAATTGGAAAAATATCCTTGGTACTATGTTCCAATTGAAATGGAATTTAAAAATGAAGAAGAGTTTAAATCATTAATAAACGATTATGTTAGAACAATTTAAAGAGTCAGCTGCGTATATTCAATCACGCACAAATGTTAAGCCAACTATTGGAATTATCTTGGGCACAGGTTTGGGTGGTTTGGTTAAAGAAATAAATGTAATTGACGAAATTCCATACGAACAGATTCCTAATTTTCCGGTTTCAACTGTTGAGAGCCATTCTGGGAAATTAATTTTTGGTGAACTTGGAGGGAAACACGTTGTTGCAATGCAAGGACGTTTTCACTTTTACGAAGGATATTCGCTGCAACAAGTGACTTTTCCAGTTCGAGTAATGAAATTTTTAGGCATTGAAAAATTGTTTGTTAGCAACGCATCCGGTGGTGTAAATCCTGACTTTGAAGTGGGTGAAATCATGATTCAAAATGACCACATCAACCTATTTCCAGGAAATCCACTTATCGGAAAGAATTTTGACGAATTAGGTCCGCGTTTCCCTGACATGAGTGAACCGTACGATCATGCGATGATTGAACTTGCTCTGAACATTGCAAAAGAAAACAACATCAAAGTTTCTGTAGGAACATACGCAGGATTAACCGGTCCAACGCTTGAAACACCTGCCGAATACCAATATGTAAGAAACACCGGTGCTGATGCGGTAGGAATGTCGACTGTACCAGAAGTGATTGTTGCAAGACACATGGAAATTCCTTGTTTTGCAATTTCAATTATCACCGACTTAGGAGTAAAAGGAAAAATTCAAAAAGTTAGTTTACAAGATGTTATTGATGTGGCTAGCAGACAAGAGCCGAAAATGACAATTATTATGAAGGAACTTATTTCACGCGTTTAAAATTATGACCGAAGAAATTCGAAACAAATACGAAGCTGTAATTGGTTTAGAAGTCCACGCTCAAATGCTGACGAAAACTAAGGCTTATTCAAATGACATCAACGAATACGGTGCGCATCCTAATTCAAACGTAAGCGCAATTACACTTGGGCATCCAGGCACGCTTCCTCAAATGAATAAGAAAACGGTAGAATTCGCAATCCGTTTGGGATTGGCTTGTGGTTGTGATATTGCGAGAGATCAATATTTTGCACGAAAAAATTATTTCTACCCCGATCTCCCTAAAGGATATCAAATTACCCAAGACAAAACACCTATCTGCACCGGAGGTAGTATTCACATTCGAACAGAAGACGGTACTGAAAAAGAAATCAAAATCACCAGAATCCACATGGAAGAGGATGCCGGAAAAAGCATTCACGATGTAGATGTTTACGATACACTTGTGGATTTAAACAGAGCCGGAACGCCACTTTTGGAAATTGTTACCGAGCCAGATATTCGTTCTTCTCAAGAAGCTTATAATTACCTTACTGAAGTAAGAAAATTGGTTCGTTACTTAGATATTTGTGATGGAAACATGGAAGAAGGTTCGTTGCGATGCGATGCCAATATTTCCGTTCGACTTAAAGGAGCGAAAGAATTTGGAACGAAAGTCGAGGTTAAAAACATGAACTCCATTCGTAATGTGCAACGTGCTATTGATTTTGAAATTACAAGACAAATTGAAGCTATTGAAAATGGCGAGTCTTTGTCGCAAGAAACAAGAGCTTTTGACGCACTGAAAGGAACTACAATTTCAATGCGTTCCAAGGAGGCTGCAAATGATTACCGCTATTTTCCTGAGCCGGACTTACAACCTTTGTTCGTGGACCAAACTCAAATTGATAGCATACACAAAGAAATGCCAGCGTTGCCTCGTGAATTATTTTTCAAGTACACGAAAGAATTTGGTTTATCAGATTACGATGCGTACAATTTGACAGACAACAAAAGTATTGCGTTATTTTACGAGGAAATCATTCAGTACACTAAAAATTATAAAGCAGTTGCCAATTGGATGATGGGAGATATCAAATCTTATCTGAATGAATTCGGTGTTGAAATTGACGAGTTCCCATTATCTGCTAAAATTATTGCCGAATTAATTCAGCTAATTGAAGATGGTAAAGTGTCTACTTCAATCGCTTCACAACGTTTATTTCCGGAATTGCTGCAGTCGTCAGATTCGCCACTTGAAATTGCTGAACGCCTAAATTTGATTCAAGACTCAGATGAAAATGCATTGAAAGGGTTCATTCTTCAAGTTTTTGAAGAAAATCAAAATGAGGTCGAACGATATCGTTCAGGAGAAAAGCAATTAACTGGGTTCTTTATGGGAAAACTTATGAAAGTGTCTCAAGGAAAAGCAGATCCGAAGATTGCCAATAATTTATTAAGACAAATGCTTGAATCATAAAATGAGCTTTTTAAAAAAAAATAGAACATTATTAATCCTGTTAATCGCAGCAGTAATTATTCCTCTCATTTATTTTTCATTGAATTCAGAAAATAAAAATGTTGAGAATACTGAGAAGCCAATAAATAACTTTTCAATTTCTGGAAAAATTGTAGGTGCAGGAGGAATCAAATTATATGTTGAAGCGCCAAGTAATCGTGGAATGATTCCAGTAGCAGATACGATCATCAATTCGGACGGAACATTCAAACTTAATGGAAATGTTCCCGGCTTAGGATTCTTTCTTTTGCGTCTTGGAGAAAATCCAGAAAACGCCATTCAAGTAACAATTGAACCCACGAATAAAATTAGTCTGAATACCACACTTGAAGATTTCAAATTCAAACCAAACATGAATGGACCCTCTTGGACCAAAGTTTTGAATAAGCATCAAGAGATAATGCGTGTTTTCGAAGAAGAACAAAAACTTTTAATGGCCAATGAAAATTCAGCAAGTAAGGAGGAGATTAACAAAGCTTTTTTTGCTTCAAAAAAGAAAGTTGAAGATTTCGCAAAAGAAAGTATGTTGGCTGAACCAGGAAATGCTTACAACATTGTCTTGTCCATGGCATTGTTACCGAGTGCAAGTTTTGCAGACTGGGATTCAGAAAATTTAAAGGTATTGGAAGCAGCCGCACAAGGATTTGAAAATAAATACAATGGTCAGCCTGCAGCAAAAACATTCAGAAGTCAGGTAGACCAAATCAGAGATGCCTACAATCAATATTCCGCGACAACAAATGGTTCTATTAACGCTCCGGAAATTGCTTTAAATAACCCAGAAGGGAAGTTGTTGAAATTATCAGATTTGAGAGGAAAAGTTGTTTTGATTGACTTCTGGGCATCTTGGTGTGGACCATGTCGCAAAGAAAATCCGAATGTAGTTCGCCTCTTTAAAAAATTTAATAAACAAGGATTTACCGTTTTTTCGGTTTCTCTTGATGATGACATTAACGCTTGGAAAAGTGCTATTCAAAATGATGGATTAATTTGGCCGAATCATGTGAGCGACCTAAAAGGTTGGAAAACATCACTGACCACAATCTATGGTTTTGATGCAATTCCTTACACAGTTTTGATAAACAGAGAAGGAAAAATTATTGGGACGAATTTAAGAGGAGAACAACTGGAACAAAAATTGGAAGAGGAATTAAAAAATCAAGAATAAACACATATGAAAAAACTAATTGGATTGATTTGTACTTTGACTCTAAGTTACTCGCTTATCGCTCAAAGTGAAATAGATGTTAAAATCTCAGGAATGATTTTCAATTCGAAAATTGATACGTTTAAACTCTCCCAATTTTATGGTTCCTATTTCAAAGATTATGCAAGTTTGCCAGTAGACAAAAAAGGGAATTTTAGTTTTTCAGGAAAACTTCCTTTCGAAGATTTTTATATGCTTCGAGTTGGAAATAGCAACATTAACTTGATTTTCAGAAATAACAGTGAAATAAAAATTTACGGTGACGGGACAAAACTTAAAGATTTCTGCAACATCATTGGTTCCGATGAATCAAAGGCTATGAATGATTTCTCTATCGTTTCGGAAAAATGGAATGTAAAATCTGATTCTGCTATAACTGCAATACGTCAAGATCCTTCAAGGGAAAAATTAATCAACGATTACATGCAAGGACAATACGCAAGTTATCAACAAGAATTGCAATCTTTTATTAGTTCAAATCCAAATTCTCCAGCGTTGATTTTAGCTCTTTCCAATATTAATATTGAACAGAATTTTAAGGATTATGAAAATTTAATGCAACAGGTTAATATTTCTTTTCCTTACAGTCCAACTGTAAAGAGTTATTATCAAAACTTTTTAAATACAAAACAAAAAATGGAGGAATCCATGGCACTAGCACCAGGCAAATTGGCACCAGATTTCGAAGAATTAACGACTGATCGCAAAAAGAAAATCAAACTATCAGATTTAAAAGGGAAAGTTGTTTTGATTGATTTTTGGGCTTCTTGGTGTGGTCCATGTCGAAAAGAGAATCCAAATGTGGTTAAGACTTATGAGAAATATAAGAAAGATGGATTTACGGTAATGAGCGTATCACTTGACACAGACAAGGATAAATGGATGGCTGCAATCAAAAGTGACAATTTAAGTTGGCCAAATCACGTAAGCGATTTAGCAGGCTGGAACAGTCAAGTTGGTCGAAAATACGGTGTATCAAGCGTACCTTTTACCGTTTTAATTGATAAAGAAGGGAAAATTATTCGAACAAACCTTCGCGGAGATGCATTGGAAAAAGAACTAGAACGTATTTTCGGACACTAGTCCATGTCAGAATCAATAAAAAAATATACGTATTTTGCCTCAGACTTTCATCTGGGAGCTCCGAATTATGAATCTAGTTTAGCTAGAGAAAAAAAAATTGTAGCCTGGTTAACTGAAGTAGAAAAAAGTGCATTGGCAATTTACCTGGTTGGTGACATTTTTGATTTTTGGTTTGAATACAAATACGCTATTCCAAAAGGATTTATTCGCTTACAAGCAAAAATTATTGAACTTACCGAAAGAGGAATTCCAGTTCATTTTTTCTTAGGAAATCATGATATGTGGATGTTTGACTACTTTAAAAAAGAACTTGGCGTAGAAATTCATTCCGATGAAATTGAAATTGAAATTAACGGTAAATCATTTTACATAGCCCACGGTGATGGACTTGGACCAGGTGATAGAGGTTATAAATTCATAAAAAAAGTTTTTAGAAATAAGTTTTGTCAATGGGCTTTCGCTCGATTACATCCAAACTTCGGAATCGCTTTGGCAAGTTATTTTTCAAAAACAAGCAGAGCTAGTACTGGAGGCGATGATTCAAAACTGCATGAACTAGACCAAGAATGGCTTTATCAATTCACAAAAAAATCTGAAAACTTAAAGCACAGAGACTTTTATATTTTTGGACATAGGCATTTACCATTGAAATTTAAAATTGAAAACACAGTTTATTTCAATTTAGGAGAATGGCTAAATTATTGCACTTTTGGTCGTTTCGACGGAATAAATTTTGAACTGATGCAATGGAAAGAAAATGAAATTGTGTCGTTTAAATCAATATCTGAGTAACCGATGAAAGTTGTATGGAATGTTCAATCGCTTGAGGAGCTATCTTCATATGCCGAAAAATTACTAAGTCTCTTCCCTACCCCAAAGTGTTTTGCTTTTGATGGAGAAATGGGTGCTGGTAAAACCACTTTTATCCATTCAATTTTGGATAATATGGGAATACAACATTTTGAAGGTTCACCAACTTTTGCAATTATCCATGAATACTTAAGCTCACGAAAGAATAAAATATATCACATGGATTGCTACCGGATTAAATCAATTCGTGAAGCTATTGACATTGGAATGGAAGATATTTTAGAGGAAAAAAGTTACATATTTATTGAGTGGGCTGAAAAAATAGAAAATTTGCTTCCAAAAGACATAATTTGGGTGTATATTCGTAATACTGATGGTTTTTCACGTGAAATAAGTTTTGAAATATGATTACTGACCCGGAATTATTAAAATCTCTAATTCAACAAGGCAGTTTGATGCCAAAAGAGGAAATGTTGGAGGTTCAACGACGCAAAGGAAATTTATTTATTGGGATTCCTAAAGAAATTTCTTTTCAAGAAAGACGTGTTGTTCTAGTTCCGGAGGCAGTCTCTTTGTTGGTTGCAAACGGACATCATGTAAGAATTGAATCAAAAGCTGGTGAAGGCTCAAATTTCTCAGATAACGATTACAGCGAAGCAGGTGCAGAAATCATTCACAACACAAAAGACATATACAATTGTGATATCATTTTAAAAGTCGCTCCTCCATCTGAAGAGGAGATTGATATGATGACAGGCAATCAAACGTTTATTTCTGCGTTACAGATAGCTACACAACCAAAAGAAATTCTTCAAAAATTAATGTCAAAAAAAATCACAGCCATTGCTTGGGATTATATTCGCGACGAAGAAGGAGTTTTTTCCATTGTAAGAACGCTTGGTGAAATTGCAGGAACCACCAGTATTTTAGTAGCGGGAGATTTGCTGTCTTCTTTTTCGTCTGGAAAAGGTATGATGCTTGGAGGAATTGCTGGTGTTCAACCCACAGAAGTAGTTGTAATTGGAGCTGGTACTGTTGGTGAATTTGCTACCAGAGCAGCCCTCGGTCTTGGCGCTTCAGTCAAAGTTTTTGATAATTCACTTTCAAAACTCAGAAGATTACAAAATGTAGTTGGAAGTAGAGTTTTTACTTCAATTATCCAACCAAAAGTACTAGCCAAAGCAATTCGAAGAGCAGATGTTGTTATTGGTGCTTTAAGGTCTCCAATAGGCAGAACTCCATGCGTTGTCAGTGAAGAAATGATTGAAAGCATGAAGTCAGGTTCAGTAGTGGTTGATGTTAGCATCGATCAAGGTGGTTGTTTTGAAACTTCGAGAGTTACAAATCACATAGAACCTACTTTTGTGAAACACGGTGTAGTTCATTATTGTGTGCCAAACATTTCCTCTCGCGTTTCTCGTACCGCGTCCTTTGCATTGTCAAATATTCTATCACCATTAATTATTGAAATGGGTGATAAAGGAGGTGTAGTTGAATTAATAAGAAGTCAACCCGGATTTAGAAATGGTGTTTATATGTATAAAGGCATATTGACAAATGAAGTGCTTGGAAAGGTTTTTGGGTTGAAATACAAAGACATTCATTTACTGCTTCCTGGAATGTAATGAACCCCATTCATCCGCTAAATCTTCCCAAAACAAATCTCAATTTATCACGAAAAGGAGATAAAATCTATGTTTTTTGCCAGATTAGACGAAAACAAATTTTACTTACTCCTGAAGAATGGGTCAGACAACATTTTATTGCTTATTTGATCAACGTTCTTGAATACCCAATTGAAGTTATTTCAGTTGAGAAAAGCTTGAATTACTTTGGAATGACAAAGCGTTGGGACATTGTGGTTTATAATTCGCAATTCACACCTAGTATTTTAATAGAATGTAAAGCGCCCCAAGTTTCATTAAGTGAAAACACCCTAGGTCAAGTATTGTCTTACCAAAATCAATTACAATGTGAATTCATAGGAATAACTAATGGTATCAATCATTTTTTCTGGCAAGTTTCAGGAGAAGAAAAAAAAATAAAAGTAATATCAGAAATACCGAAAAAAAATCAAAATTAATTTGGATTAATGTTCCATGTACCGTTTTTCATACGGTGATATTCGCGAGATAAATATGCCAACTGAACGCGCAACTTATCCATTGCTTCCTCTGTTTCAGGACTAATTTCTTGCTTTCTAACTTTCAATTGAAACTTCATGTACATCGCATGGATTAAAACCTCTACATCGTGTCTGCTTGCCATATGCGACTTTTGCTTGAATTCATTCAAATATTCAGTTGAAGCCTCACATAAGTTTTTGTATTTCTCATCATTTGTTATGGTCAAAAGCGTATTATGAAGATATATCAATTCCATAATTATTTCACGAACCGACTCAATGTGTCCTTCTTTTTGACAACCTTGATCTTTCATTTGCTGAATCAAATCATTATACCACGCGCGATATTGATTTAGAAAAGAACTGTCAGGTAAATTTGGTTTGACAAATACTTCAACTATTTGATCCGTGTTAAATTGAAATGCCCGAATAATATCTTCTATTTGATATAAATAAATCAAATATTCAGCAATATTTTCGTTAAGCTTTTGACGAGCAATTAACATCTTAATTCAAATCCTTTTCTATTTGACTCTGATTATCATTCAAGAAATTTATGAATTCCTTAGTTACATCCATTGAAGAATGAATATAATTTAATTGCCCACCTTGTCCATGAATGAATAAAATATCAATTTTGTGTAATTCACAATACTTCTTGCCTAAAGCTTCAATTTTCTTGTTAATTGCTTCAAGTTTTTTCATTGTTTCCTCTTCGATTTTTGCACCCTCGGTTTGTTGATACTGCATAATCGCGGCCTGCATTTGTTGAGCCTTTTGCTGAGCAAGCATTATTTCATTTTCTGAAAGCAAACCATTTCTAGCTTCTTGGTCTTTTCTTTGAATAAACGTTTCGTATTCATTTGATCTTCTTTGCAGCTCTGATTGAAATGCTTTTTGTTTTTTAGTTACAAGAGCGTCTTCCTTCTTGTAATAATCAAACCCATCTTTGATACTGTCGTTGTTATAATAGGCAATCATTAATCCTTTTGGATTTCTTGATTCAATTTTTGGAGTTGAATCTTTTTTCTTTTCTTCTTTATTTCCACAGGCGACAATTACTTGCAGAATAATAACTGATAATATTAATTTTTTCATTGATTAACTTTTGGTTTTTCCTATTAATTCTTCCCAGTCGGAACGCATTGAAATAAATCTTTCCAGACACTTCGACAAAAATTCTCCGTTTAGAGATGCTTCCAATTTATCCAAATCGAATATTTCAGATTCCGTAATTTTAAACAATTGCTCATAACCACCCAATTCAACTTTAAGAATAAACTTACCATTGTATTGATGAAGTTGAATAAGATAACGTTCATGTGGAATTTGCTTAACAAGGCGCATGAACAAAATTAATTATAATTTGAGAAATAAAGCCTAGTGAACTGGTTCAAGTGTTATTTCATGAAATACAAATGGGACTTTTACCATATGTTCATAATCTTTACCAACTTCTCGCATATCAGCATCCATTTCATAGAAAGACCAATGTACAACTGCATCAAATCCTCTTTCATTCAACTCGTTGAGTCTATATAGCATGTGTAAAATTTCTTTAGAAGACGATGTATTTAAATAATCAATTTGAAGTCTAAAGATCGTTTGACTTGCCGGCGATTGTAAGTATTCAGAGAACCAGCTTGAAATTGGCGCCCAGAAATCAACTCCTGCGTCCGGAATTGATTTTCCGGTAATCTCTAAATTTCCATCAGAACAAAAATCTACTCTTGGAGTTGATGTTGTTGCAACTATTTGTAAATTATCCATTTGTAAAATAAGGGACATAAATTTACAAAAAAAATAACAACCAAAACAATTATTTACAAGAACTATGTTAAGATTTAGATTTCAAGAAACATTAATTTGATATAATTTTGATTTAATCAATATGTTAAGAATTGATTTTCAGACCTTAAATTATAAGATATTTGCGTTTTTTTTGTATTAATGGTATACAATTTAAATTTTTATCCTAATTTCGAATTCAAAATTGTTTTCAACCAAATAAATTGTTGATTTAAGTTAATTTATGACCAGTATTTTTGTTGCCAAATTGGATTTTGGTGTTACAAGTGAGCAATTGAGGAAATTGTTCGAGCAACATGGAAGAGTGTTAAAAGCAAATGTTGCCACCGACAGAGAAACAGGTAAATCAAGAGGTTTTGCTTTCGTTGAAATGGCTGATCGTGATGAAGCGTTGAATGCCATTAAATCTTTGGATAATCACGTAATTAATGGTAGACCAATTGCCGTTAAAGAGGCAGATGCCAGAGGTGACAGAGAAAATAAAAGTCCGAGGTCAAACGACGGAAACTCAAGACCCCCGAGAACCGAAAGACCTGCCTTTGAGAACAAACCAGCGGAAGGTTTTACTCCTCCAGTTTCAACGGAGATTCCAGGAAAAATAGAGCCAAGAAAGAAACTTCCCAAGGACAAAAAAGCATCTGATTCGGATTCTGATAATCGATCCAAAAAACCTAAAATGGATGCTTATAGGAAAAGCGGTAAAAACAATAAATTCTTCGACGACGATGATGATGAAGATTTTGATGAAGATTTGTTCTCATACAAAAAGAAAGACGACGAAGATTTCTTTGATGACGAAGACGAAGAAAACGAAGATTTCTAAAAATCGCATTCATTACTTTCTAAATCTTACCTTTGTAGCCGATGTCTTTGAATTTCGCTACACACCTAAAGCACCCTGTTTTTAAAGTTGTTTCCCAATATATTGAGGAAAACAATCTTGAAGCGTACGTTATTGGTGGTTTTGTCAGAGATTTAATTCTTGAGAAACCGTCAAAAGATATCGATATTGTCGTGGTTGGCGATGGAACTGATCTGGCTCAAAATGCTGCAAAAATCCTAAAAGTTAAATCAGTAAGTGTTTTTAAAAATTATGGCACAGCTCATTTTAAATACAAAGATTTAGACATTGAATTTGTAGGAGCACGAAAGGAATCTTATCAATCGCATTCACGAAAACCAGAGACGGAAAAAGGAACATTAAAAGATGATCAAAACAGAAGAGATTTCACAATAAACACACTAGCACTCGATTTAAGAAAAGAAGGTTTTGGTAATTTAATTGACCCATTCGGAGGATTAGAAGATTTAGAGATTGGTATTATAAGAACACCACTTGAACCAGAAATCACTTTCAGTGACGATCCATTACGTATGTTGAGAGCTATTCGATTTGCCACTCGTTTGGATTTCAAAATTGAAATACGCTGTCTTGAAGCCATAAAAAAACAAGCATCGCGATTAGAAATAATATCAAAAGAACGAATTGCGGATGAGTTAAATAAAATTATTCTTACAGAAAAACCATCAAGGGGATTTAAGTTACTTAATTCCACAGATCTTCTTATCCAATTTTTCCCCGAAATGATTGCACTGCAAGGAGTAGAAACAATTGATGGTAAAAGCCACAAGGATAATTTCATTCACACGCTCGAAGTATTGGATAACTTATCTCAAAACTCAGATAGTTTGTGGTTGAGATGGGCAGCTATTCTTCATGATATAGCAAAGCCTCCAACAAAAAGATTTGATAGTAATTCTGGTTGGACCTTCCATGGACATGAAGATCTTGGAGCACGTATGGTTCCTAAAATTTTTCAGAAATTGAAGTTGCCACTGGATAATAAAATGAAATATGTTCAGAAATTAGTTCGTCTGCATTTAAGACCAATTGCCTTGGTAAAGGGTTCGGTTACTGATTCGGCTGTTAGAAGACTTTTAAGTGAAGCTGGTGATGATATCGAAGATTTAATGTTGCTCTGCAATGCCGACATCACCTCAAAAAACGAGTTTAAAGTCAAGAAATACAAACAAAATTTTGAACTTGTTTCTCAAAAATTAAAGTTAGTTGAAGAAAAAGACCGAATTCGGAATTTTCAGCCTCCGGTTTCAGGGGATTTAATAATGAAAACATTTGGAATTGGGCCACAAGCCGAAATTGGAATTATTAAAAGTCAAATCAAAGAATCTATTCTTGAAGGATCTATTTCAAATAATTATGATGAAGCCATTCAAGAAATGTTTCGAATTGGAAAAGATTTAGGTTTAATAGTTAAAATTATGCCTGAATCAAAGAAATAATTAATTTTATATTTCTATCAAAAAAATATGCCAGGATTAAAATTCAGAGTTTTATTGGA
>CANGLG010000036.1 GCA_947454395.1 Flavobacteriales bacterium
AAAGAGCTTATACTATCAATGTCTTTTTTAAATTAGAGTTAATTTGATGACATGAAAATAATGGATAATGAATTTAAAATTCAGTTTTTAGGAGGTGCTGGAACAGTTACAGGTTCGAAAACGTTGGTTGAAGTTGAAGGTAAACGGCTCCTCATTGATTGCGGTCTTTTTCAGGGTTTAAAAGAATTACGAAAAATGAATTGGATGGATTTTCCAATAGACCCTGCTTCTATTGACGCAGTTGTTTTAACCCATGCACACTTAGATCATTGTGGGTACTTACCTTTGCTAGTGAAAAAGGGATTTTCCGGTAAAATTCATTGTACTCGGCCAACGTTGAATTTAACGGAGGTAATACTAAAAGACAGTGCTAAAATCCAGGAAGAAGACGCAGAGCGAGCCACATCACATGGTTATTCCAAGCATGAAAAAGCAACACCACTCTACGAAGTAAAAGATGTCATGGAATGCATGCCTTTATTTGAAGGACATGAACTGAATGAATGGGTGATATTGAATGAATACATGAAATTTGAATTTCTGAATAGTGGACACATTCTTGGAGGCGCTTTCGTCAACTTAATTGTAAATGGAAAAAAAGTTTTGTTTACCGGAGACATAGGGCGAATGGAACCGATGTTGCTCTATCCACCAAAACATGTCAAAGAGGCAGATTATATCGTTTTAGAATCAACGTATGGCGACAGAAATCATGATAAGTCAAAGGATGTGAAAAATGAATTACTTGAAATCATAAACGAAACGATAAAAAACAAAGGAACTTTAATGATTCCCAGTTTTGCGGTAGAGCGAACTCAAGAAATTATGTACCTCATTTACAAATTAAGACAAGAAAGAAAATTTCCAAATATCGATGTGTTTTTGGATTCACCAATGGGCATGAACGCAACGAATATCTTTCATCAATACTACGAATGGCAAAAAATTTCAACCAAGGAAATCAACGAGATGTATCACGATATTATTTTTATTAAAGACATTCTTCAATCAAAAGCTTTGGTTGCGGATAACAAGTCCAAAATTGTGATTGCCGGAAGCGGAATGATAGAAGGAGGTCGTATTTTACATCACTTGAATAAACATATTGAAAATCCAAATGACACCTTGCTTTTTGTTGGTTTTCAGGGAGAAGGAACGCGAGGCAGATCGATTATTGAAGGCGATTCGGAAATTAAGTTTTTTGGTCAATTTCGTGAAGTACGTTGCAATATTCGAAGTATCAGTTCCTTATCTTCTCATGGTGATCGCGAGGAAATGATGGATTGGTTACGAAAATTTAATTCTCCACCAAAAACCATTTTTCTGAACCATGGTGAACCACATCAAACGGAAGCTTTACGTGTAAAAATTCAGCATGAGTTGCATTGGAAAGTGATTGTTCCCAAACTACAAGAATCATTTGAATTGAAATAATATATCCAGTGCTTAAATAGCTGTTTTTACAACTAATCTCGTATCGTTTTCTGATTCTATTTCGGTCGTAAATGCATGTTCATCTAACTCAGCGAAAAGAATGTCATTTGCCAATACTTCGTCACAAATATATACTTTGTTTTCCGCTATTGCTTTTTGAATTTGCGAGGTAGTTTCTACTTGAAGTAAAATGCGATCTACCACATCAAAACCACTTTCTTTTCGCAAATTTTGAACTCTATTTACGATTTCACGAGCTATTCCTTCCGATTTTAAGCTTTCAGAAATAGTAATATCCAAGGCAACTGTCAGACCATTTTCACTGGCAACCAACCAACCAGGAATGTCTTGCGCATTGATTTCAAAGTCACCTAAATCGAGGTTGATTTCTGCTCCTTCAATGGTTCCAGACCAGCCATTATTTTTTTCAATTTCTGAAATATCATCTTGTGAAAACCCTCCAACAATTCCTGCAATTGCTTTCATCTGTTTTCCGTATTTCGGACCGATGGTTTTAAAGTTTGGTTTGATACTTTTCACTAAAATTCCGGAACCTTCTTCAAGCAATTCCAATTCTTTTACATTCACTTCTGAGAGAATTAACTCACGAACATGTATGAGGTTTTCCGCCACTTCTTTATTCAATACCGGAATCATAATTTTTTGAAGAGGTTGACGAACTCGAATCATGTGTTTTTTTCGAAGTCCTAAAACCAATGAGCACGCTTGTTGCGCTAACTCCATTTGGTTCTCCAAGGTTTTGTCAATCCAATTTTCTTTTAATTTCGGAAAATCTGCAAGGTGCACAGAAGCAACATTGTGTTTTTTAGATACTTTATTCAAATCCAAAAACAATTGTTCCATGTAAAAAGGAGCAATCGGTGAAGCAAGTAAAGCAACCGTTTCTAAACACGAATAAAGTGTCTGATAAGCACACAATTTATCTTTCGGGTCGTCGTTTTTCCAATATCTGCGTCGGCACAAACGAACGAACCAATTAGAAAGTTGTTCTGTTACAAAATCCTGAATAGCTCGTCCTGCCTTTGTTGGTTCAAATTCTGAATATGCTGAATCAACTTCCTGAATTAGAGAATGCAATTTGGAAAGAACCCAACGATCAATTTCAGGTCTTTCATTTAATGGAATTTCTGCCTCTGAAAAATCAAATCCATCGATGTTGGCATAAAGCGAAAAGAAGGAATAGGTATTGTATAGCGTTCCGAAGAATTTACGTTGGACTTCCGTTATTCCTTCAAGGTCGAATTTTAAGTTGTCCCACGGCTGTGCATTCGTAATCATATACCAACGCGTAGCATCAGGCCCGTATTTTGACAAGGTCGTAAATGGGTCAATTGCATTTCCAAGTCGTTTTGACATTTTCTGACCGTTCTTATCCAAAACAAGCCCATTCGAAACAACATTTTTGTATGCTACCGAATCAAAAACCATGGTCGCAATAGCATGTAAAGTATAAAACCATCCGCGTGTTTGGTCAACACCTTCTGCGATAAAATCCGCCGGATAGCCCGTTTTATTTTCAATCAGTTCCTTATTTTCAAACGGATAATGCCATTGTGCATAAGGCATCGCACCTGAATCAAACCACACATCGATGAGGTCAGCCTCACGTTGCATTGGTTTTCCTGAAGGTGACACCAAAACAATTTGATCCACAAAATGCTTGTGAATGTCAACCTTATTGTAGTTTTCGGAAGACATGTTTCCTGATTCGAAGTCAGACAAAGGATTATTCGTCATAAATCCGGCTTTAACGGCTTTTTCAGCTTCGTTTTTTAATTCTTCTACTGAGCCAATGCAAATGCGTTCATCGCCTTCTTCTGTTGACCAAATCGGAATGGGAATTCCCCAGTAACGCGAACGGGAAAGGTTCCAGTCGTTTGCATTCTCCAACCATTTTCCGAAGCGTCCAGTTCCGGTAGATTCCGGTTTCCAGTTGATGGTATTATTCAATTCCACCATTCGGTCTTTTTTATCTGTTACACGAATAAACCACGAATCCAATGGGTAATACAAAACAGGTTTGTCTGTTCGCCAACAGTGCGGATAATTGTGTTCGTATTTTTCGACTTTAAAGGCTTTATTTTCCTCTTTTAATTTGATTGCGATTTGAACATCCACCGATTTTTCTGGAGCTGTTCCTTCATCGTAATATTCGTTCTTCACGTACATTCCGGCAAAATCACTTACTTCCGGACGAAAACGACCCTGTAAATCCACAAGAGGAACGAGATTGCCGTTTTCATCTTTCACAAGCATCGGCGGAACTCCTGCGTCTTTTGCCACTTTCGCATCATCAGCTCCAAAAGTCGGTGCCGTGTGTACGATTCCAGTTCCGTCTTCCGTTGTCACAAAATCTCCCGGAATCACAACGAATGCTTTCTCGGCATTTTCTGCAGGCAAACAATAAGGTAAAAGTTGTTCGTATTTAATTCCGACTAAATCTTTTCCAAGACAAGTTCCAACAACATGGTACGGAATAATTTTATCTCCCGCTTTAAAAGTATTTAATTCTTCAGTCGATTCAACTGCTTGAAAACCTTTACCAAATTGATATCCTACCAAGTTTTTAGCAAGAATCACATGGATTGGTTCAAAGGTGTATTGATTAAAAGTTGAAACCAAAGCATATTCAATGTTTGGTCCTACAGTCAATGCTGTATTCGATGGTAATGTCCATGGGGTGGTTGTCCAAGCGAGGAAATATGTCACTCCACTCTGTCCACTTTTTAAAGGTAAAGTTTCCTTATTACTTACCTTAAACATCGCCACCACCGTTGTATCTTTCACATCTTTATAGCAACCCGGTTGATTCAATTCGTGGGAAGAAAGACCGGTTCCTGCTTTCGGAGAATAGGGTTGAATTGTATATCCCTTGTAAAGTAAGTTTTTGTTGTATAATTGTGCCAAAAGCCACCAAACGGATTCCATATATTTGGATTCGTAAGTCACATATGGATTTTCCATATCAACCCAATAACCCATTTTTTCCGTTAAATCATTCCAAATGTCTGTGTAGCGCATGACTGCTTTTTTACACGCATCGTTGTATTCGTCTACGGAAATTTTTGTTCCGATATCCTCTTTGGTGATTCCAAGTTCTTTTTCAACACCAAGTTCAACCGGCAGACCATGCGTATCCCAGCCTGCTTTACGTTTTACTTGAAATCCTTTCAGTGTTTTGTAGCGGCAAAAAATATCTTTTATGGAACGCGCCATTACGTGGTGAATCCCCGGTAAACCATTTGCGGATGGAGGTCCTTCAAAGAATACAAATGAAGGATTCCCTTCGCGGGTTGTGATGGATTTTTCAAAAATGGATTCGCTTTGCCATCTTTCCAGAACTTCCGTTGCAACGTTCGGTAAATTTAACCCTTTGTATTCTTGATATTTCTTGCCCATAATCTTTTCGTTCTTGAGTTGGCAAAGTTAAGGAAATAAAAAAGTTGGAGAAAGTCGTTGAAAAGGATTTTATTCTGTGACGGTTCTGAATAATTTTTAATCCTTTGGAACTGACATGAAGTGAGTTCTGCTTAATTTATAAAAACGAAGTAAAATTATGTTTCTCCACTCGAGGGGTGATTAAGAGGGGAGACAATTAAAATAATTTCAATTCGTTTCATTTTTCCAAAGCATTAGAATTTTATCATCCTCCTCAATCCCCCTTATCAATTAGGAAACATAATTTAACTTCGCTATGAGTCGTTAAAAGACAAACAAAATTCATTTCACACATCTCCGCGCATTGAAAGATTTAACTGGGCACCCACACGACGAAGTAGCGCCAAAATTCGCGGCTGTCTGAGGCGGAGGAACGACAACGAGTTTCGGGAATTTTAACAACAAGGAAAATGTGGGTAGTTGAATCTTTCCAGCGCTAGACCTTTTTGTTTCTTTTTAGGGCGATGCTAAAAAGAAAAAACAACACTATATTTCTTCTCTTACTTTTTTGCCTTAGCAGAAAAAAGTAACAAAAACTGCATTTCAACTTTCATTAGGCATTTCCTGCGGAACACTCAGTCTTATCGCTACGTGCTTTTGTCCTTATGCTCCAGCAGAGCTGTCACGGACCGCAACTTCGCTCAGACTTTCCTTAATGCTATATGAAAGTTGAGTTAGATGCACCGATAATCTTTATTTAACCACGAGAAAAATAAATTCCATTCCCATAATCCCCGCGCATTGAAAGATTAAACTGGGCACCTACACGATGAAGTTGCGTCAAAATTTCTGGCCTGTCGGCCGCGGCCGGCTGTCTGAGGCGGAGGAACGACAACGAGTTTCGGGAATTTTAGCAACAAGGAAGATTGTGGGTAGTTAAATCTTTCCAGCGCTAGACTTTTTTGTTTCTTTTTGTGGCAATGACAAAAAGAAAGGTTATATGACTACTTCACTAAAGCCCTCAAAAAAATTACCTCACTCTCCAATTGCTGGATGCGTTTTTCGTATTGCTCAATGAGTTTATCGGGAAGATTGAAAGTTTGATTTAAACCAATGTTTCCCTCTTGTGACCCGTAATTATTAAAAATATTCTGATGATCAAAGCCCAATGCCTCGATTGGATCAACCCCTAAAATCGCAGAAATTTCATTCAGACGATTGATGGTAAGTTGCGTTTCCCCGGATTCTATTTTGGAATAAGCGCGGGTAGTTAAACCCAGCTGTTCAGCCATGTATTCCTGCGTAAAATTCTTCATTTCACGAAGGGTTTTTAGTTTTATTTCCGGTTTTTGAATCATGTTAATAAGAATTAATAGTTCAAATATAGAAATTTATGTTCAATATAAGAATTATAAATACGTAAAAAGAATTACACATTTTTTAGATTTGTAGAGTATCAAAACACTCAGAAGTATGTTGTTAAACGCGGAAGAACATTTTCAACTAAATGTAGATTTACAACAGACTTTTCCATTGAATTTAAGTTTTGAGCTTTCAGATTACTTGCGGCCAGAGTTTCAAGGCCCTGGGATTTATTTTATGTATTACAAAACCGAGTTGATTTACATCGGATTCTTCTATCCAAGTCAGAAAAATAGAGATGTTCGCAAAGAACGCATGAATAAGGAACTTGCCGGAATTACGATGCGTGGAAAACAAGTAACGATGAACGCAACATCAAATAGAGCGTTGGATAAGAGCGTTCACCTGCAAAACATCCCACGAAGACCGCAAGGTGATTTTTTAACGTCTCCAAAAAGGGTAAGATTCGCCGATAAAAACTGGGGCGAGTTTCAACACGATAATTTTCTAAAGGATTTTTCATTCTATTGGTTCAAAGAAGATAAAAAACTCGGCAGAACAAAAGATGAACTAAAAGCAGTAACCAAGCAATTAATAAACTTTTATAAACCGACGTGCAATGGGTAGTTGCATTATTAACAAAATTAAATTATGAAAAAAATTATTTCAATTTTCATGAAAAAAGTAGTCCTATTATTTTTATTTTTCGTGTTTTCGAAAAGTTTATTTTCTCAGTGGGTCGTTCAAAATTTTGATGATGGTTTTGATAAATCTACTTTAATAAGGACAGAGATATATGAGTATATAGGTGAATATGGTTACAAATCCTATTCCTATTTGACTTTTAGTAAAGGATTTGGACTATATCCATCATTATATTTTGTTTCGAATTGCTCAACAGGTGAAAAAAATAGGCGTTGGGCCATAAAAATTCTTCTTACAGTCAATGGAGTGGAAAAAGAATACAATGCCCTAGACTATGCAGGTTATAGCTATAAAAAGGTTTTTACCTTAAACAACAGTTGTTTAGATATTCGCTTAGATAAAGAGTCATTAGATGATTTTTTAAACGCAACATATGTTAAAATTAAAGCTTCAAATTCAGCTTATGATCCCATTTATTTCCAAATGAAGTTAAATCCAGTTAAAACACAAGAGGCATGGAATTTAGAAACAGGAGGAAAATATTTTGAAGAGAAAAAACAAAAGGAAGAACAACTTAAAATTGAACAGAAAAAAGAGCAAGAACGAATTGCTTTGGAGAAACAAAGAAAAGAGGAAGAAAAACAAAGAGCTGAAGAAGACACAAAAACAATTAAGAAAATAAATGAATTATTAGAGGGTAACTTTATTGAAGAGGCGGTAACTGAGTATAATAATCTTCATATCAAATATGATAGTGTTACAAATACAATAAAGTCAAAATTAGATTTGTTGTACAATAGTGAAGCAAATATTAGCAGTTTAAATTCTTATACAGTAGAAGATTACATTCAGAAAAACAAATCGATATTACAAAGTATACCAGCCGGTGTATATGCATTGACATTTGACAAAAAGGGGATTCCTAATCATAATAATTTCCCTAATTTAATAAATGTTCCTCAAAAAACAATTGGAGATTTTAAAATATTTTTAAAGTCCATAGCGGAAATACGTGTCGAAGAAAAAGACTCTTTATTAATATCAACAAACTATACTTCAGGTTCAACGAAAGAACTATATTTTGATAATAATGAAAATTTCTATTTTAAATCGAAAACAGGCTTGACTCGACCGAAATATGTTTCATTTAATCCAAATTTAGAAAAGGATATTGTACAAGTTAATAAAACTTATAAAAAAGAAAAATATATTAATGGAGTTTTGGTTACTTCGAGAACATACTCTTCTGGAAAAAATGTCAAAATTCTAAAAAAGGATTACTAATGAAAGTTTATATTGTTACAGGCGCCCCAAACTCTAGAAAATCTTCAGTAATTAGAGCTTTAACCGGAGTTCGAGATTCTAGGGCTTTCGATATTCAATTTGAACATGGTATTGTCAAGACATTTGTTTTCCTTACTTCCCGAAACGAGATCAGATATCGCAATCAACCAAATGCTGTTTCACCTGAAGAGCTTGTAACCTTTTTGAATAATTTGGATTCTACAATTGAAGCGGTAATTATTCCTCTTCGTTCCTCAAATCCAGTTAATGGTATTTTTGCGGAAACCTATATTGAGCGTTTAAATAATGAAGGATTTCTGATAAATACAATAGTAATGTTTAACACGGTTGTCAATTTACCATCCAATGTTGATGGCGAATTACTGATATCAAATAATACGATCCCTTCTAATTTAACTGCATCCAGAGTTAGAAAAATATGGGGAATCCTTTAATTAATCGCTTTTGAAAATTCAACGTTAAATATTTTTTCCTTCGCGGAATCTACCATTTCAAACCTCTTTCCGCGCATGATAAATTTTAATTCATCAGGTTTTCGAGCGAAAGTTTTGTTTGATGAAGTATTTCTCGCGTCATAATTCATTGATTTACTCAATTAAAGACAGCATTAATTTTAAGCTCATCAAGTTAAGCCAAATTCATGTTCATTCAAAAAAACTGTCTTTTTATGGAATCTCATTCCAACTAATTCCTTCCTGTTTGACAAATTATCCCACGAAAAAGTGTTATTAAACACAAAAAGAAGTGCGAAAAAATGTATTTTTCTTTATCGAAATCCCCTGAAATACATTGCGATCGGACTTCGTTATCAGACTTTCGCAAGGAGAATTGGATGAACCAACTTACCTATATACGGAATAGCATCTATTATTTCTGAACAGGCACTTTAAAACTAAAAATCTCGTTCAAATTTAGATCGGCTTATTTAGGTTTTTTTCTCCTAAAACTCAGCATTCTGTGGTGTTCTTGGGAAAGGAATTACGTCGCGGATGTTAGACATTCCCGTAACGAACATCACCATGCGCTCGAAACCTAGACCGAAACCTGCGTGAGGTACCGTTCCAAATTTACGTGTGTCGAGGTACCACCACAATTCTTCTGCAGGAATATGAAACTCTTCGCATTTTTTCAATAAATAATCGTAGCGTTCCTCGCGTTGTGAGCCCCCAACAATTTCACCAATCCCCGGGAAAAGTACGTCCATCGCGGCAACTGTTTTACCATCCTCATTCAAGCGCATGTAAAACGCTTTGATTTTCGCAGGGTAATCTGTCAAAATCACCGGACAATTAAATTCTTTTTCAACCAAATAGCGCTCGTGCTCACTTTGTAAGTCGATTCCCCATTCAACCGGATATTTGAATTTTTTCTTTTTGTAGTGATTTGAATTCATCAACACGTCGATTGCCTCGGTATAAGTCAAACGTTTGAATGGATTGTTGATGACAAACTGTAAACGCTCTATTAAAGACAATTCATTACGCTCATTTTGTGGTTTTTGAGATTGTTCTTGTTTATCTCGTTCGTCTAGGAATTTCAAATCCTCTGCACAATTTTCAATGATGTAAGAACAGATATATTTCAGAAATTCTTCTGTCAAATCCATGTTGTCTTTCAAGTCATTAAAAGCAACTTCCGGTTCAATCATCCAAAATTCTGCTAAGTGGCGCGATGTGTTTGAATTTTCAGCTCGAAAAGTAGGACCAAAGGTATAAACCTGACCTAAGGCCAAAGCTGCAAGTTCTGCTTCCAATTGTCCTGAAACAGTTAAGTTTACTGATTTCCCGAAGAAATCTTCCTTGTAGTTGATTGAGCCGTCTTCGTTTAACGGTGGATTTTTTGGGTCTAAAGTCGATACGTGGAACATTTCTCCAGCACCTTCTGCATCAGATCCGGTAATGATCGGAGTATGTAAGTAATAAAACCCTTTGTCGTTGAAGAACTTATGAATGGCGTATGCAACTGCATGACGAATTCTGAAAACAGCGCCAAAAGTGTTTGTTCTAAAACGTAAATGTGCTTGTTCCCGCAAAAATTCCAAACTGTGACGTTTCGGCTGCATTACTGTTCTTTGTATATCGTCCGGATTGGCATCTCCTAAGATCTCAATTGCAGTTACTTGAAGTTCAACGGATTGACCAGAACCTTGTGATTCAACAAGCATTCCTTTTAAGGAAAGTGCTGCTGCGGTTGTAATACGTTTTAAGAGCACTTCATCAAATTTTTCAAAATCTACCACTGCTTGTATGGAAGCCATGCAAGATCCATCATTTAACTGAACAAAACGGTTGCTACGAAAGGCGCGAACCCAACCTTTGACAGTAATTTCAGTATTTATTAATGATTTCCCTTCTTGTCCCAGTATTTGGCTAATTCTCCATCGTTTCATTGGTAAGTCTTTTCAGTTGTGATAAAATTCAAGTGCAAAAATAACGGTTTAACCTGAATTTCGGTATTTAGATTTTAATGAATTTAACCGTAAAACGAAACGTTTAGAGTCCCTTTTTCGTAACCAAAGTAAAATTTGAATTATGAACAACGGAGCACACTTTCATTTACTAGTAAACCATTTACCAATTATTTTGCCTTTTGTTGGTTTAACGGTCCTCATTCTAGGAATTATTTTAAAAGCAGAAGTTGTAAAACGGGTTTCTTACGGAATCTTTGTTGTTGCAGCGATATCGGCCTTTGTTGCTATGAATTCAGGGGAAGGAGCGGAAGAAGTAGTTGAAGAATTAGGCAGAAATAACAAGTTGATTCACGAGCACGAAGAATATGCAGAAACATTTGCTTTGTTTTCATACATTTTGGGGTTATTTTCGATAATTGCCTTGTGGTTGAACTGGAAAAAGCATCCCTTTTCGAATTTAGCGATGTATTTAACAATGCTTGTTTGCGCAGGAACGCTTTATTTCGCAAAATCAACAGGGACAAGTGGTGGAGAAATTTCTCATGAGGAAATTAGGGCTGAATTTAAGCCTCGGTAAATAAAATTATTTTCCGTTCCAATAAGTCATCGTTAACTCAAGTCCTTGTGTTGCAAAACTTTTAATGAATTCGGTTGCAACATCAATTCTTCCTGAAAGGTCAAGATTTTCATCTTTTGTCCACTTTCCTAAAACATAGTCCGCTTGTCTTCCTTTAGGAAAATCATTTCCCACCCCAAAACGAAGTCGGGTGTAGTCCATGGTTTTTAGGGTTTCTTGAATGTCTTTTAACCCATTATGACCTCCATCACTTCCCTTTCCTTTTAGGCGCAGTTTTCCAAATGGTAAAGCAATGTCATCAGTAATTACCAATAAATTTGAAATGGGTATTTTCTCCGCTTGAAGCCAATAATTAACTGCTTTTCCAGACAAATTCATAAAGGTTATTGGCTTAATCAGAACCAACGTTCTACCTTTGAATTTTACTTCGGCACGATGTGCAGCTTTGTTTAAAGAGAAAGAGTCACCAAGTTCTCTCGCTAGTGCATCCACAACTTTGAAACCTATATTGTGTCGTGTTTCTTCGTATTCCGCACCCGGATTTCCTAAACCAACGATTAAATACTTCATATTATTTTCCCCAATGCGGACAGCTGTCACAGCCATTTTTTGGTCTAAAATAAAACAATGCGCCAACTACTAATTCAGATGCTGAATAACCAAATTTTTGCTTAGCATATGAATCATAGTCGTTTGGTCGTGTATCAACATGTACTTGATACATGAAGCCGGCCGCTGCGTTAAACTGTAAGAAAAAATGTTTGTAAAATTCAAATCGTGCACCTGCATGAGCCGAGAGTCCAAATCCGGACATTGAAACAGTTTGAGTGTCCTTGCGTCCGGCAAAAGTAAAATCATTAAAACTTAATATACCACCAGTACTTACTCCAAATGAACTTGAAATAGCAAAATTCCCACCCTCAGTTCTGAGCCATTGATCTATTCTTGAAATTTCAGCGCGTATGTAGTTAAGACCATTCGTGTTTTCATAGTGAAATGTTTCCTGATTGGTTACGACTGGTTCATTTGTATAATCACCAGACCAATGCGTAACGTTGTCTATTCCGTAATTGATATGACCACTCAAAGTATAAGGCTTACTGTCTACAAGAACATACTTCATATGATCATAACCGATGGATATTGCCCAGTTGTTTTTAAAATTATAACCGATTCTAAAATTGAATTGAGGAACGGTTATTTCTTTTACATTAAAATAGGTTTTAATATCTGTGGTAGGTCGATCTACTGCTTTCGCTCCATTTAAAGTGAAATCGTATCCAGCTCCAATGAAATTGATGTTGCTTTTTGTATAAACACTTCGGTTGTAACCCCAATAAGCAAACATGGTTCCTGATGTCCAAGATTTTTTTGGTTTCGCTCTTCGATATTGAGCATGCGTTGCAAAACAAGCAACAACAAAAGTTAAAAATAAAAGCTTTTTCATCTTGCAATTATTTGAACCCATTCTTTCTGACTAAGAATTTGTTCCAGTCTAAAATGCGTTTTTTTACTTAAACTATGCCACTCAACCAAGCCAAATCCCTTAGCAAAATAAGAAATTTGCTTTGCTTGGTAAGCTTGTTCTTTTTTTGTAAATGGATTTAAAACGGTTTGCCTAACAAGATCTTCAAAAACCAATGCATCAGCCTTTTCTTCTTCCATGACTTGGATCGATTGGTGTTTTTTGAAATTTCGTTTAATCTCTCTAAGAATTAATGTCGAGTCTACAACTCCTTTGAATTTAACAGCGTACCAAGCCTCTTTTTTCAAGTCCATCGGAAATAAATCGTTTTTATATAAAAGTGCTTTTTCCTTTTTTTGATAACGATCCACAACCATTTGGTCCATTACATTTAATGAATCTACATTGTAATTGATGGCCTCTAAAATTCTCCCATCACTTGCATATCGTTCAACCACTAAGTGCATTCCTGCATTGTCTTTAATGGTATAAATCCGATGAAATTCCTCTTCAAGTCCATTCGCTACATCACGATATAAGTATATTTTAGGAATTGAATCCAAGGGATAAAAATAATCCGCATTTGGATTCACTGATTTAAATGGATTTTCATCCGAACAGGACGAAATGAATAAAATCAAAAGTGCAAATGCAATCAGAATTCTCATTTTGACATTTTTAAAAAAGCGACTTCTTGTTCTGTTAAGTGACGATACATACCTCGTGGTAAATCTTTTTTTGTTAATCCGCCAAATTGAACGCGGTCGAGTTTAAGAACGGTGTAACCTAATGCTTCAAACAAGCGACGAACGATTCTGTTTTTCCCGGAATGTAACTCTACCCCAACTTCTCGTGCAGATTTTTCCTCAACATATTCAGCTTTATCCACTTGCGTTTTTCCGTCTTCCAAGTCAACACCTTTCATTAATTTTTCTAAATCTTCGCGTGAAACAGGTTTATGTAACTCAACATGGTAAAGTTTACGAGCCTGGTATCGTGGGTGGGTTAATTTTTTTGCCATGTCACCGTCATTTGTAAACAACAGTAATCCAGTCGTTTCGCGATCCAACCTACCTACTGGGTAAACACGTTCCCGACAAGCTTTGCTCACAAGAGTCATCACTGTTTTTCTACCGCGCGGATCATCCATTGTTGTAATGAATCCTTTCGGCTTGTTGAGTAAGACATAGCGTTTTGTTTCAGCGTTAATCGTTTCTCCGTCGTATTGAACAACATCTCCGGGTTGAATTTTATAACCAAGTTCTGTGATAATTTTTCCATTTACGGAAACGACTCCCGTTTGAATCAACACATCGGCCTCTCTTCGCGAACATACGCCAGCATTCGAAAGGTATTTGTTTAAACGAATATTGTCTTCACGAAATGAAGGTAAGGGATCTCCTTTTTTGACTTTGATTTTAAAGTCAATGTATTTTCTTTTGTCGCGGGCAGTAACGGTTTTTCCATTTTCTGCCGGTTTTTTCGCCGATGGTTTCTTCACAGAAGCATTTTCTTTGGGCGAATTGGTTTTTTTAGGTCTCATAAAGTAATGCAAAGATACGCAATTACAAATTACTTAAAAAATGTTGTAGATTTTTCGGTTTTTAGAATAGAAACTACTCTTCGAGCAATCGTTTAATGTCCTTGATTATTTCAGTAACTTCTTTTTGCGAAGTACCATCGTAATAGCCACGAATTCGCTTTTTCTGGTCCACTAAAACAAAATTATTAGTGTGAATAAAGTCACTTCCAACATCACCTTGATTTTGTACTTCAGCAGGTTTTAGAATGAAAAACGATTTTCTTGCTAAACGATATAAATCTTCTTGCTTTCCTGTTAAAAAATGCCATTGACCAGTTATCGCGTTGTGTTTAAAAGCATAGCGTTTTATTTGTGCGACAGTATCTGTTTCGGGATCTACTGTAAAACTGAGAATTTTGACATTTGAATTTCCTTTGAATTCTTGCTGAACGCGTTGCATCTGGCTGTTCATAATTGGACAAATGCTTTTACAAGTGGTAAAAAAGTATTCTGCTACAAAAACTTTCCCCTCAATGTCTTTTTGAGTGATTGTTTTGTTGTCTTGATTTTGAAAACTGAAATCGCCAATGGTGTGTCCTTGCCCGATGCGTAACATTTCAGGATCAACCATTTCTTCTTGAACATCAATGGGATTTATTATCGGCAATGCATCTTGATTTTTTGGTTTCATCAAGAAATAACCAATGGGAACACAAATCGCAAATAGAACCATTAAAAACAAAACTCTTTTCATATTACAAAGTTAAGCTTTTGAGACTATTTTGCTTTTAATAGCCCTTCAATTTCAAAACGAATTTTCTGACTAAGTTTTTTATATTCTTCTCCTGTTGCCGGCCCGCTGAATCCGGTATGAATGTATTTTATTTTCCCTGATTTATCAATTAGGATGGACGTGGGAAAACTCATGATTCCGTTTAACATTTGAAATTGAGCTGATGCTACTATGTTGCTGTTTGTTCCAGCTAACAAAATGCTGTATTGGATACCAAGTCTTTTTTGAAATGCTTTCAATTTTTTAATTTGTGCTTTTTGGTCATTACCTACTTCATAAGCTAAAGCAATTACCTCCAAACCTTCTTTATGATAATCTTTATAAAATTGATTCAATAATTTGGTTTCATCGATGCAATTCGGACACCAGGTTCCCATAATTTGAAAGACAACCACTTTTCCTTTCAAAGATTTATTTGGAAAAACAAAGGGTTTTCCTTTAAAATCGACCACTTTATCAAATAGGAAAGGTTTGTCATTTATTTGAAAAGTCAAAGAAGATTCATCTTTCAATTGTGCTTTGGAATCTTTAACTGCAACCCAATTGGTGTGATAGGTTTGTCCGCTGTAAAATTCACCGTAAATTGAATCACCAACCACTTTCCCTTCAAACAAAAATGCCCAGGAACCGTTAAATGTGGACAATTGAAATTTGTTTGTGCCTATTGTTCCACCTAAATATCTGTAATCTCCAGTTTCGGTCAGAAAAGTTCCTTTTAAAGTTCCTGCAGTTTGTTCAAAAATTCCCACGGCATTTTCAGGTTCTTTTGAGTTCGGACTGAAACTAGTTTTCCATCTGCCTGCAACATTGGATGTGTTGGCGGCCATTTCAATAATTTCATTTATTTGCCAGGCGTTAAACGGAATCTTTACAAGTGTTTTTTTATTTGGATTCACCCAATATCCTCTGATTTCCTGATTGTTTTGTGCTAATTTGAATTTCAAATAAGCTTCTGATTCAGGAAAAACGGCTGTAACGGAATCATTTTCAGATTTTAGTATCATCTTCAATCGTTCATCTGCATTGATTATTTCCATTTTAACTTCACCTTTATCAAATGAAAAATCAATCGAAAATGGAATATTTAATCGGTCATTCATTGCTAATTCTCCCTTCCAAGCACCTCCAAGGATTGACTTCAAATCCTGAGAAAATGAAATTTGACATACAAAAAACAAGAGAAACAATACAACTAATCGCATAAAGCATTTATTTTACAAAACGAAATTACCCAATTAAAAGGGATTTTAAAAAACAGATGCAACTTTTTCAAAACAACTTCTGTCTATTCGATTGAGTCATGGATGATCACACATTAGTTATAGAATGTATAAAAGGAAATCCAAAGGCTCAAAAAGCGTTGTTTGACAGATTTGCCCCTAAAATGTACTCCGTGTGTTTACGTTACATGAAGAAGACTGAACCAGCAGAGGATGTGTTACAAGATTCATTGGTAAAGGTTTTTTCAAAATTGTCTGATTACAAAAATCAAGGTGTATTAGAAGGTTGGGTTCGAAGAATTGTAGTAAATACTTGTTTGGATCAAATTCGAAAAAACACAAAATTTTTAGGTGATATTCAGGCAGAAGAAGTGGAATATAAACTCGAACAAAATAGTTTTATTGCCGAACAATTAATGGCAGACGATTTGATGAGGTTGGTGCAACAAATGCCAGATGGATACAGAGTTGTTTTTAACATGTTTGCAGTTGAAGGATTTTCGCATCAAGAAATTGCAGAACAACTTGGAGTTACTGAAAGCACTTCTAAGTCACAGTACTTGAGAGCAAGGGCTTATTTGAGAGATCGCATAGAAAAAAGATAAAATGGAAGAAAAGGATTTTATTAAAGACTTATTTCAAGAAAAGTTATCTGGTTTAGAGACGCCTGTTCGTCCTGAGCTTTGGTCTGCTGTTTCTACTTCCATCGGTGCATCTACAGTTTCAACAGGTTTATCATTAATTACAAAATTGATAATAGGAACATCATTAACTGCTGCTGTTTCCGTGGGAATATGGGTTGCTGTTTCTGATTCAAAAAATGATTCAACCCCTGAAAAAAAGCCATCAAAAATCGAGTCGAAAAAACATATTGAAAACATTAGTGAATCTGAGCCTAAATTTTCGAATGATCAAATTAATAATCCCGAAGTCGACAAATTTATTTTAATACAGCCAGTACCAGAAACCACTTTGGAAAATGAAAAAACGGAATTGAATTTAAATTCAAACAATTCGATTTCTGAATTCAAAGGTCAAATTTCTGATGAAAAGTTAGACTTACAATCTGTTATCGAGCAGAAAACAGATGCAAAAACAGATGCAAAAGTTGAAAAAACAACGTCAAAACAAAATTTGGATTCAAAACAAGCTCCAATTGAAAGTGAAGTTAAAATAAACTTACCCAACGTATTCACTCCAAATGGGGATGGAAGTAATGATTATTTATCCATTCCTGAATTGAGTGTTAATGATTTTTCATTAGTCATTCTTGATGAATCAGGAAAAACGGTTTACACTTCAATAGACATTGATTTCCGCTGGGATGGAAGATTGCCAAGCGGTGAAATTGCTCCTGCAGGAAATTACGTTTATTTCATTAC
>CANGLG010000037.1 GCA_947454395.1 Flavobacteriales bacterium
CAAATGAACTGACAACTGTTGACGAAGTTAAGTCTGTTGCAGCTACTATTTCCAAAGATTTAAATGATATTGGAATTAATTATAATTTCTCTCCTGTTGTTGATATGTCTCCAAATAAAACTGTGGGATTCAGAAGTTTTGGAGCTATCCCTGCTAATATAATTCCGTGGTCAGATGCTTTCATTCAAGAGACACAAAACAACAATATTATTGCAACCGCTAAACATTTCCCTGGACACGGTTTAGTTTCAGGTGACACACACAAAGCTTTACAAGTAATTGATGGGGAAATGAAAGAGATTAAAAATTATCCTGAATTGATTTCCAATGGAGTATTATCAATAATGGTGGCTCATATTGCGGTACAGAACAATAAAGAATTCAACACAAATGGCTTACCGTCAACTTGCTCTGAAAAAATTGTAACCAAACTTTTACGAGATAGCCTTGGATTCAAAGGTTTAATTGTAACTGATGCCATGAACATGGGTGGTGTTGTGAGTGTTCCAAATGCTGCATCAAAAGCAATTGCAGCAGGATGTGATATCGTATTAATGCCATTAGATGCTAAGAAAGCTCATGCTGAAGTATTAAAACTTTACCGCACAGATAAGTCTTTCAAAGCAAAAGTTGACGCTTCAGCAAAAAGAGTTATTCGTATGAAAATTTCTCTAGGACTACTTAAGAATTAAGAAAGATAGAGTTCAATCAATCCCTCAGGTGCTTTAATATAAAGCACCTTTTTTTTGCGATCAACTTTTTGAATTAGACCATCAAAAATAGGAACAAGCACTTCTTTCTCTTTGCATTCAATTCTAAGCAATGGATTTGATGTTAAATCGATGACTGTATCTACAATACCAATATCACCTTTAACAACATCTATAACATTAAAACCAGCTACTTCATGATCATAAAACGAATTATCATCAAGTTCAGCTAATATTTCTTCGGGTAAATAAACGGATTTCTTTAATATTCGTTGAGCATCATTTTCGCTATCAATTCCTTGCAGTTTTACAGCAACAAATCCTTTGTTTTTCATCTTTAGATTTTCCACGAAAAAAGGTGTTAAAACACCGTCAATTTCAATAAAAAAAGCATCTAAATTGATATAATCTTGTGGATTGGTAACGTCTAAAAACAGCGAAACTTCACCTTTATATCCGTGAAGTTTCGCAATTTTACCTAAGTAAAAACAATCTTTTTTATTCATATTATTCTTCAGTAGAAGCCTCTTCATCGGATGCCTGAGCCTCTTCAGAAGCAGCTTCCTCTTGAGTTTCTTCCTCTGAAGCAACTTCTTCCGATTCAGTCTCAGAAACTTCTTCAACTATTGGAGCATTTTTGGAAGCAATTTCTGCCGCTTTTGCCGCATTAGCTTCTTCTTCAGCTTTTTGTTTTGCTACTTTTTCTTCTTCAGCATTTTTAGCTAAACCATCTTTCTTATTCTGAATTTTGGATTCTTTGTCAGCAATCCATTTTGAAAAACGCTCTTCTACTTGTTCAGCTGTTAAAGCGCCTTTCTTAACACCATTTAATAAGTGATTCTTATACAAAACACCTTTGTAAGAAAGAATAGCTCTTGCCGTATCAGACATTTCAGCACCATTTTGAACCCATTTTAATGTGTTTTCAAAATTAATATCAATAACCGCTGGATTAGCAGTTGGGTTGTAAGTACCTAATTTCTCGATAAACTTACCATCTCTTTTTGCACGACTGTCAGCTGCAACCAAATGAAAAAATGGTTTTCCTTTTTTACCGTGTCTTTGTAATCTAATTCTTGTTGCCATAGCTTTGTTTTATAATTTGAGGTACGAAACCTCGGTTAATAATTATTTAATTGGGGTGCAAATATACGAATTGAAATTTAATTATTTTCCTTTTGCCTTAAAAATAATAACAATCGTGTAAAACATAATTTTAATATCCAAAGCTATACTTCTGTTTTTCATGTAAATCAAATCAAACTTCATACGTTGTAACATTTGAGTAACATTTTCCGCATATCCAAACTTGACTTGTCCCCATGAAGTAATTCCTGGTCTTACACGATTCAAATGCAAATACTGTGGTTCAATTTGAATGATCTGATCAATGTAAAATTGTCGTTCAGGCCTCGGACCTACTAAAGACATTTGTCCCAAAAGAACATTAAGAAATTGAGGGAATTCATCTAATCTGGTTTTTCGCATAAACCTACCTATTTTCGTGATTCTAGGATCGTCGGCCGATGAAAGTTGTGGTCCAGCTGATTCTGCATTCACAACCATTGTTCTGAATTTAATAATTTTAAAATTTTTACCATTCAAACCAACTCGATCCTGGAGAAAGAACACGGGTCCTCGAGAGGAAAGTTTAACTGCAATCGCACAAAAAAGATAAACTGGTATTAATAAAATCATTGCTGTTACAGATATTAGCACGTCGATCATTCTTTTGACCGCTTGTTGCCAAAAAGGCATTGCATCTGTAATGATTTCAACTAGAAGCGCGCCGTAAATATTAGTCATTTTTACAGAACCAGATAGAATCACATAGGTATCAGGCAGCAATTTAATTCTCAAATGTCCATCATCAATTCTAACTAAAAAATCTTGAAGACGGTTATGTTCAGTATTTTCAATTGCAATTATTACCTCTTCAATTTCATTTTCCCTAATTACTTTCTCTAAATCTTTTTCATGCCCAAAATAATTTAGATAACCATCTAATAGTCTATCTTTCCCATTCACATTTACATACCCAATGAATGAATTTATATTTTTTGGATGCGAATTTATTTCATTGTAAATCTCTAATGCCTTTTCATTTCCTCCAATAATAAGCGTTTTGAATCCGTTGCCTGGTCTTCGAATAAACTGAATCAAAAAAGTACCTATTGATAGTCTGAAGAGCGAGGTAAAACTAAAATGAAGTAAAAACAACAATAACAAAGACAAATAATAATTCTGGTAGCTACTCACAATATCATCAAGCAATAAAGTAAAGAAAATCAAAATCGTTCCAATCGCAGAAGCTACAAGCGTGAGTGTTAAAATTTTAAGTCTAAAGATTCTTTTAATTTCAATGTATGTACCTTGCAAAAAGTACAAGAAAATCCATGCAAAAGGAATAATTAAAACACCTGAATAAAAGTTAGAATCAGCTTTAAATTCTGAACCTTCGAGAATCGTTTTACGAAAATAAAAAAAAAGTGACCAAGCTAAAACTGCAGAAAACCAATCCACAATTAGAAATAAACTCACCCAACCTCTTGCTTTCATTTTCTAATAAAAATAAACCAATTTTATATTATCAATTCGTATTTCCGAAGACGATTTCCCTGAATTCAAATTTGCCTGAAATGATTGTAAATAATTACAGCCATTTGGCGCATTTCCGATTAGTTCTTTCAAGTCAATATATATTTTTTTCCATTTGACAGAAGATTCATCTTGGCTATTCAATTGAATATTAATATTGTTTGTTTTGGTAGCATCCGGATTAACGAAGATTAAGCCTGTTACTAAAGTATTTGTGTTGTAATAATCAAGTTCGAGATAAACTTCCTTTCCTTTTGTAAAAGAAAGCTGTTCAGTAGTATAAGCTACCCATGAGGAATCTGTTGAATTCAAATTTACTTTTCCGTAAAAATTACCATTAAAAGGCTGTAAATCAGTGTTATCGTAAAGAATTTGAGCCAAGGAAGTATTTGGATCATTCTCCATATACATATTGGTTAATTCAAAATCATAAACTTTAAAATTTGTAATTGACTTGTATTTAGTAACAGGATTCAAAACGAGTGTTTGATTTTGAACCAACTCTTGATTCACCTCAAAAACTTCCATGAAAGGATAAATTTTCTTTGTCGCAGAGATTCCATTGTTCTTTATGGTTGGGTAAATTTTAATATTACACATTCCACTTGTAAGAACAGGAATTTTACACGGAACCTGAAAAACACCAAGTACTTTATCATCAACATATACCCAAGCTTCTGAAATATTCTCTGTTAATTCCCCTTCTGAACCTGACAAATCTGTATTATTTTGAAGCGACCATTTGTTTATTTGAATCCAAGAAGGATTAGGATTGTTTTTAATACAACCACTTATCAGAATAGCTAAACAGCAAAAAACAAGGATTTTAAACATGATATGAAAACGAAAAAATATATAAATTATTGTTAAAACATATTGACTGAATTTTTAAGCTTACTCAAAATTTCATGAGCCACTTCCATGGCATCAAACCCGTTTTCAACCGATACTTTTGGAGTTTCATTATTTATTATTGCCTCATGAAACGCCAATAATTCTTCTTTAATTGCATTTACTTCTTGTAAATCAGGCTTATCTATAAGAATTTTCTTTTTTGAATTTCCACTTCCTAACTCTAATACGATATCAAATGGATCTGGCTCTCCTTCAACATCTTGCATGCGAACAACCTCTAATTCCTTTGTTAAAAAATCTACACTGATGTATGCATCTTTTTGAAAAAATCGAGATTTACGCATATTCTTCAGCGATATTCTAGATGCTGTTAAATTAGCAACACATCCATTTTCAAATTCCAATCTTGCATTTGTTATGTCATGTGAATCACTTACAACTGCCACACCAGAGGCCGAAACTTTTTTGACCCTTGAT
The DNA here is from genome assembly GCA_947454395.1 of Flavobacteriales bacterium. Taxonomy (GTDB): domain Bacteria; phylum Bacteroidota; class Bacteroidia; order Flavobacteriales_D; family Crocinitomicaceae; genus UBA952. The sequence goes on from CANGLG010000037.1 coordinate 4,641, forward strand.
TTCACTACACTTAAAATTATATCCAAATCATGAATCATTAAATCTAGTACCACAGGGACATCAGTACCTCTTGGATTAAATTGTGCCAAACGATGTGTTTCTATGAACATTGGTCTATCAAAAAATGGCAAAGCAGCTTGAAAAGCAGGATTAAATCTTTCTACATGACCAACCTGAACCTTAACGTCTGCTTCATGACAGAGCGAAACTAATTTTCTAGCTTCGTCCATTGTTTCTGCTAAAGGCTTTTCAATGAATACATGTTTCCGTTGACGCATAGCTTCAGATGCCGTATCAAAATGAGCAAATGTTGGAGTTACAACATCAATACAATCTACTTTTTGTATTAATTCGTGAGCGGAAGCAAATGACTTCACCCCAAGCTCCTCAGAAACTTTAATTGCAGTCGATTGATCAGCATCATAGAAACCAACCAAGTCAAAATGATTATTTAGTTCTTTTAATATTCTTAAATGGATTCTTCCTAAATGTCCAGCTCCAAAAACACCAATTTTCAACATTATTCTGTTTTTTTCAAATTTACAAAGAGCTTATAAGTTTTGGGTTCTCCTTAAAATTACTTTTCAACAAAAAAGCCGGCAGTTTTCACTGTCGGCTCTGCTGATATAGTTTTGGGATTTATTTTTTAATGGTATCAACAATCGCTTTGAATGCTTCTGGATGATTCATTGCTAAATCTGCAAGAACTTTTCTGTTCAATTCAATACCACTCTTGTTAACTTCTCCCATGAATTTAGAATAACTCATTCCGTGTAGACGTGCTCCGGCGTTAATACGAGCAATCCACAATGAACGGAAATTTCTTTTCTTTTGTTTACGGCCTATGTACGCATAAACAAGTCCTTTTTCGATAGCATTTTTTGCTACGGTCCAGACATTTTTTCTTCTTCCAAAGTAACCTTTGGCTAGTTTCATCAAGTTTTTTCTTTTCGCTCTTGATGCAACGTGATTTACTGATCTTGGCATAATTTTAAGTTTTTTAATAAAGAGTGTTCACTTTTGTGAAACTTAGATACTCATTACTTGGTTAAACAATTTAATAAACCTGTGTTGACTACTTCATACACAATTGTAATTTAACATTTGAAAGGTCAGAACTATGTACTAACCCTGCATGTGTCAAATTACGCTTACGCTTCGTAGCCTTTTTAGTTAAAATGTGGCTTTTAAAAGCGTGTTTACGCTTGATTTTGCCACTTCCAGTGATTGTGAATCTCTTCTTAGCACTAGATTTAGTTTTCATTTTAGGCATTTTACTACTTTTTTTTGAGTTAAACTTCTATATCAGCTTCTTGATTAGTTAAGAGTTTTTTATGTTCTCTTAAACTAAATTATTTCTTCTTCGAATTAATCATTAATATCATTTTCTTACCTTCAAGTTTTGGTAATTGTTCAACAGCACCAACATCTGCAAGTTCTTGCGCAAATTTCAAAAGTAAGATTTCTCCTCTATCCTTGAATACAATCGTTCTACCTCTGAAGAAAACGTATGCTTTTACTTTGCTACCCTCTTCCAAGAACTTTCTAGCGTGCGCCAATTTAAAATTGAAATCGTGGTCATCTGTATTCGGACCAAATCGAATTTCCTTGACAACAACTTTACTTTGCTTTGCTTTTAACTCCTTTTGCTTTCTTTTTTGGTTGTACAAGAATTTCTTGTAATCCATTATCTTACAAACAGGAGGAGTTGCATTTGGAGAAATCTCCACCAAATCCATTTCCTGCTCTTCAGCCATAGCCATTGCTTTTGAAACAGACATTACTTGAGGCTCTTCACCATCAATAATTAATCTTATTTCTGAAGCAAATATCTTTTCGTTTATACGATGTTGCGCCTCTTCTTCTCTTCTTACAAAAGGTTTAGAATTTTTTCTCATTCAATTATTTAAATTTCAGTTGACAACTCTTTATTTATCGCCTCGTTCACTAATTCAACAAAACCTTCCAAAGTTACAGCACCTTTATCTCCAACTCCTCTTTGTCTCACTGAAACATGGTTTTGTTCAAACTCTTTTTCTCCAACGATCAACATAAACGGTACTTTAGCCAATTCTGCGTCACGTATTTTCTTACCGATTTTTTCATTTCGGTCGTCAACAAGACCGCGAATATCGTAATTATTTAGGAAATCTGAAACTTTTTGTGCGTAGTCATTAAATTTATCTGAGATTGGCAATACAATAAATTGTTCAGTTGTCAACCATAAAGGGAAATCTCCTGCACAATGTTCCAACAAAACAGCAACAAAACGCTCCATCGAACCAAACGGTGCACGATGTATCATGACAGGCCTATGTTTTTGATTGTCTGCTCCAACATATTCCAATTCAAATCGTTCTGGTAAGTTGTAATCTACTTGAATTGTTCCAAGTTGCCATTCACGGCCAAGTGCATCTTGAACCATAAAGTCCAACTTAGGTCCGTAAAATGCAGCTTCGCCATATTCTACCACTGTAGGCAAATTCTTCTCAGCTGCAGCTTCGATAATTGCATTTTCGGCCTTTACCCAATTTTCTTCAGCTCCAATGTACTTTGAGCGATTGGTTTTATCACGTAAAGAAATTTGAGCTTTAAAATTATGAAAATCCAATGTTTTTAATACATAAAGTACAATGTCTATCACTTTTTTGAACTCATCCTTTACTTGTTCCTGCGTACAAAAAATATGCGCATCATCCTGAGTAAAGCCACGAACACGTGTTAACCCATGAAGCTCACCTGACTGCTCATAACGATAAACTGTACCAAACTCCGCAAAACGAGCTGGTAAATCCTTGTATGATCTAGGTCGAGATTTAAAAATTTCACAATGATGCGGACAATTCATTGGTTTTAAATAAAACTCTTCGTTTGGATCAGGCGTTTTGATTGGTTGAAATGAATCTGCTCCATATTTTTCATAGTGACCTGAAGTCACATACAATTCTTTATTTCCAATATGAGGCGTAATTACTTGTTGGTAACCTGCCTTTCTCTGGGCCTTTTTCAAAAATGTTTCCAATCGCTCTCTCAAAGCAGCTCCTTTCGGCAACCACATCGGAAGTCCTTGTCCAACTTTCTGCGAAAAAGTAAACAATTCCAATTCCTTCCCTAATTTACGATGATCACGTCTTTTCGCCTCTTCAACTTTTTCTAGGTATTCTGTCAATTCAGCTTGTTTTGGAAAAGTAATCCCATAAATACGAGTAAGCTGCTTATTTTTTTCATCTCCTCGCCAATATGCACCGGCAATAGAAGTCAATTTAACCGCTTTAATAAACCCTGTATCCGGTAAATGTGGACCACGGCATAAATCTGTAAAATTTCCTTGTGTATAGAAGGTAATAGTCCCATCTTCCAATTCAGAAATTAATTCCAATTTGTATGGATCTTGTTTTTCTTCGAAGTAGGCAATTGCTTCGGCTTTAGAAACTTGTTTTCTCAAAAAAGGATTTTTTTCTTTTGCCAAATCCTTCATTTTCTGTTCAATTTTAGCAAGATCTTCCTCTTTAATTGAATAGTCCATAAAGTCCACATCGTAATAAAATCCGTTTGCAACTGGAGGACCAATAGCCAATTTAATTCCTGGGTAATAAAACTCCAATGCCTCTGCCATTAGATGTGCAGAAGAGTGCCACATGGTTGATTTTCCCTCTTCATTATTCCAAGTCAACAATTGAAGTTCAGAATCTTCATGAATAGGCAAAGTAGCGTCTTTTACTGTACCATTTATTTTTGCAGCCAGAACGTTTCTTGCCAATCCTTCAGAAATACTTAATGCTACACCTAGTGCAGATGTTCCTTTTTCATATTCTCGAACAGCTCCGTCCGGCAAAGTAATACGAATCATTTATTTAAAATTAAATTGGGTGCAAAGATACGAATAACAAGCTTATTCGAAAATTATAAATCAAGCTTTTGAGTCAATTCTATCTAATATTTTACAAATATCTTTATGAAGGTTTCGATATGCAACAGCCAAATCTCTATCATCTAATTTAACATCCGGAATTTCTTTAGAAATGTATGATACAAATTTCCAAATTTCATAAATTTCTGAAACCATAACGGAATAAGGCTCATATACTGGATTTGAGGAAACTAGTAAAAAAGATTGACTTTCATCCAATTGCGAATAAATAAATTTGAAAACAATTCCGTCTTCTTTAGTAACTAAAACACATGCTGTACCATTTGGAATCAAAGTCCAATCCTGAACAAATTCTCCTACTACATAGGAACCAGAAATAACAGGAGGCATCGAATCTCCAGAAATTGGAAATGCTCTATGTTTTCTATTTTTCGATAAAAATGGAATTTGAAGACTCGGTAATTCTTTCATAAACTCAGGATCAGAAAAGCCGGCAACATAGCCTGCTCTTGCTTTTTCAGGAATTAATTCAATGACCTCATCATTATTCTGGTCTACAACAGAAGTTAGTATCCGAAGATTTGAACCTTTTGCTTCTGTTTTCCATTCGTTTGAAAAATTCTCCCAATCAGAATCAGAAAATTGATTTAAGTCCTTCTGAATTAAATTATCAATTGAAATTTGAAAATACTTACTAAAACTCACCAAATTTTCAATGTTTGGCATTGCAACTTCGTTTTCGTAGCCACTATAAGTTGAACGATGCATTTGTAAATCATTCGCAACCTCTTCTTGAGACTTTTTCTTTCTTTTTCTAAGAACTTTTAGATTTTTAGCAACAAACATGGAAATAAAATTTCACCAAAAATAATATATTCTTACTAAGTAAACAACATTTTGATTGTTTATTAATCAATTACTGTGAAACGAATTGATAACGGATATAACCATTTTGTTGAGCGGATGCTGTTCCTGAATAATTAAAGCGAGAAATTCCAGCGTATTTTTCCGCTTGCTCTATCATGCATTCTGTGGCATTTTTACTTTTAGTTGGTTCGTAAACGGCTTTTACAACTTGCCCCCCCTGATTAACAATAATTGAAATATAAACAACACCTGAACCTTTTCCACAAGTATAGCCTGGATTTCGAACATACCAATTATTGTTTTCGAAAGCTGTTCTCCCAGGAACGCTGAAGTCAACCATTACATTTCCTGCAAATTGATTTTGCTTTCCAGACTGATTGTTTTCGGAACTTTTCGAACTAGAATTATTAGATTGATTTGACTTCGAGGTATGACGATCTTCCATCTCCTTCAATATCTTTGCTCGTTCTTTGCTACCACCAGCTTCTTCAAATAATTTTTTCTCAAAATCTTTTGCAGCTTTTTCAGGATCACCTGATGCCTTGTTTTGCGACCAATCTTGATTTGCTTTACTTCTTGAATCATTTGCATCTCGGACAATATTTTTCACTTGTCCTGAATTATTTGCTGGATCTAAAATTTGAATGTTTTCAGGAGTCAACTCCAACATTTTATCCTCAATAATTACCTCCGCAGCTGGCTCAAACGGCTCTACAGGAAGTGTATTTTTGAAAGATGTTAATTCTCCATAAACGAACATAAAAATATAAATCGCAATGGCCGAAATCAAAGCCAGGATTATTCGATCCGTACGATTCATTACTTTTTTCATTATCTTCTTTTCAAATGAATGTTTGTTCGAGGAAAATAATACTCAATTTCACTTTCCTTGTATAAAATTAAACAATCCTTTTCAAAAAATTGAATCCGGTCGTAAACTACCGAAAGCACCTCTTTTCCCGAGAAATCAAACAAACCACATTTTGATCCTTTTGTTACAATAAAATATTTATCATCAAATACTTTAACTGATGTGAATGCTGTTGGCAAAACAATTGAAAGATTTTTATCTAATAATCCCGTCAATCCATCTTTTTTTACAAGCACTCCATAATTATCCCAAATCTCAATTAATTCAAACTCAAAAGGCAGTATTACTTTACTTTTAAAATCAATTAATCCCCACTTATTTAATCTCGTTGTTGGAATATAGCCAACATATTTACCTAAATTTTCTGCTAGTGGTTTAAATACAATTTTACCTTTTTCATCAATCAATCCATATTTACCTTTCTTTTTAATTATTGCATAACCTTTAGAAAACTGAGCTAAGTTTATTGAACTTGGATAATACTCATAGGCTATCTCAAATAATCTCGTTCCATCGGTTCGAATCCAAAAAATATTATTTCCTATTTTGACAACCGCAGTATTATTTACAATGTTGAAATCTGAAATATCATCAAAAAGCGGTTCGGTAATTTTTAAACCTTTTTCATTAAGTACACCTTTTTTACCATTCAGAGAATAGATGAACAAGCTTAAATTAACACGCTGTAATTCATTGAACTGAGGAACAATAATTTCACTTAAAGAAGAATCGATCAATCCAAACTGATTTTCATTTTGAACTATTGCAATACCATTAATTACAGTTCCTACTTCTTGATAAGCTTTAGTTTTAACTTGGTTGAGATTCAAATCATAGAACTGATAAATCGAATCTTTCAAGGCTACGAAAAACTTTGAATTAAAAACATTTATATCCTTGAAAACTTCATTTGAAATCATTCTTCCAGAACGATCAATTACACTGTAATTTTCATCCATCAAAACAATTGCTCGACCATTGATAAACTCCGAAATTTGGTCATAAATAAAATCAACAATACGCTCGTTTTTCTTATTTATCACTCCATATTTTGATTCCTTCATAACAACAGACAATCCTTCTTGAAAAGGTCCAGCCTCATCATATTCAGGAGTTATAACAACATGTCCTTGGGAGTTCATAAAGCCAAATTTCTCTTCAATAATGACAGGAAAGTAGTTTTCAAAAAAAAGAATCTGGTCTTTTATCAATTCCTCTTTAAATGGATATTCGGGAAACTCTTTTTCAAAAGATTCAAATCTTTGGATATCAAAATCCTTCATATAAATCTGATACAATTTTTTCCAAGCTTCACTTATGTTACGATTTTGCGGGTATTTTAAAATGAACTCCCTGAAAGCAATCAAGTCTCCCTGAGCTGTTGACAATTCGTAAATGCGGTTTTCAGCATCAACCACATGAAAATTATCCGGAAATTCTTCAATAAACCTTTCAAAATCAACTAATTTACCATTCTTTGTTTTTTCTTCGTATTGTTGATCCAATAGTAATTTTTTAGCTTTTTCTGTATAGAATGCCTTTGGATATTTGGATAAAAAAACTAGTGTTTGGAGGCTAGAGTCAATTTTTAGTACTTCATCAAAAGCAATAGAATCTCTCAGAAAAATGGCTTCCTGTACGTGTCTTGACCAAGAATTTTTATTGATGAAATTCTGTAAATTATGCTCAGACAACTGCGTTAGTTCCTTTTCAAAATATGCATCACTCACAAGTTGCTTCCACGACTGAATTGATAAAGAATCAAAATTTAAAGACTTAAATTTTACTCGTGATTTTTCTGAAACTTTAGAAAATGAACTATCTGAAATAAGAATATAACGATAAGCACTGTCTAGGTTCAAGAAGTCATGTTTCAAATAAAGTTGCGTCAAGCCAAAGGCTGAAATTGAAGGATTTTTCTTAATTGATTTTCTAAAAAGTTGATTTGCAGTATAATAATCTTTTCGATTTAAAGCATTAAATGCCTTTTCAATTGAGCCTGAATAAGCCACAGAACAAACAAATAAAAAAAATAAAACAATTATTCTCAGCATCTGCTTGTTTCAGTATTTGAATGGGAATTATCTATTTTCTTGTGGAAAAATGCATACAGGAATTGGTTCCATTTTGTGCTTATTGGATGAATGAAATCGGTTGTAAATCACTAAAACATCCTTTTGTCGATCAGTCAAAACTTGTTCTTTTCCTAGCTTTAAGTATTCCATTGCCCATTCGAGTTCAGGATATGTTGCTCCAATCTGATCTTCATCACTGCGACCATCTTCCCAAAGACCATCTGTCGGTTTGGCATTCAAAATATTATCAATAACATTTAATTCTTTTGCCATTTGAAACACTTCCGTTTTATACAAATCCGCAATTGGACTTATGTCAACCCCCCCATCACCATATTTTGTGAAGAAACCAACGCCGAAATCTTCTACTTTGTTTCCAGTTCCTGCCACTAAGCAATTATTGGCTTGGGCCACAGCATAAAGTGTTGTCATTCTTAAACGCGACCGAGTATTAGCCATAGCCAATTGATTTTCCTCCAAATTAAATGGCATTGCGTCTTCAAAAAGGCTAAATAATTCAGTTAGGTTCACTTCAAAAGAACTCACATTGGAATAACGAGTTTTTAAATCAGAAATGTGTTTGTGTGCCCTTTTGTATTCTGCTTCTGTTTGGCGAATAGGCATATTCAAAAGAACAACTTTAAGTCCAGTTTCAGCACACAATAACGAAGTTAAGGCAGAATCAACGCCTCCAGAAATACCAATTACAAAGCCACTTACTTTTGATTTAAAAGCATAATCCAGCAACCAATCTATGATGTATTTTGAGTCTTTAGCCAAATCTTAAAATAGAATTGAGATTTTAAAAAGTATTTGATTCAAATTTGCATTATTTGAAAAATAAGTTGGCGTAGCTAAATTATCCAATGTAAAAAGCGTTTTATTTGAATCTTTTCTATCCAAAAACAAAGGTGTAATTCCATAAAAATAACCCGCCTCTGCAACTAATGAGGTTGAACCAACGAAGTTCCACTCAGCACCTAAAGTCATTCCTACAGAACCATTATAGAAAAAAGTCTCCCCCGATGATTTCATATTTAATAACTCAGTACTTTGTGTCGGTGCAGTGATATCAGAACCTGTATCATTCATTTTATTAGAAACTAAAAAGCTATTTCTAATCCCAAATTTTCCAAAATAACGGAAATCACCAATAAAATCCGTTCTAAAAAGGAACATCAAAGGCAAAGTAACATAAACCGGTTTTTGTGTTCTCTCTTTTAAATGAAAAACCCCTTTTGCATCTTTCGAATTCTCATTACTTAAAATAAACTTAGGGTCATAACTATAATAGGTATCAGATGCCGGCTCAAATTTAAATGTTCCAAACTCAAACTCAAGACCAGATGCGATGCCTAAATTTTGTGAATTTTTGAATGCTGTATGGGAAACTATCCCGATTCCTAAATCCGAACCGATTCCATTAGTATTCATTTTAGAGGTTCCCATTCTCAATGAATTCAATCCAAATGTACCGGTTAAACCTGCTTGTGTTTTCTTATCTTCTATATTTTGCGAGAATAATAAGTTTGTCGAAATTAGACTTACTGAAATAAAAGCTAACAATTTCATTTTTACTCTTTTCATATCAAAGCGTTTATATTCTTAAATTTGGGCAAAAATACGAAATATAGTGAAAAAAGGGTACTATTTTATCGGACTTCTATTTATAATGATTTTCCTTTTGACAAATTGTAAATCCGATCGGTTTGATACCGATATAGAAGGAATACAATTGGATATGAAATTTATAAATCTAGATTCCATGCTTCTAAAATCTAGTGATAGCGGGTTAATCTTTTTAAGGGCGCAATTTAAAAAACAAAAATCGGAAGTTTTAGCCTACAACATAAGCTATTGTTTACGTTCTAATCTTGATGATGATACTGCTTTTATTAATGGAACCCACAGATTTTATTCCAATAAATTCATAAAGCAATTAGAAAAACGAATAACTTCGAAAAACCTTTTGAATTCAACTGTGAAAACGAATATTTCCAATGGATTCAAACGACTTAAAGCCAACTGCAAAAAAGGAAAAATTCCAAAAACAATTTATCAAATTAATTCTTCCTTTTCATCAAGTGTATTTTGTACGGAAGAGGAGATTGCTATTGGTATAGAACGTTATTTAGGCCCTGAAACAGATGTCATTCAGCAGCTTCCAAGTCAAGATTTTTACGGCTGGATAAAGGAAAGTATGCGCAAAGAATACATCGAACGTGATGTTCTTACCGCCTGGTTGATGACTCATTATCTAGAGGAAACTACTGAGAACTACGCCAGCGAAATGATTCGTTGGGGAAAAATTTTATTCATTACAAAGATTTGTCTTCCAGAAATTTCAGAAAACAACATTCTTCGGTATAATAAAAAGCAATTTGAATGGGCTCAGAATTCTGAAATATCAATGTGGAAATACTTAATTGATAATGAAGTATTATTTAAGATTGATGAAGAAACTCGTGTAAATTTGCTAAACGAAGGTCCATTTAGTATCGGCTTGCCAGAAGAAAGTCCAGACCGAATGGGTCAATTTATAGGTTACCGAATAGTGTCATCATTCATGGAAAATTCTGAAATCAGTTTAAACGAATTGGTGAAATTACCTTACAATGAAATACTACAAAAATATAAGCCTAATTAATTATGGAAGATAATATTGTTAAGAAGTCGGAGATTAACATTCAAGTTGGATTAAACTCAAATAATTTGCCTATTCAAATGAAATGGAATGCAAGCGATGGCGGCATGAACGATGCTCCTGCAAGTGCTTTTCTTTTATCAATTTGGGATCCGAAAGAAAAAAATACAATGAAAATTGACCTTTGGACCAAAGACATGAGTATTGAAGAAATGAAACAATTTTTTCATCAGACGTTGCTTACAATGGCGGACACATTCGAAAAAGCAACCGGTGAACACTTAATTTCTGAAGATCTTCGGGATTATTGTTTTCACTTTGCAACAAAAATGGATATTTTACCTGAAGAATGAAGTTTACATTAAATAAAATGTCAACCGACAATCAAGAGGTCATTGAATACTCCTTTTTTCATGGTGATAAAAAAATATCCGTAAATCAGTTTCTAGGAAAGAATTTACGGTTGACTTGGACAGGAAATATTTTCTGTCGTAAATGCACAAAAAAAACAAAGAAATCTTTCGGTGAAGGATTTTGCTATACTTGTTTTATGTCTGCTCCCGAAGCAAGTCCATGCATTATTCATCCTGAACTTTGTGAAGCTCATCTTGGAAAAGGACGTGATTTGGAATATGAAGAAAGAAATCACAACCAACCGCATTTTGTTTATCTGGCTGCAACAGAAATTGTAAAAGTTGGTGTTACACGCGCAACGCAAGTACCAACCCGCTGGATTGACCAAGGCGCAAATGCAGCTATCATCATAGCAGAAACTCCAAATCGTTATTTAGCTGGAGTAATTGAAGTGGCGCTGAAAGATGTTTTCTCAGACAAAACAAATTGGCAAAATATGCTTCGAAATTTCACGGATGAATCCATTGATTTGATAGAAGAAAAATGGAAATCAGAAGAACTTTTACCCTCCGATTTATCAGAATACTTCAATGAAAACGAAGAGGTTTTTGAATTCAATTACCCAGTAATTTCATATCCGGAAAAAGTATCTTCAATGAGTTTTGATAAAACACCGGAAGTTTCAGGAATTCTCACAGGTATCCGAGGACAATATCTAATGTTTGACAATAAAAATGTTATTAATATCCGCAAACATACCGGATTTGAAATTGAAATGCATGCGTAAACTAATTCTTGGAATTCTTGATTTTTTCTATCCGATTGTAAGCAAATTCATACCGAAACAAACTTATTATTATGCGGCTTGCGGCGGTGGAAATTTAGTATTAAGTTGGATATTGTTCTACTTTTTCTACAACATCGTATTTCTGAAAGAAGCTTCTCATTTTTATTTGACAGATAATATAAACTTCACTCTTTCAGCCTATACATTTAGCTCAATTTGTTGCTTCAGTATTTCTTTTACAATTGGATTTATCTTAATGAAATACGTTGTATTTACAGAAAGTGAATTAAAAGGACACGTTCAACTCTTTCGTTATGCGCTAAGTTCATTCGCATCTGGGGTTTTGAGCTGGATTTTATTGAAGTTTTTCATTGAAATTATTTCTATTTACCCATCAGTGGCAAACGTAATTGCATCGTGTATTGTGGTGATTTTTAGCTATGTAATGCAACGAAAATTCAGCTTTCGTTAAAGATTTTTATAAATTTCGTCAGCAATATTTAGTACTTTTTCTTCCGAAAAATTGCTTTGGGCGAACGAACTTATTTCTTTTGGATTGTATTTAGTGGACTTCTCGATAAATTTCCCCATTTCAATTGCTAGCGCTTCAGCATCACCAAAATGAACATTAACACCTAAAAATTCAGGCATTTGTTTCGCAATTCCAACATTCGTAGCAATTACGGGAATTCCACTTGACCAAGCTTCTGCGACAACAATGGAAAATGATTCGTAAATGGAGAAGATAACAAAAGCATCCGATTTATTATAATAACTAGAAAGCTCTTGCTCATTGAATGGACCATCAAATTCAATGAATTCTAACAAATTCAATTTGGCAGCATAGTTCTTCCATTTCTCATAGGATTCATCGCTCACAATGGTCATTTTAAAGCTACCCGGCCTGCCTATATTTAAAAGTGCACAAGCATCAATAATTCCTTTTGGATTTTTAAACGATTCATCGAGCGTAGAAACGTGCAAAAAATTAACTACGCTTCTTTCACCAGCAAGCTTGTTCGGATAAAAAATGTTTGTATCAACGATACATGGCAACAAACGGATATTTTCTTTTTTAAAATCAAATTGCATGTCGTCAATCAAAGTATTGGAAACAGCAGTTACAATTCTCGCTTCTTTTTTCAAGCCCGACAAAATTATTTTTTCAGTAAATGAACGCTGATTTATTTTTTCGGTTCTAAAAATAGATCCGTACTCGGACAAGACCAACTCAC
>CANGLG010000038.1 GCA_947454395.1 Flavobacteriales bacterium
GTGAAATTTTCAATTACGTCATTGAGTGCAATTACAGGAGCATTCAACGTTAAAGCAACTTTTTTATCGTCCCAATTATCCGGAGTTCCCCAATTTGTTGTTTCCGTGTAGAAGAAAACCTCCCATTTGTCTTTCGACGGTTTTGTAAAAATCGCATACGTACCTCCTTTTAATGTATCTTTTCCAAAAATCAACGGTTCAGAAGAAGTTATTTTTGTGTTTTCATTGGCACCCATCCGCCACATTTCTCCGAAGGGAACAACATCTCCAAATACGACCCGTTCCTTTTTCCCCGGACGAGAATATTGAATTGTTAAATCGGCCAATCCCACTTTTTGTTCGATTTTAGCCAATGGGCTGGCTTTCGGTGTTGTTATTTGTGCATTCAACGACAAAGTCAACAATGTAATGGAAGCAAATAGTATTTTTTTCATGATTATTTTTTTTAAAGTTTAAAATTAAGTTTAATAACAAGAGTAGTATTAAAAAGTTGACAAAGATTATTTATTCAACTTAAGTGTCGTTTCAACTTCCCAATTGGCGCGCACTTTCACTGGGGTAGAAAAATAAAGTGCCTCTTCTGCAACGGATTGTGTTTCCGGATTAATCGGAGTCCAACTTCCATCCAAGTTACTGTCAATAATCAAACGAAAACTGTACTCCCCAGGTAGTAAATTTTTAAATGGGACGGAACTAACCCCGTCTTTTATGCTTTTTTCATCGATTACTTTTCCTTTTTGGAGCAGCTGCAAAATTCCATTATTAATGCTAGAACTTAATTTGACATCTAACGAACCTAATTCTTTGATGTCTTTTAGATTGACTGCGAGTTGTTCTTTTGTATTGAATCGCTTACTTTTAAATTGGATACAGCTGTCTTTTAATGAAATACGCAAATCTTTTGATCTGTTGTCTAACAATTGAATGTGAACTTCGACAAAGAATGGAGCTAAAACTTCAAACGGAACATTGGTTGAATCCTTCATGTTCAATATAGAAATTCCATTTGCAGAAACGGTACTCACAAAATCTGTGAAACGCAATTTGATAAGCGACGAGGCGCCGTTTTCCAGCTCAACGTATTTCGCTTTTAGCGGTTTTATTTTTTCTTTTTGAGCGTAATTTAACAACAATGTATCATTGTCAAGTTCCACTTGAATTGTGTTTTCCGTTATTTGTCCGATTGCCAATACCAAACTGTCTTTTTTGGGATAGAAATAATCCGTGCTTTGTATACCATTTATTTTAACTTTTTCAAATGTCTTTGAATTTGGAATGTGGGTTGCAATGATTCCCGGTGCTAAAATTTGTGTGTTTTTTATTTTGTCTAAGAAACGAGGCGTTGAAATTCGAAATTTTAAAGTGTCTTTCGAATTTGTATCAACGGAAATCGGATTAAATAAAATATCTTGTGCTTCGTCTTTTTGGATGATTAAGTCATTGTTTTTGTCCGTAAATGCTTTACAATAATAATTTCCAGCTTTTAGAGAAGTTAATTTAGCCAATCCGGAATTGTCGCTTTGACAGAAGTATTTTGGTTTTTCAGCCTTTAAGGAATCAAAAAGTCCCACAACTACTTTGTTTTGTATTTGATTAGAAAAGGCATCAGAAACAAACGCATGAAGTACTAGAGAATCTATTTTCGAACCTGTAGAAAATGTGAATTGCATTAAAGAGTCATTCCCTTCACTGACGTCTTTAACGGCTGCATTCAGATATAATGTATAGGTTGTATTGGTTTGAAGTTCATTGCTAAACGATAGAATCAATGTTTTTTTAGAAAGTTTTGCTTCCACTTTTGCGTCTTGTGGAACAAGAAAAATATTTTCGGTTGGCTTGTTTAATTGAACAAATTCATCAAACGTCAACTCAATGTTTTTGTCTTTGAAGTTAACGGAACCGTTTTGAAGAGTAGATTTTTTAATTCTTGGCGGGGTTTCATCTTTTGCTCCGCCAGAAATTGTCCCGACTTGCGCACAGCCGCCCACTAAAAGTAAAAAGAAAAGAATTAAAGGATGCTTGAAAGCCATTCGCAAAGTTCGTTTAAATATTTTTCATCTGTTTCATCAAAGTCATTTAATTGGTCGCTATCAACATCCAAAACGCCGATAACTTCATTGTTTTTTATCAGAGGAACGACTATTTCACTTTTTGACAGAGAGCTACAAGCAATGTGACCGGGAAAATCCTCTACATTTGGAACTAGAATGGTTTTTGATTCAGACCAGCTCGTACCACAAACTCCTTTCCCTTTTTTAATTCGTGTGCAGGCAATCGGTCCTTGAAATGGAGCCAAAACGAGTTCATCGTTTTTTACCAAATAAAATCCCACCCAGAAAAATCCGAAAGTTTCATTCAATGCGGCGGAAACATTAGCCAAATTCGCAATAGCATCTGTTTCGTTTCCGATGAGTGCTTTTATTTGAGGAATTAACGAAAGATACTGTTGCGCCTTATTTCCTGTAATTTTTTGTAATGATTCTGCCATTTTTTTAAACAAAATTCAATTTTTTCATTGGATTAAGCAATATATTTTATTAAATTCAAGTAAAAATCAAAAATATGTTAGACAAAATTCAATTGGATAAAATCCTGTTTTTGGACATTGAAACTGTACCACAAACTTATGCTTATCAGGATTTAGATGAAAAAACAAAAGAACTTTTTAATTCAAAAACGCGCTTTTCTCAGAATGAAGAAAAATCGTTTGACATGCTGTACAACGAAAGAGGTGGAATACTCTCCGAGTTCGGAAAAATAATTTGCATCTCCGTAGGAATGGTTACCACAGACAGACTAGGAGCTAAAAAAATACGATTAAAGTCTTTTGCTCATGATGATGAAGAAACCTTATTAAATCAGTTCAAAGCATTAATTGATGGAAAGGATTACATTCTTTGTGGTCACAATTCAAAGGAATTTGATATTCCTTACATCTGTCGGAGAATGCTTATTAATGGTATTTCACTTCCTAATCTCTTGGATATTGCTGGTAAAAAACCCTGGGAAATAAACCATCTGGATACGTTGGAGCTTTGGAAGTTTGGAGATTATAAAGCATATACATCGCTCGCATTACTATGTCATGTTTTCAATATTCCGACCCCAAAGGATGATATTTCAGGTGCTGATGTTGCCCGCGTGTTCTACGAGGAAAATGATTTGAATCGAATAAGAATCTATTGTGAAAAGGACGTTATTGCGTTGATTCAATTATTTTTGAAAATGAAAGGAGATACACTTGTTGCAGAGGGAAACATATCTTCTGCTAGCGACGATTAACTCCGGAATATCTTCCTTTCCATTGAGGCTTGAAAAACGGAAGTGTGATTAGTAAAAGCAAATTATACATCGGAAAAATCAATTGATAAACTGGAATTAAAAACCACGCGATTGGACGCTTAAATTCTTTAAAAAAAGAAAAGAATAAAGCCATATCAAGAATTGTTTTTAGTCCATAAATCGCTAAGGCAAACTGATATTGATGATTCCATATTAATTTTACTATTATACCAATGAATCCCAGTGTAAGTATAATTTGAAAGATTGCTAAAAATGTACTCAAATGGTCTTTTACATCGCTTGTTTTTGCAATCCAACGAATGCGTTGATGCAGAAATTCGTTAAATGATTTTGGTGTTTCGGTGATAACTTGAAATTGTTTATTTGCAACAACGCGCACGTCGCATTTGGCCTCTCGAAAATCCCTAAGAAGGTAAATGTCATCTCCACTCGGAATGTGAGCATGCTTTTCAATTTGATCGAATTTCAAGAATGACTTGCGTTTAAAAAGCAGATTTGCACCACTCGCAATTATTGGTCTGGAAAGTCCATTTAATCCTGTGTTTAGCGCATTTATAAGTAATAAATCAATTTCAAATAAATGCTCGAATGCTCGTTTCGCTACCAATACGGCAGGGAGTAAATACATGTCAGCTGATGTAAGTTTTTCCAGTTGCTCAAAATAGTTTTCTGAAAATGATACATCTGCGTCCATACATAAAATATATTCTGTTTCACAGTGTTTGATTCCAAATCGTATTGCTTGTTTTTTACCGAATAGTTTTGTTGGAAGCTCCAAAATTTCAAAAGGAATTTCTGTTAGTTGTGAGGTTATTAATCCAATGGAATTATCCTCTGAGTGATCATTGATAAAAAGTACTTTAGAAGGTAATTTTTTAGATTTTCGAATACTTTCCAAAAGACCCACAATCCGTTTTTCTTCATTCCGAAATGGAATAATCACTGTAATTTGATCGAGCTGTATTTTTTTTCCTAATAAAGATTCATTTTCTTTTTTACGATGTAATAAAAGTCCAAGAACTAAAATCAGAAAGAGTAAGGTGAAATAGACAATAAAGAAACCGCAAATTAGAAAATTCATTTCTTTTTCTTTACATAAATTAGTGCAACAAAAGCTGGGATAAACAAGTTAGTTACCCAGGTTGTAAAGGAAGCAAAAATTGCTAAAACAGGACCTATTCCGACATAACTTAATACGGAAACTGCAATCGATTCTCGAATTAAGATTTTCCCAAAAAACATGGAGGGTGTTAATGTAATTAGAAGAAAAATGATGGAAATTAGACAAATTAACATTAAGTCAACTGGCTCTCCAAAAGCATTCAGAGCTAGGGAGTACTGTGCAATGAAAACCAAATACCTCAAAAAGGAAAGGTTCAACATTTTTAATCTTGAAGGTCCTTTTTTAATTTGAAGCAACAGTGATTGCAATTTTGTAATTTGAATGTTTTGAAGAATCTTTTCTCCTCGAAAATAAGTTAAAGTAATAATAATAGCAACAATTGTTAGGGTAGTAAGAATCCATTTTTCAATCTGAAAAAGGTTTGGGGTAAAATACAAAGCAACGATTCCGAATACAACACTTATTAGAAATTGAGCAAAGTTTCCTATCATCGAATAAGTTGTGATTTTCCATCTTTTACTTTTATCATAGTAGAATATTCTTCCTAGAAAATTACCACTTAAAGAAGGTGTTAAAAAGGAGGAAATTATTCCGGAAGCAAAAGCTGTTTTATTGTTTGAATTATTTTCTTCATCAATAAATTTTAAAATTTCTGTCCATTTTCCCCATTCTAAAATCCAATTCAGAGGCATCAGCAGAATACAACCAATGAAAGAAAAATAATTGTATACGCAAATGGAATCAAAGTCTATCGTATCGCTTCTTTTGTAAAGTAGGTAAAAGAAAATACAAAAAAGAATTCCCTTTGAAAAAAAGCGCAGAAATGAAGGAAAATAAGTAGTTTTATTCAAGGAAATTTGTTTGAATGGTTGAAGATAAGATAATTCTTGGAATTGATCCAGGTACAACAGTAATGGGGTATGGGTTAATACATGTGCAGAAAGGGAAATTATCAATGCTAAATTTTGGTATTATTCAACTCAACAAATTGGAAAATCAACCGGATAAATTAAAACGAATTTTAGATCGTTTGAATGGTTTAATTTCAGAATACAAGCCCGATGAAATGGCCATAGAGGCGCCTTTTTTTGGTAAGAATGTTCAGTCCATGTTAAAGTTGGGGAGAGCTCAAGGAGTCGCCATTGCAGCTTGTTTGAATCACAATATTCCTTTTGAAGAATATTCTCCAAGAAGAATCAAACAATCAATAACTGGAAGTGGGAGCGCTTCGAAAGAACAAGTAGCGGCGATGTTACAAAAACTACTGAATTTTCAGGAAATGCCAAAGTATTTGGATGCGACAGATGGATTAGCAGCCGCAGTTTGCCACCATTTTTCAAAGGGTATTGGAGAACATAATAAGTCCAAAGGAAATAGTTGGACCGCATTTTTGAATCAAAATCCAGGAAGAAAAAAGTCATGAAAAAGACTGCGAAAAATAGAAATATTCTTCCGATACACCTGTTTATTCGGAGAATGGTCAAGTATTTCCTAATTGCTGCTGCGATAGGAATGGTTTCTCTGTCAATTGGTGTTTTTGGCTACCATTGGTTGGGGCATTTGGGTTGGGTTGACAGCTTGTTGAATGCTTCAATGATTTTAGGTGGAATGGGTCCGGTTGATCAATTACATGATGCAGACGCAAAAATATTTGCTTCTTTTTATGCTTTGTTTTCAGGAGTTATTTTTCTAACTACTGTTGCAATATTTCTTTCTCCAATAGCACATCGATTACTTCATATTTTACATGTTGTTGACGATGAAGAAGACTAGTAAAATATTTTAAATGTCAGTAATTAATATCTTCACAGACGGTTCATCCAGAGGAAATCCAGGACCTGGAGGTTATGGTGTGATTTTAAAATTTGGGGATAAAGTAAAAGAAATTTCGGATGGATTTCGCTTAACCACAAATAACAGAATGGAGTTAATGGCTGTTTGTGTGGCATTGGAAAATCTGAATACAAATAAATACCCTGTTGTTGTTCACTCTGACTCAAAATATGTCATTGATTCCATTACACAAAATTGGGTTTTTGGTTGGCAAAAAAAAGGTTTCAAGGGTAAAAAGAACAAGGATTTATGGCTTAGATATTTAAGTTTACACAGTCAATTCAATTTATCCTATGTTTGGGTGAAAGGTCATGCTGGTCATCCCGAAAATGAAAGATGCGACGAACTTGCATATCAAGCAGCTACTAACAATCCAACGAAAATCGATACTGTTTTTGAAACTGATGAGAACGATGAATCTTTATTTTGATTCAATAACCGTTACAAATCCCTCTTTGTCAACCATAGTTCCTCCCAACATCTCACCTGTAATGTGGTAGAAATAAACACCATCGGTACAAATTGTTCCATCTTGATCTGTTCCATCCCATAGGAAAACGGGATTTGCAGGATCCCTTTGTCCAATTCTCATTACATTACCCCAACGATTAAGTATTATAACCGTAAAATCTTTAAATGCATCAAATGGTAAAATGAATAACTCATTTATTCCATCGTTATTAGTAGTAATTACATTTGGAAGCCAGATTTCTGGATCTTTTATATGAATTGAACCTATATAAGTATCTTGACAGCCCAAAGCATCTGTAACTGTTAAACTAACAGAATAATCTCCTGCTATTGGAAAAGAATTAAATTGATTATTGCTATTCAAAGAAAAAATAGAGTCATTATTAAAATCCCATAGCCATCCAACTACTGTTGAAGCAACTGAAACAGAACCATCTGTGAAAGTTATTATTTCATTTTGTCCTGCTGGATTTGGTGTTGCAGTATAAAATGCAGTTAATCCATCATCTATAACTGTAACAGGATCTAATGGATAAAATACTTCACAGCCACCGGTATCAATTAATGTTACGCCAGGTGTATATGTTCCAGCTTCATCGTAGTTGTAATGAAAATTAACACTATCATAAATTATATTATTGTCACCCATATCCCAAACGGTACTATCAACATTCACAGCATTAACCACTGTAAAATTAGCACCTTGAGCACATTGTCCAATTATTTGAACCCATGCTGGTTCACCTGAAGGTCCACCAATTGCAACATAGTCAATTAAAGTTGTGTCTGCTGTACAACCATATTCATCAACAACCGATAACGTTAAGGAATAAACACCAGGTAAAGCATACGTGTTATTCGGTGTTTCCAGCGTTGAAGTATTCGTGTTTCCAAAATCCCAATTCCACTCATTTATGGCTCCATAAGAAATTGATGAATCTATGTAACTCCCAAAAATTGGGGGACAAATGAATTCTCCTTCTGAATTTATTCCAGCTCCTGTAAAAGTAAAGGTAGGAAAAGCCCATGGAATAGAAACTGTTACAAGGTTGGTGATTGTATCTGTGCATCCCCTGCTATCAGTTACTGCAAGTGAAAGGTCATGAACGGAACTCGTTTGACCAATAGGGATATTCGTTTCTGTAAAAATTGTTCCAGCGTTTTCATTTGTTGAAAATGAATTACCGTCTATCAACCATTCATATAACAAAGGTGCTAGACCAGTCGATGAGTTAACAGTATTTATTGAATCATTATTACAAATAATATTATTTACGGAGAAAAATGCATTTGGTCTACTTATTACAATTGGAATTGTAGCTGGTGAAGACTGACATCCGAATTGATTGATTGCAATCATCGTGGTATAATATATACCTTCGCCTATAAATACATGACTTACAGGTGTAGCTATTGAATTTGTAATAACAGTTGAACTATCATCTGAAAATTGATATTCGAAAGAACTTAAAGGAATGTTAGGATCAAACGAAATGGAACCATTTGTAAAGTTTACAGTTTGATAGGAACAAATCGTATCTCCATCAGCTCCTAAAACCGCAAAAGGTGGAGCTAAAACTGTTACTTGAAAAGATGTATCAGCCGAACAGCCAACACTGTTGGTAGCTGTAAGCGTTACAGTGAAAACACCTGAACTTTGGTACACATAATAAGCTGTATCTCCTGTAACAACAGAACCATTACCCATATCAAATTCCCAACTTTCAAGAGGGTGTGGAGTTGGAGGGTTGGACCAAGTTGTACTGTGGTCAAACATTACCAAAGAATCACCTTGACATATGGAATCATTGCTAAATGAAAATAAAGTAGTTAATTGTGAAATATCTACCGTTCTCGTTGTACTGTCTTTGCAACCTGTCGTGTAATTATAAATTACTTGCTCAATGGTATAAGATCCGTAATTATTGTAACTGTGACTTATTGAACCCAAATCACCATCATCAAGTTGAGGATCGTCTAAAATCGTATTTGGCGTTCCATCTCCCCATTTCCAAGTCATTAGAACATCATCACTTGTATCACCGTGAATAGCAATATCGGTCATGTGAGCTGATACTGGTATTCCGGAGGGATTGCAAAACAAAGTATTATCAGGTGTAAATTTTGCTATTGGAGCATTAATATAAATTAATGAGTCAATTTTTAAAGTGTCTTTACAACCTCTGTAATCAACTACAAGTTGAACATCAAAATAGCCAGTATCTGAAGTAAATTGATAGGTTGGATTCGTTTGAGTTGAAGTTCCATCAGTGAAGTCCCAGTAATAATGGATTTCAGAAGAATCTGGGAAAGATGGTGTAGTAGAAATACTAGAGTTAAAATGAAAATCCGTTTTAATACAGTTAACTAATGTATCAACACTAAAATTTATACTATTTAATTGCCCAACAGTAATATAGTCATTCATTGTTATTGTACCCGTACAGCCAGACTGAGTTGTTACAGTTAATGAAACATCATAAATTCCATTAGTATATGTTTGTGCAGGAGGATTTTGACCATTGAAAGATTGTCCATTTCCAAAGGTCCAATTCCATGAAACAATTGGATTTGAAGATGATGGTGTGATAGAACTATCGGTAAATTGAACTGTCAAAGGGTTACATCCACCGGTAACATTAGCGTTAAAATGAGCTTCTACGTCAGTTATATTGATATAATCGGACAAGACTAAATTCCCTGAACATCCGTTCGCTGTTGTCATAGTCAGAGTAACATCATAAGTTCCATTTACAAAATATGTATGTGAACCAGGATTAGCTCCTGTGAATTGCTGACCATCACCAAAATCCCAAACGTAATTCGTACCTCCTTGTGACGTGTTAGTGAAATTTATTATTGCTGGAGCGCAGTTACTCGTCGGAGAGGCAGTAAAAGTAGGTGATGGAGTCGGTTGAATTGTAATTTGCTGTGAAGTACTTGCCGAACAACCTGAATTTGTATTCTGAGATGACAATTGAATTGTATAAGTACCGGCACTAGAAAAAGTAAAAGTGGGATTTTGATTCGTACTTGTTCCTTGCCCTCCGAAATTCCAATTCCACGAATTAGCACCGGCGGTCGAATTATCTTGAAAAGAAACTGGTTGACCAATACATCCAATACTTGGAACAATTATGTCTGCTTGATAATTGGAAACAACAACTGCCTCGGTATCTTTAGCAATACATCCGTTGGAAGCCGTTACGGTTAAAATTGCATCGTAATTTCCAGCAGTATTATATGTTTGGCTTGGTGGATTTTGAGCATTTGAAATTTGTCCGTTTCCAAACACCCAATTATAACTTGCTCCAGCAGTACTTAAGTTGTTATATGTTAGTGTAAGTGGAACTGTACATCCAATACCACTGATTGAAAATTCTGCAGTAGGAGAAGGTAAAACGTTTATGTAATTCATTTTCACTTCAGCATCAGCTGTTCCATTTGAATTTGCTACAGTAAGCGTAACCGTTTTAAGTCCTGGTGTTGAATAAATATGTGTCGACGTTTGACCGCTTCCAAATGGACCTCCATCGCCGTAATCCCAAACATAAGATACAATTTGTGATGCACCGTTAGGGTTTGAAGTACTAGTAAAAGTAACAACATTTCCTGTGCAAACATTTAGTGGAGTTCCTGTAAAATTCGCTGTAGGAGTTTGACTGTAAAGCCCAAACTGAATTATCAATATGGTAAAAAATAATAGAAATTTTGTCATTTTTAGCAATTGGTAGTCTGTAAAGATAAAAAAAGGACGACAAAATCCAATTATAAGATGCATTCTTATCTAATCATTCAGAAAACTTGAATACCATTTTAATATTTCTTCTGATTTTACTTCTTTACGAGATGACACATCATTAATTTGTTCCATTGATATTTTTCCGAGTCCAAAATATTTAGCTTGAGGATGTGCAAAATACCAACCACTAACGGAAGATGCAGGAAACATTGCTAGACTTTCAGTTAATGAAACTCCAGTAAGTTCCGTAGCATTCAGAAGTTCAAATAAACCAATTTTTTCTTGATGGTCAGGGCAAGCAGGGTAGCCAGGAGCGGGACGAATCCCACGATAGCTTTCCTTTATCAGCTCTTCGTTCGATAATTGCTCGTTGATTGCATAACCCCAATAGTCAGTCCTAACTTCTTTATGCATATACTCTGCAAGTGCTTCAACAAGTCTATCAGCCAGTGCCTTAACCATAATCGAACTATAATCATCATGATCTTTCTCAAATCGTTCAACATGATCCTCTAGTCCAATACCTGTTGTCAATGCAAATGCACCGATATAATCTTTTATTCCTGTTTCTTTAGGTGCAATAAAATCCGAAAGTGCTAAATTGGGTTGTCCAGCAGTTTTTTTAGTTTGCTGACGAAGAGTCCGTTGAATGTTCAATATTTGAGTTCTACTTTCGTCAGAATAAATTTCAATATCATCTCCATTTGAATTAGCTGGAAATAAACCAATTACGGCTCTTGCTTCAATCCATTTTTCATTAACAATTTTGGAAAGCATGCTTTCAGCGTCTTCAAAGAGTTTTTTTGCTTCGTTACCAACAATTTCATCTTCTAAAATATTTGGGAAACGACCGTGTAATTCCCAGGTTTGAAAGAAAGGAGTCCAATCAATAAATGGAACAAGCTTTTCTAATGGAATATTTTTAAATAATTGTATGCCGATTTGTTTTGGAGTTGAAATATCTTCTTGTCTAAACTCAATTTTCAAACGATTCTCACGTGCATCTTTTAGACTTAGTAATTGTTTTGCACCTCTGTGTTTTTCATGATGTTCGCGAACCTTCGTGTATTCTAACTTTAAATCATGGATAAATTGATTTTTTTTTGATCCAAGTAAACTTTCAACAACAGTTACTGATCTTGAAGCATCTAATACATGTACCGTTTGACCTTTCGAATAGTGTTTTTCTATTTTTACTGCGGTATGCACTTTTGATGTTGTTGCTCCTCCAATTAATAAAGGGATATTCAAATTCGCACGTTCCATTTCCTTTGCCACGTGTTCCATCTCATCTAGTGAAGGTGTAATTAAACCACTAAGTCCAATAACATCTACATTTTCACGAATCGCAGTTTCGATTATTTTTTCAGCTGGAACCATTACTCCGATGTCAATAACTTCATAGTTGTTGCAACCCAAAACTACACCAACAATGTTTTTTCCAATATCGTGCACATCGCCTTTTACAGTAGCCATCAAAATTTTACCGGCTGAAGATGATTTCCCATCTTTTTCTTCTTCAATAAATGGGAGTAAATAAGCAACGGCTTTTTTCATTACTCTTGCTGACTTAACTACTTGAGGCAAGAACATTTTTCCACTACCAAATAAATCTCCTACAATGTTCATTCCATCCATTAGTGGACCTTCAATTACTTCAATCGGCCGTTCAAATAATTTACGACATTCTTCAACATCTTCATCGATAAATTCAACTAAGCCTTTAACTAACGCGTGGCTTAGACGTTCCTTAACAGGGACATTCCTCCACGATAAATCAACCTCCTTTTTCTTTCCATCGCCTTTAACGGTTTCTGCAAGTTCAAGTAGACGTTCAGTTGCATCTGGTCTTCTGTTTAAGAGAACATCTTCAACATGCGTCAATAATTCAGGTTCAATATCTGAATACACTTCCAACATTGTCGGAT
Source organism: Flavobacteriales bacterium (assembly GCA_947454395.1). Classification (GTDB taxonomy): domain Bacteria; phylum Bacteroidota; class Bacteroidia; order Flavobacteriales_D; family Crocinitomicaceae; genus UBA952. The sequence goes on from CANGLG010000038.1 coordinate 12,401, forward strand.
TAACAATTCCCATGTCCATTCCATTTGCGATTGCATGGAACAAGAATGCCGAATGCATGGCTTCACGAACCTTGTTATTTCCTCGAAATGAAAATGAAACATTCGAAACTCCTCCGCTTACATGTGCCCCAGGTAAATTTTCTCGAATCCATTTGGTAGCTCTAAAAAAGTCAAGGGCATTATTGTTATGCTCCTCCATTCCCGTAGCGACCGGGAAAATATTGGGATCAAATATTATGTCTTCTTTTGGAAAACTTACTTGTTCAACTAAAATATCGTAAGATCTCTTACAAATTTCAATACGGCGTTCATAGGAATCAGCTTGCCCCTTTTCATCAAATGCCATTACAATGACAGCAGCGCCATATCGCTTTATAGTTTTTGCTTGTCGAATGAAATTTTCTTCTCCTTCTTTTAAAGAAATAGAATTTACAACTCCTTTTCCTTGAATACACTTCAATCCTGCTTCGATGATTTCCCATTTGGAACTATCAATCATAATTGGAACACGAGCAATATCAGGTTCAGATGCAATTAGGTTTAGGAATTGAACCATTGCCTCTTTTCCGTCAATCATTCCTTCGTCCATGTTTACATCAATGATTTGCGCTCCACCTTCAACTTGGTCACGAGCAACTGCAAGCGCAGCTTCAAAATCACCTTCTTTAATCATTCGAAGAAAAGCCTTCGACCCCGTAACATTGGTTCTTTCACCAACATTCACAAAATTGCTTTCTTTGCTAACAATAAGAGGTTCTAAACCTGATAGTTTTAAAGTTACTTCCATTTTCTAGGTTGGTATTTAGATGCCAAATCTGCAATCGCCTTAATATGTTCGGGAGTAGTTCCACAGCAACCACCAATAATATTTACTAGCCCTTCTTCTAAAAACTCTTTGATTTGCTCCGCCATAATTTCAGGTGTTTCATCATATTTACCAAATTCATTTGGAAGTCCGGCATTTGGGTGGGCACTTACTGCAAAATCTGCTTTTTCATTTAAGATTTGTAAATATGGGCGCATTAAATTTGCTCCCAAAGCACAGTTTAAGCCAATACTCAAAAGTGGTATGTGCGACAATGAAATTAAAAAGGCTTCTGTTGTTTGCCCTGTTAATGTTCTACCACTCTGATCTGTGATGGTGCCCGAAACCATAATTGGCAGTCGATTTCCGCGTTCTTCGTACACTTCATCTATTGCAAAAAGCGCGGCTTTAGCATTCAGCGTGTCAAAAATTGTTTCTACGAGCATTAAATCCACACCACCATCCATTAATGCTTCCACTTGTTGTTTATATGCATTTACAAGTTCATCAAAAGAAATTGCCCTAAAACCAGGATCATTTACATCCGGTGAAATGGACGCTGTTCGGTTCGTAGGGCCTATTGAGCCTGCTACAAATCTTGGTTTGTCTGTGAATTCATCTGCGACTTCCCTTGCAATTTTAGCACTTTCAAAATTTATTCTGTAAACAGCATCCTCTAGACTATAATCTGCTTGAGCAATCCAAGTTCCTGAAAAAGTATTGGTCTCAACAATGTCTGCTCCGGCTTGAAAATATTGACGATGGATGTCTTTAATTATTTCAGGTCGTGTAATTGAAAGCAAATCGTTGTTCCCTTTTAAAGGTTTATCATGGTTCTCAAAAGCACCTAATCTAAAATCAATCTCTTCTAGTTTATGGCGTTGAATCATTGTTCCCATGGCACCATCAAGGACCAATATGCGTTCGCTTAGTAGTTTTTCAATATTTTCTTTCATTTTATTATTATTCAATTGAAGAGGTGAAAAACAGCGAACTGTCAACTTATCTTTTTCCTAAATTCAAGGAATCGGAATTGGCACCTTTTCAAATATAGCTAGGTTGCCAAGGTTTCGCAGGGCCTGTCCCTCCACCTTTCTTCATAAGTTTATGTTAATGAACGTGAGTACAAAGTTAAAGTAATTTGAAATAGTATCAAACAAATTAAGCTTATTGAAGTTAATTTTGAATTAAAATATTATTTCAATGCTAGCCTTTTTTAAAAGTTTTGTTTTTGCAATTAACGGTTTCATTCAATTGATAAAATCTGAACGAAACTTTATAGTTCAATTTATTATATTTTTACTCGTTCTTGGTATTTCATTTTATTTTAAAATTTCAAAAATCGAATGGTTGTTTATTTTGTTATGTTCCGGGATGGTATTAGGTTTAGAAGCTTTGAATACATCCATTGAAAAACTCTGTGATTTTGTTCAGCCGGAAATGGATGAAAAAATAAAAATTATAAAAGATATCTCTGCAGCAGCTGTTTTTATTGTTTCAATGTTTTCTGGAATTATTGGAATAATAATATTCTGGAAATACCTAATTCGATAATCGATATCTTTTACCAGATAGTTGAACAACAGCATTTTTCATTTCTAAATTAAACATTAGAACATTCATTTTTGAAGCGCTAATTTGTGTTTTCATTGAAATTACATCCATGTGAATTTCACTTTCTTGTTGTAGAATTTTTAAAACCATTTTTTCTTCCTCCGAATAATCTTCAAAAAGAATTTTTTGTTTGGAGTTATTTTTTTGTTCATCCCAATTCATAAATTTCAAATAATCATTTCCATTTGTAATTAGATGTGCTTTTTGATTTCTTAACAGCTGATTGCACCCTTCAGAATATGGTCTATCTATGTCACCTGGAAAAGCAAATACGTCACGACTATAATCATTTGCAAGTTCAGCAGTAATTATGGAGCCGCCCTTTGCTTTGCTTTCGATCACTATTGTTGCATCCGCCATACCCGCAACGATTCTATTTCGCATCGGAAAATTCTCTCGGTCAGGTTTAGTTCCTATTCCGAACTCAGTTAATAATCCACCATGATTCATCATTTCGATTGCAGTGTTTTTGTGTTTTGAGGGGTAAATTCGGTCTAAGCCATGGCCAAGAACAGCAAGTGTTTGAATTTTATTTTCTACGCACAAACGATGAGCAGTGATATCGACACCATATGCAAGTCCACTTACGACTAAAATCTCTTGATCAGAAAAAGAATGAATTAATTCTTTTAGAATTCGATGCCCGTATTCGGTCTGATTCCTTGTGCCTACAACAGAAACAATTTTTTTGTTATTTAAATTCATATTACCTTTTGAATAAAGTATTATTGGAAGATCAGTGCATTGTTTCAAGCGTATTGGATAATCTTTATCCAAGAAAAAATGTGTACATATCTTATGTTTTTCGTTAAAGATAAATTGTTGTTCAGCATTTTTTAAAGCGATTTCTCTGTTTAGGTTTTTAAGAATGGACTTTGCAATTCCGGTTTGTAAATAAATCTCTTGAAGTTTCAAGGAAAAAATTTCTTCAATTGTTCCAATTTTTGAAAGCAATTGACTTGCTCTTAAAGGGCCAATACCATGTAATTGACTCATAGCAATTTTAAATATTTCGTTATTTGTTTTCAATTTTTTTTTAGTTTCGTCTTCTTAAGTTAGTCAATTTTACCATTCGATTTTACATGTTAAAACATTTTTTAATCATTTTTTGGTTGCTTCCGGCATCCTATTTCGCTCAAATAAAAGGAGTTGTAAAAGAAGAAAAAAATCAACAGCCAATTATTGGGGCTAAAATTGTTTTGTCTACTGGACAGAAAACACTAACCAATTCATTAGGTGAATTCACAATAATACCAGAACGTTATCCTGTTGAATTGAAAATTTCGATGATTGGATTTAATATTGATTCAATCAATATAAAAAAGGATACAAGCCTAGTTATTGCCATGTCTAATGAATCAATTGAAATTAAAACAATCGTTGTTACTGCCTGTCGTAGAAATCAAAATATTGAAGATGTCCCAATTTCTATGGAAATAATTAAACCTGAATTAGTTAATAACAAAGGCTATTCAAGTTTGGAGAAAGCAGTTGATCAAAGTCCAGGTGTTTATGCTATGGATGGTCAGGTTAGTATTCGTGGTGGTGGTGGTTATGCCTATGGCGCTGGAAGTAGGGTTATGTTACTTTGGAATGGAATTCCAATGCTTTCACCAGATTTAGGTGATGCAAAGTGGAATGCAGTACCAATGGAACAAGCTTCTCAAATAGAAATTCTAAAAGGAGCTTCTTCTGTATTATATGGGAGTGGAGCACTAAATGGAATTATTGCCTTGACCGAGAAAGAGCCGAGTCCAGATGGCGAGCTAAAAGCAAAAATCCAGTCTGGAATTTATGATAATCCAAAACGTAAATCAATGCAATGGTGGGACAAAAATCCGATGTTCCATTTAGCAGACATTTATTACGGGAAGTCTTTTAAAAATGTTGGGGTGACAATAGGAGCCAATGCATATATTGATTCCGGCTTTAAACAAGGTGCAAACGAAAAACGATATAGGCTCAATGGTTCTTTCTATTTTAAACCAATTAAATACCCAAAATTCAAAGCAGGTGTTAGTTACAATGCTCAATATCAAGATGTCGGAATTTTCGTGCTTTGGAAAAATGATTCCATGGGTTATCAGGCTTTGGATAATACTTTATCACGACAAAAAGCTATTCGTGTTAGTGCAGATCCTTATGTCAAATTTTTCGATAAGAAGAATAATAAGCATTATTTTAGATCGAGGTATTATCTTGTTACAACTGGAAATGACCAAAATATTTATGATGCTTCTTTTGCTCAA
>CANGLG010000039.1 GCA_947454395.1 Flavobacteriales bacterium
CTTCTGTTCCAGAAAATAATTCTCCAGAAATAGTTCAAACAGAAACTAAATCTCAAACTCCAACGAATAATCAAATAAATACTACCGTTTCAGAATCCTCAAAAGTTTCAAAAAATGGTTCAAATGGTAAATTTTTATCTCCCCTAGTTCGTAGCATAGCTGAAAAAGAAAATGTTTCTCAATCAGAATTAGATTCAATTATCGGAAGTGGTCAAGATGGCAGAGTGACTAAAAACGATTTGATTACATATCTTGCGAATAGGACAAATAAACTCGTTGAAACAGCAGTTCAAAATCAAACTGAAACGAAAGTTGCGAGCGCTCCTGCTCAAGTTGCTTCTTCAATTGGAAGTGGAAATGGCTTCCTAAGTAATATTAAAGAACCAATTGTTCTACCAAATCCAGGAGATGAAATATTGGAGATGGATAGAATGAGAAAATTGATTGCCGACCATATGGTAATGTCAGTTCATGTATCTCCACACGTTACATCTTATGTAGAGGCTGATGTTACAAACATTGTTAATTGGAGAAACAAGGTTAAGAAAAAATTCCAAGAGCGAGAAGGTGAAAATATTACATTTACACCAATAATAATTGAAGCAATCGTTAAAGCGATAAAAGATTTCCCAATGATAAACATTTCTGTTTCAGGAACTTCAATTATCAAACGTAAAGACATTAATATTGGAATGGCAACGGCCTTGCCAACTGGAAATTTGATTGTTCCGGTAATAAAAAATGCAGATTGTATGAACCTAACAGGTTTAACAAAAGCGGTAAATGGTCTTGCCAATAATGCGAGAAACAACAAATTAAAACCTGAAGACATTCAAGGTGGAACCTACACAGTTACAAATGTTGGGTCTTTTGGAAATGTTATGGGAACACCAATTATTAATCAACCTCAAGTTGCTATTCTTGCTTTAGGTGCTATTCGTAAAGTACCTGCAGTAATTGAAACTCCAGAAGGAGATTTTATTGGAATTCGTCATAAAATGTTTTTATCACATTCTTATGACCACCGTGTTGTCGATGGTGCACTTGGTGGACAATTCGTAAGACGTGTCGCTGATTATCTAGAAGAATTTGATCTAAACAGAGAATTTTAAATTACCAACCTACCCTAATACATATGAAAAAATTATCTTTTGTTTTTATGATGCTTCTAACTGTGAAATCTTTATTTGCACAATTCACAGAGCCAGAAGTAAAAAATATGATTACACAAGCTTCTGAGAAAGAACTTGTTTTCAACTGTTCGAGATATCTTCAGGAAAATCACTATCACTTTGCTGAATTAGTGACAAATCGTCTTCTTGAAATTAATCCAGAAAGCGCAAATTATAATTATCGCAAGGGATTCATTGTTTTAGGTATGAGACGTGATGAAGTTTCAGCAATCAAGTATTTATTGAAAGCAACAAAAGGTTCCAAAATCCAAAAGAATTATGATATGTACTCTGTTGGTGAGGATGCAGTGCCGGCAGATGCGTTTTTTCATCTAGGAAGAGCATATCACTTGGATGAGCAATTCGACAAAGCCGTAGAAAATTATAAAAAGTTTCTTGAACTGACCGCTAAAGAATCTGAATTAATACCTGAAGCCGAAAAACGAATTGTTCAATGTAGTGTTGCAAAAAGATTAATAGCTGCACCTTTAAACGTTAATATTAAGAACCTTGGAACTACTATTAACACCCAATATGCAGATTTTTCTTCTAATATATCTTTAGATGGAAAGGCTCTGTATTACACTTCCAGACGTCCATGGGCCGATAAATCTTCAGATAACTTTAGAGACCCAATGTTAAACCATTTTCCAGAAGATATATATCAAGCTACTAGAAATGGTGAATCTTGGTTAGCACCTGACAGAATGAATATGTGTAAACCACAATTTAATGAAGCAACAGTTAGCGTTAGTATTGATGAACGTCGAGTTTACACTTACAACGATAAAATTGGAATTGGTGATATCTACTTCAGTGACTATATAGACGGTAAGTTTAGTGAAATACTTCCAGTTGAGTTTAAAGATGTAAATGACTCAAAATGGTGGGATACACATTATACAGTCTCACCCGACGGTAAATTAATTTTCTTCGTTTCTGATAAACCAGGTGGTTACGGTAAGAGAGATATTTATTTTATGGAGAAAGTTGGTAGCGAATGGTCAAAACCACAAAATATGGGAGGAAATATCAACACTTGGAGTGATGAAGATTCACCATTTATGGGACTTGACAATAATACACTTTATTTCTCAAGTAACGATTCGTCCAGTATGGGTGAATTTGATATTTTCATGACTGTTCGTGATGAAAATGGAATGTGGTCTGAACCAGTAAATTTAGGATATCCTATTAATAGTGTAGGTGATGATATTTTCTACACACACACAGCTGACGGTAAAAAAGTGTATTTTACCTCTTTTAGAAAAGCAGGCCTTGGTGAAAGAGATATTTATGAAATCGACCAGAATTTAAGTAATGTTAAAAATGTTGCGTTCTTAAATGGAACAATAATTCATGCTCAAGGCAAGAAAATTCCTGAAGAATCTTACATTACTATAAAGTGTTTAGATTGTGAAGACAAATCAGAAAACATACTTTCTCCAAGGGTTAGAGATGGTGCTTTTTTATCTAAACTTGAAAAGTGCAAGAAATATGAATTAACTTATTATTATAATTCCTCTACGAAAGAACCATTAAAACAAACGTTTTCTACATCTTGTGATTTAGCTTATCAAGAAATAGTGAAGAAAGTAATTCTAGATGAAGAAGAAAAAATAATTTATCCGATTTATGAATACAGACTTGAAGGATTAGTTGCGGATAAAGCAACAGGAAAACCAATCCACAATGCCCAAGTTCAGTTTACAGAAATTAAACAAATTGTTGAAAATGACCTAACTGCATCTAATGGTGAATTCAAATCAAATTTAGCAAAAGGAAAATCATTTGGAGATTCTTTGAATTACAAAGTTACGATAACCGCAGATAATTACTTAACTCAAACGTTTGAGTTAAAAACTTCATTGAAACTAGATTCTGTTGTAAAATATACATATCTATTAGACAAAAAAGCACCTGGTACAGATCTTGGCCCATTCCTTATTTTATATAATTTCGACAAATACGATTTAAGAGCTGACGCAAAAGATACGCTTAACAAAATAGTTAAAGTCATGAATGAAAATCCTGAACTTAAAATAGAATTAGGATCCCACACTGATTGTAGAGGAAACGATGCATATAATCAAAGATTATCAGAAAAGCGTGCTAAATCGGCTGCAGATTACATTGCTGCAAGAATCTCTAACTCAGGAAGAATTTCTTACAAAGGATATGGTGAAAGTAAGTTGAAAAACAAATGTGACGATGGTGTTAAATGTAGCGAAGCTCAACATCAAATGAATAGACGAACCGAATTTATTATAATAGAGTAGAAACATAAGCCCAATGAAAGTTGGGCTTTTTTATGTGAATATGAAATTAAAGCTAATAAAACCACTTTGCGTTTTCGATTTAGAAACTACTGGAATTCAAATTACGAAAGACAGAATTGTACAAATTGCAATTATAAAAGTTCTGCCTTCAGGGGAGCGAGTTGAATATAATCAATTGGTGAATCCTGAAATGAACATCCCTGAAGAAATTGTCAAAATTCACGGAATCTCGAATGAAATGGTTAAGGATTGTCCAAAATTCATTGAAATTGCCCAAGAACTTTCAGAGTTTATTGGAGAAGCTGATTTAGCAGGTTATAATTCAAATAAATTTGATATTCCGGTTTTGGCAGAAGAGCTTTTAAGGGCTGGTTTTGAATTTGATCTTTCTCAAAGACAATTCATAGATGTTCAGAATATCTTCCACAAAATGGAACAACGAACTTTGGCTGCTGCCTACCAGTTTTATTGTAATAAAACTATTGAGAATGCGCATGATGCGCTGTATGACACTCGTGCCACACTTGATGTTTTTGAGGCGCAATTAGAGCGATATTCCGATTTAAAAAATGACATTAATTTCCTTTCTGAATTTTCGCGAGGAAGTACTAATGAACTAATTGATTTTGCAGGAAGATTGGCTCGAAATGAAAAAGGTGATGCTATCTACAATTTTGGAAAACACAAAGGAAAAACTATTTCCGATGTCATGAAGTCAGAACCAGGGTATTACGGTTGGATGCTTGAGGCTGATTTCCCACTTTACACGAAACAATGTCTGAAAAGTGAAATGCAGAAATTGAAAGAACAAAATAGCGAGAAATATAATGCTTCCATCGAGGAAAAACTAAATTTGCTGAAACAAAAATTCAATTCAAAATGAAAATAATTTGCATTGGTAGAAACTACGCTGAACATGCGAAAGAGTTAAAAAATGACATTCCGGAAGAACCTTTGTTTTTTCTAAAACCGGACACAGCAATTCTAAAAGAGAAAGATTTTTATTTTCCTAATTTCACCAATGACCTTCACTTTGAATGTGAAATTGTAGTTAAAATTGATAAAGTTGGAAAAAATATAGAAGAAAAATTCGCACACAAATATTATTCTGAAATTACCTTAGGAATTGATTTCACAGCGAGAGATCTTCAACAAAAATGCAAAGAAAAAGGATTGCCTTGGGAAAAAGCAAAAGGATTCGATAACAGCGCTCCAATTTCTTCGAAATGGATTAAATTAGATTCAATTGACTTCGGAAAAACAGAATTCAATTTTTTCCAAAATGGGAAACTAAAACAAAAAGGGTTGACATCCGAAATGATTTTTTCTATCGATCAAATTATTGCATACGTTTCAAAATTCATTACTTTGAAAACAGGAGATCTAATTTTCACAGGAACTCCATCAGGTGTAGGACCCGTTCAAATTGGTGATGTGTTAACTGCTGATATGAACGGTGAGCATATGTTTGAATTCATGGTGAAATAAATTATTCTTTCACAATTCTGAAAACCTGCGAATTGGATTCGTTTTTCATTAAGTAAATTCCGGGAGATAATCTTTGAATATCTAATGTCGTTTTTGTCGTATTCAAGTAAACGGTTGATAAAACCTGTCCTTGGAAGTTATATAGAGATAAAATCAAAGGAAACTGTTCTGTTTCAATTGTCAAAACATCTTTTAATGGAATCGGATACATTTTGATTTTGAATTCTTGATTTAATTCTTCAACATTCAAATTACTATTTGGATCGTGTTCCAAATGGAACAAACCACCTAAGTCTTGTCCAATAATTAAATTTAATTTGTTGTCGTTATCCAAGTCCCCAATTGCACAGGCAGAATATGCCCCTATAATTGTTCTTAAACCTAAAAAATCATTGTTGATTTGATTAAAAGAACCCGAAAGATTATTGTCAATTTGATTGTAAAACTGAATTCCTCCCTCCCCTGTTCCAATTAAAAGATAGGTGGTGTCGTTCTGTATGAAAAAATGAGGAATTGGATAACCGTCAGGCGAGGTTGTAATAATATCAATTCCACCTAGGTTACTACTTACTAGCTGAAATTGAGGAACTGTCGATGTTCCCACATTTTCGTAATAAACCAATTTACCAGTTTTTTCTCCAATTATTAAATCGAGCTTGCTGTCATTATTTAAATCAAAAAGTTGAGGCGCAGCATATTGACCAATGTTTATTGGCACAGAATTGTTATCTGTATAATTAACAATTGCCGTATTATAATTTGGATTAGTCGTTGTTCCGTTGTTTTTATAATAAACCAAGTTTCCATTTTCTAAGCCAAGCATCATGTCTTTCTTACCGTCTCCGTCTATATCACCAAAGGTTGGAACTATCCGCAATCCATAATTTGCTTGACTTAAATTCATAAAATCATCATCAATAAAAGTGAATTTAGGATTGGATAAAGTCCCTGTGTTTTTATAGTAAGCAATTTTACTTTCCTTCAATAAGGTTGGTTTGTAAGAATAGAAATTACCAACTATTAAATCTGTCAAACCATCTCCTGTAATGTCAGCCAATACAGGAATGGAACCCGTTCCATGCTCAACCATGTCTTGTTGTAAAAACGATTTGGACTCAAAAATGAAATTGGAAATATTGTTTGACCCTGTATTTTTATATTTCGCACAACTCGTCTCATTTTCAGAAACATTCTTCGCATTTGGAGATACGATAAGGTCCTTGATTCCGTCAAAATCGACATCAACCCAAAAAGCTGCCGGGAATAATTGCATATTGACGGGTGTTGAATTTGCTGGAAATGAAGCATCTTGAGAAATCATTTTGGAATCGGTATTTGGTGCTGTACCTCCATTTATTAATAAATCCAAAGAAGCATAAGCCACATCACCCAAAATCAAGTCTTTTACTCCTGTTCCATCGATGTCAATAGCCAAGACAGAGGAACCGGCATGTGCTTTCGTTTCGGACTGATAAATTCTTAAAGGATCCGGCACATTTCCTGAATTGCAAGCTGAGGTCGTATCGTTTAAAAATACCAAATTTGAATTCACATCCTCTCGAAAACCTCCCCAACATTCATTTTTAAGTACAAATTTCAAAGAATCGGAATGGCCATAAAGTTCCCGACTTTGATTTTGATGGTATTGCAAATACTCACCACTGATATGGTAAGTAAGAACATCGATATCTCCATCATAATCCACATCAACTATTGCTGGAATGTCTCCGGAACTGACATAAAGATTCATTAACGTTCCCCAATTATCAGAATAAAGTAAGTTACTTGCTAATTCCCACTGCAATCCTGCGATGGCATTTCCAATGTTTTTGTACACTTTCAATCCGCCAATTCCATATGTGAATATGTCATTTTTCCCATCTCCATTGTAGTCTATAGCAGTTGCACGGTATCTTAAATCGGAAGGAAACTTTAAGGCCGCTAACGGATCCAAACGATAAAACTTTTGACCGCCAATATTTTCTTGTACAAATAACCTCAACTGATTGTTACTTCGATCATAAACAAATAAGTCCAAGTCTCCATCAAAATCATAATCAATGTCTGAAAATTGCGCGTTATTCAGACCCCCTCCCCAAGGTTTATTTAACTCAAGAGAACTTTTAAAAACTTGAATAGAATCTTGAAAATTAAATCTGAATTGGGAGAAACAGTAAAAATTGACTAAAACAAGAAAAAGAAGCAACCAATTTTTGTTCATCTTCGTTAATTGTAGACTAAATTTACGAAAAAATAATTTTAAGATGAGAGTTTTATTTTCAATGTTACTAATTAGTTCCGTTGCATTTTGTCAAGACAGTCTTTCAGTATTATTCATCGGCAACAGTTATGTTTACACAAACGATTTACCGACTGTTTTTAAAAATCTGACTTTGTCACTTGGGGATAATGCATTAGTAGATTCAAAAACTAATGGAGGTTTTACTTTTCAAAATCATGTGAATGACCCGCTCACTTTTCAAAAAATAAATGCTCAGAATTGGGATTATGTCGTTCTTCAAGGTCAAAGTCAAGAACCTTCATTTCCTTATGGTCAGGTTAATAGCGCAACACTTCCATACGCAGTGCAGTTGGCAGACTCTGTAAAATCAAATTACTTGTGTTCTCAAGTGAATTACTTTATGACTTGGGGAAGACAAGTTGGAGATCCGCAGTGGGATTCAATTAATACGTTTGACAAAATGAATCTACGTTTGCGAAATGCTTATATACGTATTGCTGATTCTTCCAAATCTGGTGTTACCCCAGCCGGGGTTGCCTGGAAATACGTAATTGATAATCACCCCACAATTAATCTTTTCTCTTCAGACGGTTCACACCCAAATATTGCCGGAACGTATCTTACAGCTTGTACTTTTTACGCTTCATTATTTCACAAAAGTCCAGTTGGTTCCACATATTGGACAACCTTAGATCAAACCACTGCAGAGATTTTACAAAACGTAGCTTCATTAGTAGTTCTTGATAGTTTGAGTGAATGGAGATTAAAACATCTTGACTCTTTGGTTGTTTCGAATTTCAGTTTCGTGAATTCAAATCCTCCATTTGAGTTTCAATTCTCGAATCAATCTGAATACTCAACTGATTATTTTTGGTCGTTTGGCGATGGTGTAACCAGCAGCCTTGAAAACCCTACACATGTGTACAATTCACCGGGTATTTACCAAATAGACTTAATTGGAAACAGTATATGTGGTGCAGACACAACCGTTCAATTTATAGAAATAAATACTAACAACATAGATGAACAATCTAATATTCAGTGGGATGTTTTCCAAAATGAAGCAGGCTTAATCGTCATTAATTCCGATTTTAAAATCGAGAAAAAGGATATCATAATCTATAATTCTTTAGGTCAAAAATGTTCATTCGAGATTTTAGAAACACAGGGAAGTCTGATAAAAATTAAATCTGATACGTCCGGGATTTTATTTATAAATATTGAATCTCAGAATATTTCATTTCATAAAACCATTTTTGTTAAATGAGATTAAGTTTTCTAATACTTCTTTCATTTATTTATTTGCATGTTAACGCACAAAAAAAACTGCATATATCAGGTGGTATTGATGTTTATTACGCAATTAATCCATTAGATGTAAATCAATCTCAAGCACCTATTTATGTAAGTTCAAATCAGTTAAATTCATTAGCAATAAATCTTGGACTGATTGAATTTAAATATCTTCCAAGTAAAAGATTCAGAGTTCAATTTAGTCCCGCTTTTGGAACTTACATGCAAGCAAATTATTCCAGCGAAAAGAAGTATTTACGATGGATTTATGAAAGCTACGCTGGATTTACATTTGGACGAAGGAAATCAAATTGGATAGATGCAGGTGTGTTTTCATCTCCGTATACTTTTGAAACCCCAAAAAGTTGGGATCATCTCATGTATACAAGAGCTTTGGCTCCTGAATTTGTCCCCTATTACATTACTGGTTTGAGATATCAAAATGAGCTAACTAAAGAATTGAAATTGAGCCTTTTTCTAATGAATGGTTGGCAGAAAATCGGACTTAACAAACAAATCCCATCTTTTGGAACTCAATTGGAATTTAAAAAGAACCAAAATTATTTGAATTGGACAACCTATAGTGGAAATGAATCATCTGTTCAACATCCAGAATTTGGATTACGATTCTTTTCAGAGTTGAGTTGGGCCTTTGAAAATAAATCTATTAAAACCCAAGCTTGCATTTATTCAGGTTGGCAATCTATTCAAAATAAATCCGCTCAAAACTGGTGGCAAATTAACGGATTAATTGATTTTAAACTTTCTCCCAAATCAGATTTAGTAATTCGACAAGAATACTTCCATGATCCGAATAAAATACAAATTCAGACATCACTCAATTCATTAGGATTCTCTGGTTCTGTAACGAGTATTGGTTATTCATTCAAACCTACTTCGAATATGCTTCTCCGTTTTGAAGAAAAGAATTTAATTGCTGGAAAAGAAACCGACCTGTTTTTCCGAAACGGGCTTCAAACAATTTGGTTACCTTTACTCTTTGCAAATCTTACAATCGTTTTTTAGCAATGAAAATTATCTCGTTTAACGTAAATGGAATTCGTGCGATTGCCTCTAAAACTTTTCTTGAGGACATGAAAGTCTTGGATGCTGATGTAATTTGTCTTCAGGAAACTAAGGCAACTGAAGAACAAGTAAAAGAAACTGTTTCCCCTCTTAACGGATACCATGTTTATGCACATCATGCGGACAGAAAAGGATATTCCGGAACAGCAATTTTAAGTAAAGAAAAGCCGTTGCACGTTTCTTACAAAACAGGAATGGACGAACACGATATGGAAGGTCGAACGGTTTGTTTGGAATACGAAAAATTTTACTTAATCAATGTTTACGTTCCAAATTCTGGGAGTGAATTACTGAGATTGGATTACAGACAAAAATGGGACAAAGATTTTCTTGACTATCTCAAAAAACTTGAAAAGAAAAAACCGGTTGTTGTTTGTGGTGATTTTAATGTTGCACACAAATCCATCGACTTAGCCAGACCAAAAGAGAATTACAACAAATCAGCAGGTCACATGCAACAAGAAATTGATGGAATGGACGCATTCACCAAAAATGGACTTGTAGATACGTTCAGACATTTTAATGGTGACGAGGTTAAATATACTTGGTGGAGTTACCGCGCTGGAGCTAGAGGAAAGAATATTGGCTGGAGAATCGATTATTTTTTGGTTTCCGAAAGCTTTATCCCTGATGTAATAGAAGCGTTTATCTTAAATGATGTTATGGGCTCTGACCACTGTCCAGTGGGAATCACATTAAAATAATCTTTCATTAAAACACACTTTAAAAATTGTTTTTAGTTTAGCAAAAAATAAACCATGAGAAACTTTCTAATATTCCTTTTCATAATTTCTTTTCCTTTCCTTGCTTTCAATCAAAAGTTAGCTAAGATTGCATTTTATAACACTGAAAATTTCTTTGATACCATCGATGGAACGAACGATGATGCCGAATTTCTGCCAACTTCAAAACTAAAATGGGACAACGCAAAATATCAAGAAAAAATCAAGCATGTTTCTGAAATTATTAATAGTCTGAATTACCCAATAATAATGGGTTTTTGTGAAATTGAAAATGTTGGTGTTTTAAATGATTTGATTAAAAGCAACAAAAAACTCAAATGTTATAAAACGGTTCATTATGAAAGTCCAGATGCCCGAGGTATAGACGTCGGTTTCATCTATAATGCCTCAAAAATGAAAGTGTTGAAATCAGGTAATATCCGCTTTACTTTACCAGGTGATTCAGAACCAAAATCGAGAGACGTTGTCTGGGCTAAATTTTTAATTAAAAAAGACACTGTTTTTGCTATGGTTAACCACTGGCCGAGTAGAAGAAGTAACGATAGTGAACCCAAAAGAATAAAAGCTGCGGAAAGTGCTCGTTCATTCATTGATTCAGTACTGACTGTTAATCCGAATGCGAAAATCGTTTTTATGGGGGATTTAAATGACCATCCGGAAGACAAAGCACCATCACTGATTTCTGCTAAACTTACTCCCATGATTGTTAAATCATCCGGAGAATTTGGTGGATCACATTATTACAAACAAGAATGGGGAATTTTGGATCACATGATGGTTTCTCCTGGCTTCTCATCAGGGAAAATTTCAGTTGTACCAAACTCAGGGGGAATTAATAGTTTTCCTTATTTAATGGAGGAATACAAAGGAAATAAACAACCTAAACGTACATATGTTGGTGAGAAATACTTGGGCGGTTATTCCGATCACCTACCAATATCAATTGATGTAGTTTTAAAGTAGGTTACTTTCAGAAAACAAGCGAATCGTTTTATCATCGCTACAGGTTGCAAAACTCAAATCACTGATTTTGATAATTGAATTAACAGAATGTTTGTGTCCTCCCCGCTTGATGTCAATTTTTTGTATCACCGTAAAGTGATCTGAATCCCACACTTTAATTGACTTATCTCGGCTAACTGTGACGAAATGTTTTGAATCAAGAAACAAGATATCGTAAATAACATAGTTATGGGAAGGTATGCTTGTAAGACATGTCTTTGTTTCTAAATCCCATAGTTTTAAATGCGCATCCTTTCCTCCTGTAAGCAGCTGATTTTCATTTCCCGAAACCAATGCAAATGCTGTTAATCCATTGGGATGACAAGAAAACTCTTCAATTAAATTTAAATAAGTTGTTTCCACAACTCGTAAAATTCCATCTTGGCAGGCCAAATACAACTTTGATTCATTTGAATTGAGCAACATTCTTCTGATTTTCCCACAAGCAAATGGCAGAATAACTTCGAGCTTCAATGTTTCAGTATTCCAAACAGCTAAATTTCCCTCTGCATCCGATGAGTACAAATGACTTTTAGATCTATTTTCTAGAAGAAAAAAAATGGCTGATTTATGCTGTTGGTAAAACTTTGATTCCTTTTTTTCAATTAAATCAAAAAAATGTAAATCTCCATTTTCAAGTCCAACGGCTAATTTTGAATTATTGGAAAATAATCGAATTGCATAGGGTGACTTTTCAAATCTAATTGCAAAATTGTCTTGAGTTCCAGAGGGTAAGTCCCACCTTGTTACAAATTTGTCTGCTGAAGCCGAGTAAATGTACTTTCCATCAAAATCGATAGAAAAAACTTGTCCCGAATGTCCAATAAAATCCTGTGATTTTATGAAATAATCAAGCATTACCCTTCTTCTTCAACTTCCTCGTCGTCGTTTACTTGCTTGAGACGATCTGCGAAATCTTTTGGTAAAAACTCAAAGAAAGTATCTCCTCTTAATCCCAATCGAAGACATTCCAGTGGAATGACATCACTTGGACCGATATTTCCAAGATTGACCTCTGCCCCAAACAATTTTATGAACCAAACTTGCTGATTTTTTTGTGGAGCTTCCCACAAAATACTTTCGGGGGCGACCTTTGCAATGATTCTATTAATTAACAATGTGTGTGCGGTTCCATTTGGTCTAAAAACACCTACATTTCCAGCTTCACGTCCTTCAGCAATGACTTTCCAGCTTCCAGCTTCTAGTTCAGCACTCATTAAACGCACCCATTTTGCTGGAGAAATCAATATTCCTGAATCTTTTGAACCTACCTCAGAAAGTACGGTTCTGTCTTTGGCCATTTTTGAAATCAGTTCACATTTTTCATCATGAGGAATTATGATAGAACCATCAGAAACTTCTGCTAAATCTAAACCATATTTATCAATTGTTTTTAAATAATCATTGAATTTTCCACGTGCGTAGAATGCTTCAAAAAGAGTTCCTCCAAAATAAGGGCGAATTCCGGCTTGCTTATATAATTTTATTTTTTCTTCTAAGTTTTGAGTAACATAAGAAGTACCAAATCCAAATTTAACTAAGTCTGTTAGATGGCCAGATGCTTCAATAAAATGTTCGGTTTCTTTCAATCCCAAACCCTTATCCATCATCATGGTTACCCCTTTATTTCTTGGTTTTGCACTTCTTTCCGGTATGTATGGTAGTTTAAAATTCATGTGTTTAATCTTGTGATAGATTCAGGAAATCCTGATCATCGAGTAAATTTGGATTTATTTCAAAAATTGATTTTGCTTTTTTTTCGTCTTCGCTTAAACAGTCTATAAACAATTGAATAGCATTTTCACGTTGACCTAAAACCCAACGTAAATTAACTTCCAGAACTTTGGCAATTGGATTTGAGTCGTTTTCAGCTGAAAACTCTTGTAATTTATGAAAAGCATCAAGAGGTGAAATTTCCGTCAACATTTCAATGTAATCAGAGAGACAATCTTCATCAGTTGGGTCAAATGACAGTGATTTCTCATAGTTTTCAATAGCTAACTCACGTTGTTCTATTTTCTCATATGCGCCTGCAAGTACGTGATAAATACCAGCATTCTCAGGATCGAAATCAAGTGCTTTTTGAATCAATACTATTCCTTCCCTTGTTCTACCCTTCATATCTTCAATAATCCCAAGTCCTAACCATGCTTCTGGCAGCATTGGAGCCATTTCTAAACTTCTTTTATAAAAATGACTAGCCAATTCAAATTCATTCAATTGTTCGTGTGCTTCACCGATGTAGCAAAGTGCCATCGCATCATCTCCGTCCAAACGCATGCACTCATGAAAATGCTCAATTGCTTTAATGTACTTCTCCATGGACAAATAAGCATTTCCAAGATTAAAATGAGCCGGACCAAAATCTGTATTTATGAGAATAGAATAATCGTATGCCCAAATAGCTTTTTCAAAATTTTCAAGCTTACTGTATGCATTACCTAAATTATACCAAGCAGTAAACGAATATGGATTTTCATCAATAAAGTCAGAATAACATTTAATAGCTTGATCGTAATCTCCCATTTGATCGTAACAATAAGCTATTTCATATAAAGCCCCTTCATTCTGATTATTGTATTTCAGAGCTTCTTTCAGAACATCAACGGCCTCTTTAAATTGACTCACATTTTGATGTTCCATTGCTAAATCAAGGTAAAGTTCGTCACGGTCTTCCGGTTCACAAACATCCATTGCCAATCTAAAATACTTAATTGCATTTCGAGAATCCCTTAATTGACTAAATAATGCAGCTTTGGTAAGAAATATTTCGGCACTACTTGATTCTGTTTTCTCTAAATGATTCATGATTTCCAATGCGTCATTTAACAGTCCCATACCGCTCATAGCCTGAGCTTTGCGAAGAAGAAAAACGGAATTGTAATTGAAATGATAGATTCCGATTTCTGAAGCTGTTCTCGCTTTTGAATACTGCCCATTTATGATATAATGATCAATTAATGCCTCAAGACGGTCACTATCCATAAATTTTAGGGTTTGACCTTTCAAGTGTGCTTCAAACTGTTCAATATCCTCATTCAGACTACTTTCCGAAAAATCATCGTCTTCGTCGTCAAACATGCTTTTGATTTTAAAGAATAAAGATACAACCTTTAAAAGTTACAACGAAATTTACTTTCGCTTATTTTCTAACAATGTTGAAAAACTAAGAAACAGCCCCAAATGCTAGAATTATTCTTTTAATGTCCATGGCAATGAACTTCATAAGTTCCGGTTGAATCAGTATACGTCCCGGTTGCTTCAAGATTTTCGAGTGCTTCTCCACAATACTCACCCATTTCAACCTCTGTTCCTGCTTTGTCGTAATGACAATCATGACATACATCTCGTTTACATGAATAAAACGTCATTGAAATTGCAACTAAGAAAATGCTTTTTAAAATTAGTTTTCTCATAATTTGTTTGATTTAATATTTTGATTGATTAAAAAATTAAGACTTATATAAAAATTTCTCCCCATTCCAGGCATTTCGATATTCTTAAGCCGGGAAAGGTGATCGATATATTGTTCGTTGAAAATATTTTTACATCCAATGGCAAGACTAATTGTTTGTTTTAAATTGATGGATGCATTTAAGGAAACGTTCACTAAATTGTATGCTTTTGTTGGCAATTCATTAAATGCAACTTTATTTTGAGCCGCCATAAAAGTGTGTTGTACAATGAAATCTTTCAATTGAAATTTCTTGCCAGCATTGAATGAATAACGCAAGCTTGTATTCAAACGTGAAGGAGGAAGGAGTGAAATGCTGCTATCGGATTGCGTAATCGTATTTATCCAAGAAAAATTCGATTCTACATGGAGGTTGTGTGCAAAATGAGGGTGATAATGAACACCAAAATCGCTTCCATAAAACAAAACGGCATTCATTTGCTCAAAGTTGAAAGCGGGAATCCCATCTACAAAGGAATCAATAGGTTGCAGATAGATGTAATTGGTAATGTAATTGACGTATGGATTTACTACCAAAGCCAAATGTTCATTTTTATACTCGAACGTTAAATCGAGCTGCGTGGCTTTCTCAGGTTTTAAGTTTACGTCCCCAATTTCATATCGAAGAGCTCCGTGATGAAATCCGTTGGCGAGCAGTTCAGTCAAATGAGGGGCTCTAAAACCACTCGAGATGTTTGTTCGAAAGGTGAAATTTTCAGTATTATAAACCAAACCAACAGCCGCATTCGGGGCACTATAGCTTTTTGTAATTGGGTTGTTAATTTCAAATGTTTCGAATGATTTCAAAATACGTAAATCGTATCGAACTCCTGCTTGTAATATCCATCGGTTCCATTCGTAAACCCAATTTGCAAAAATGCCGTTATCAAAGGTATTTGCGTTCGGAATTAATATATCAGATGCGTTTTGTGCATTTGCATTATTCTGTGCCATTCCCTGAATGCCTATTGTCAATTTAGAGGAATTCGACCATTTTTTATTCCATTTCATGGAGTAAAGTCCATTGTTTAATCGCATGCTCAAACTTGGAATGGTCACTTTTTCATCGTATTCAATCAAACGATTACTAGTTGCTCCAACAAAAATTTGCAAGTCACTTGATTTGTAAAACCATTTGTTGTCAAATGAAAGAAAGTGATTTTGAAAAAACTGTGCAGGTAACTCGTATTTTCTTTTCTGATCTGTTACTTGAAAATCTGAAAAGACTGCTAAACTATCGTGCGTGTGTCCGGGAATTCCGGTAACAGTAGCATTGAAAGCATATCGAAGATGATGAACACTATTTTTTCCATTAAATGAAAGTGCAGATTTCAGAACGGATTCATCGAAACGCGAGTTTTTGGCAAACTTTCCACTTGGTAGCTGAAAATCAGCGTGATTCGAATAACTTCCACCGAAGAGCCAACGCAGTTTTTTTCGAGATTCTTTGTATAAAAACCGAACCGAACCGCCTTGTGTATTTGATTGATAAAGACTTTGAACGCTTAACGAACGCGTGTTGGTAGCAGCATACGGTTCATCGGAAAAATAAAGAACTCCGCCCAATGCATCCGCTCCGTAAAGCAAAGAGGCTGGACCTTTGATCACTTCAACAGATCCGATTCCAATTTCGGACAAACCCATTCCGTGATCGCCACCCCATTGTTGTCCTTCGATTCTCAGTCCGTTTAGAACAGTAACAACACGCATTCCTTGCAAACCGCGAATTACGGGTTTAGAGATTCCATTTCCTAAACTAGACTGATAAACACCCGGTATTTTGGCAATCGCTTCTCCTAAATTCATTGTAGCGACTCCGTTTAGATCGGACAATTTCCTTGTTTCAACGTGAAAAGGAGATTTGTTTTGCATCACGTTGGCTCCAGTTGAAACGGTTATTTCTTCCAAATCAACGTGCTTTTCGGTTAACTTTATTTCGATCGCATTTGAATTCGAAAAAGAAAAATTTAAAATTTCTGTTTGAAATCCAACAGCACCGACTTTCAATTGAATGTTTTCAGGAAAATTACCTTCGAAGATAAATTCGCCTTTTAAATTCGAATAGGTTCGATCACCTGTTTCGATTATTTGTATTTGTGCGGCGTCAATTCCGAGGTTTGTTTCCTTGTTTTTTATAACGCCTGTCAATTTCTTTTGACCATATACTCCGAAAGAAAGGAGTATAAAGCCTAATAAAATACTTTTCATTGATTACCTTCTTTGAAAATTTTATTTCTTAATAACAAC